>UQAX01000035.1 GCA_900539145.1 uncultured Blautia sp.
TAATACCGGTTCGTAAAAACCCTAATTTTTTATGGGACGAAAAGCCAATATCATTGGCTTGATTTGCACAACGTGCAAATATTATACCACGTATTTCCTTTTTTGTGTTCACAAACACAGAAAAAATCTTTCTTTTTTTCACTATCTATGCTATGCTCTCTGAGTAAACAGAATGATATTTGAAAGGATATAGATTTATGACATTACAGAAATTATTAAGCCTTACCAGAAAGGCGGTAGATGAATTTCAACTGATAGAGGAAGGAGATAAAATTGCCATTGGGGTTTCGGGAGGAAAAGACAGTCTTACCATGCTCTATGCTCTTCACGGTCTGATGCGTTTTTATCCAAAGCATTTTCAGCTTGAGGCAATTACAGTTGATTTGGGGCATAAAGACTTCTGCGCCGACAAAATTCAGCGATTATGCGACAGCTTGGAAATTCCTTTTACCCTTGTAAAAACAGATATCGCTCCGATTATTTTTGAAGAGAGAAAAGAACAAAATCCCTGCTCTCTCTGTGCCAAAATGAGGAAGGGTGCATTGAATAATGCTGCGAAGGATTTGGGCTGTAATAAGGTAGCTTATGCCCATCACAAAGATGATGTCGTAGAAACCATGCTGCTTTCTTTAATTTACGAAGGAAGATTTCACACATTTTCTCCGAAAACGTATTTAGACCGTATGGATTTAACGGTCATTCGTCCTCTGCTTTATGTAAATGAGGCTGATGTAATCGGTTTTAAAAATAAATACCAGTTGGATATTGAGAAAAGTCCCTGTCCGGTAGACGGATATACCAAACGGCAATATGCTAAGGAGCTTTTAAAGACACTTACAAAGGAAACCCCGGGGGCAAAAGAAAGAATGTTTACGGCAATACGAAACAGTTCGATTTCGGGCTGGAGTAAATAAAGAGGAGCTGTCGCTTTAAATACATATTTCGAATATTTATACATTTTATGCTCAGTCTGCGCTCACTTTGAGCTTGTAATCTCAAGGTGTGCTCGACAAATTCGCTGAAAATGTATATCTTTGAATAATATTTAAAGTGACAGCTTCTTTTATCTTGTATCTTGTATCTTGATTATTTTGTTTTTTGTCAGATTTTACGGTTCTTTAATTCCAACATTTTTTTAATCATTTCTACACAGCCATCAATGCCGAAAACACCGCTGTCCAGACACAAATCATATCCGGCAGCTTCTGCCCATTTCTTGCTGGTGTAATAATTATAATAGCTTGCTCTTTGCTTGTCGGTTTTACGTATTCTATCCTTTGCCGCTGAGTCAGAGAGCTCATATTTTGTTGCAATACGGCGAATTCGTTTATCTAAATCCGCATGAATAAATACGCTGAAAGCGCCTTCGTAATCGGACAAGGCATAGTCTGCGCAACGACCTACCATAACACAGGACTCTTCCTGAGCCAGTTTTTTAATCGCATCAAACTGAGCCAGAAAAACCTTATGATTGATGGGCATATCTGCAAAAGCTGCGGAAGAATAACCAAAGGAATATGTATCCATGACTAAGGAGTATAAAAAGCTGTTTGTGGGCTTTTCATCATGATGCTCGAACAATTCCTCGCAAATACCGCTGTCCTTTGCTGCTTGATTTAATAGCTCTTTGTCATAGCATTTAATACCTAATTCCTCTGCAAGACGCATTCCGATTTCACGTCCTCCGCTTCCATATTGACGTCCGATTGTTATAACTGTATTTCCTGCCATAACCACCACTCCTCTCTTTTATGCAATACTGATTTTGTTGTTACTGTTATTATAATCCATTTTTTAGTGAATGTATATATTTTTTTGACTATTTTCTGAAATTTTTTAGCAGTTTTTCAAAATACTCTGGAAGCGGTGCAGTAAATTCCATATATTCATTAGAAACAGGATGAAGGAAACCAAGAACCATAGCATGAAGTGTCTGCCCCTGCAAATTAGGAACGGCAGATTTTTTCGGACCATATACCACATCACCCAGAAGAGGATGCCCGATACTGCTCATGTGTACACGGATTTGATGGGTACGGCCTGTTTCCAGTTCACACTCTACATAAGTAAACTGGTCAAAGCGCTCCAGAACTTTGTAGTGAGTGGTTGCAGGCTTTCCGTTTTTTACGTTGATTGCCATTTTTTTGCGGTCAGTAGGATGTCTTCCGATTGTTCCCTCAATCGTTCCAAAATCTTCTTTTAATCGTCCGTGAACAATGGCACGATATTTTCGTGTAATGCTGTGTATTTTTAACTGTTCTGCCAGACTTTGATGTGCTAAATCCGTTTTACATACCACTAAAGCTCCTGTCGTATCCATATCAATTCTATGCACAATCCCCGGTCTTAATACACCGTTTATTCCGGAAAGCTGGTCTTTACAGTGAAACATTAAGGCATTTACCAGCGTATGGGAATAATGTCCGGCGCTGGGATGCACCACCATTCCCTTTGGCTTGTTTACTACCAGAAGCTGTTGGTCTTCATAAAGAATATCAAGGGGAATATCCTCCGGTACAATATCCGGCTCCTTATTTTCCGGAATAAAAATACGAACCTCGTCATCTTCCGCTACTTTTAAGCTGGCTTTGGCTGTTTTTTCGTTGACGCTGACATTTCCGTCCTTCAACTGTTTTTGCAGAAAGGAACGGGAATAATCGTTCATCACCTCAGCCAGATATTTGTCAATTCTCTCTCCTGCGTATGCAGAGTCTACCTGCAGGCAAAGCTGTTTCATAAATCAGACTCCTTTGTTTTTGCTTTTCCATTTTAAAAACTCAAAATCTTCGTCTTTGTAATAAAACAAGACGACAATAAATAAGAAAATCATACCTACACTTACATAGATATCCGCTACATTGAAGACAGGGAAATCAATGGGTGCAAAGTAAATAAAATCAATGACATAATCAAGTCGTACTCGGTCAATCAGATTTCCGATGCCTCCGGCAGTGATGAAGAAACACAGCACCTTCAGATAAATGTATTTTTTATCTGCGGGGATTTTCCATAACACATAGCAAACACCGATTAAAATCAGACTGGTTAAAAGTATCAGAAAGATTTTCTGGTCTTGAAAAATACCAAAGGCAGCTCCTCTGTTTTCCAGATATTGAAAATAGAGAACATTGGGAATTAAAGGAATATCTGCCTTCCCTTTTAAATTTTCAACAGCCAAAAATTTTGTCCATTGGTCAAAGCCTGTCAACAGTGCAACAGCAATAATCAGTTGAAGAAAAGAGAAGATACGTTGTTTGTTTTTCATAAAGCAGCCTCCTTATTCTCCTTACATATTTCTTTTATAGCCGCTGTTAAATCTTCATCAGAAAGAGAGGTGTCAATTACTGCGTTCCCACATCCTTGCAGAAGAATAAAGCGGATATGTCCTTTATCCATCTTTTTATCTGATTTTGTAGTCATAAGAATATCCTCGCAGGATAAGCCATTAACCGTTACAGGCAGATGAAATGTCTGTAATTGTGCAAGAATTTCTTCATATTCTGCATCTGATAAGAAAGCTTTTTTCAGAGACAAATAAGCAGCCGCAGCACATCCAATGGCAACACAATGTCCGTGATGCAAAGAAAAATCCTTTAATTTCTCCACAGCATGACCGATGGTATGACCAAAATTCAAAACAGCACGTTCTCCGTGCTCTAAAGGATCGTTTTCCACTACGGTCTTTTTAATGACGCAGCTTTTGTAAATCATTTCCTGACAAATTTCAGGCTGTCTTTCCATGATTTCCTGTTTATGGTTGAAAAGCCATTGGCTGTAAGTCTTGCTGCGTATAAAGCCGTGTTTTAGCACTTCACCCATACCGCTGGTAAATTCTGTTTCCGGCAGGGTTTTTAAGACCTGTACGTTTGCATAGACAAAGAGAGGCTGGTGGAATGCGCCTACCATATTTTTGTATTGACCGAAATCTACCCCGGTTTTTCCGCCGATGCTGCTGTCCACCTGAGCAAGGAGTGTGGTAGGAATTTGCACGAAATCAATGCCCCTAAGATAAGTAGCTGCGGTAAATCCTGTCATATCTCCTACTACGCCGCCTCCTAAAGCAGCCAGCAAATCGCCTCTGTCAAAGTGATTGACAATTAAATGCTCATAAATTCCTTCAATTTCTTTTAAATTTTTATTGGCTTCTCCGGCAGGAAGAATGTAAGAGGTATAAATAAAATCTGTCTTTTTAAGCTCTTTTTCTATGGCTTCTAAATAAAGGGGAGCAACATTGCTGTCCGTCACAATACAGATTTTTCTTCCTTTTTTGTTTAAAGCATTTAATTTTTCGGAAAGCTTCTCAAAGCTTTTTTCAAAGAAAATGTTATAATGGAAATCCCCTGCCTTTTTTACTTGTAAAATTTCCTGCTCCATTGAAATCCCTCCTGTCTAACAATATTTATATAAAATCACATGATAGCGATTTTTTTTCGTTTTACTGGTTACAGAATGAAACTGAAATTTCCCTTTTCCACGAACAGAAACAATATCGCCTTCTTTTAATGTGTATCCGTTAGAAACAACACTTTTCCCGTTTATGAATACTTTTCCGCCTTCAATGTAAGAAATCATACTGCTTCTGGAAGTGCGAAAAGCCAGCCCGATAACGCTGTCCAGACGAGGAGATGCAACCGTACCGGAAATTTCTTCTCTTTTGGGAGTTGGAAGTTGACTTTCCTCTGTAATTCGTTCTGCTTTTACAGGAGTATGCTTGATACGGCATACTTTTTCTATGAGAAAATCTGCCATAGAAGTATGACAAAAGACAAAAGCGCCGTCTTCTTCCACTAAGATATCGCCGACTTTACACCGTTCAATACCCAGATTTAAAATAGAGCCCAGATAATCACGATGGGTTAAAGCATCGGAAAATTTTTTGTTTAACGGAGATATTTTGATACAGGCAATGGGATAATCCTCTTTACAACAAAAAGCATCAGATACGAATGCCGCCATCTGACGCTCTGCCGTTTCATAGCCTCCAAATAACAGAACTTGAACGCCTGTATCTGAAAAAGAAAGGCTGTGAAGGATATTTTGTTCGTTTAAATCCAAGAAATCAGAGTAAGTAAGAATTCCCCTGTAATAGGATTTCTTACTTAACTCTAACATACGTTTTTTAAATAATTCTTCTTTTTCCATAAGGCAAAATTAAATCCCCTCATACATGGAAGCGCCTGTGATATCATTGAGCAAGTCCTGAGAGTCACCGGTAATATCCACACCTTCCGGTGTTAAGATAAAGATGTAAGAAGAAACCTTACGAATACTTCCTTGAATAGAATAGCTTGCACCGGAAGTAAAATCAATAATGTGCTGGGCAAGATTGATATCCAGACCTTCCAGATTTAAGATTACCGTACAGTTATCTAATAGTGCATCTACGATTTCTGTGGCATCATCAAACTGTTTTGGCTTGATTACACAGACTTCACTGGAAGATGTTGGTTTTTTCACATTGTACATAGGTGTCACCTTGCTGGAAGCAGAGGCAGCTTGTTTTGCAGGCTTTGGCTGTTTTGTTGCAGCGGTCTGCTTTTCTGCCTTTTTGTAGCTCTTTGAGGAAGGAATATCGTCGAAATCATCATCAAAGTCATCGTCTAATTTCTTGAAAAATCTTTTTTTCGGTTTTTCATCATCGAAATCGTCATCTAAATCATCCAGAAAATCTTCATCATCGAAATCATCGTTTACTTTTACCGCATCTATAAATTTACCTAAAATATTCATTTTATAAAATCTCCTATCTGTTATATGGTATAATTTCTTTCTCCGAAGATACCCGTTCCCACTCGAACATGGGTAGCGCCTTCTTCAATGGCAACCTCATAGTCGCCTGTCATGCCCATACTCAGGACATCCATAGTAACATTATCAAAGTTTTTCCCTTTAATGTCAATACTTAAATTTTTTAATTTTTGAAAAATCCATCTGTTTTCTTCCGGATTTTCCACATAAGGAGCAATGGTCATAAGTCCTTTTACGGCAATATTGGGAAGAAGCGATACTTGTTCAACCAAAGAAAGAGCTTCTTCTGTGGATACTCCGAATTTGCTTTCCTCCTCTGCTACATTTACTTCAATTAAGATGTTTGCTGTAACCTGTTTTTTCTGGGCTTCCTTGCTGATTTCTTCAGCAAGACGTAAAGAGTCCACCGAATGAATTAAACAAGCCTTGTCAACAATGTATTTGACCTTGTTTCTTTGTAAATGTCCAATCATGTGCCAATGAAGATTGGCAGGAAGGACCTCTGCCTTTGCGGTAAGCTCCTGTACTTTGTTTTCTCCAAATTCTGTTACCTTTAAAGGGAGGAGTTCTTCTATCATGGAAACGGGCTTTGTTTTGCTTACGGCAATTAACGTGACTTCCTCACGTTTTCTGCCTGCTCTTTTGCAGGCTTCCTCCACATGCTTTTCTACTTCTTTATAATTTTCACAGACGCTCATTGCAGTCTCCTTTCTTTATAATCAGTAAGTACCGGACAGAATATCTTCTTCCTGAACCGTTTCACCGTCTAAGACAATATAGTCAAAAGGTTGAAGTCCGTAAGAAGTTCCCTGTTCCACAATACAGTATTCTTCATTCTGATCCAGAATTTCAATCTGTCGGAATACGGCATAGCCTTTGTTCATGCCATAGACACCTTCCAGATAATCTACTTCTCCTACTACGAAGGTCTCGTTAGAGTCCGGTTTAATGAGAACATCGCCTTCTTGGAAGGTTTCCTTATCCACATAACAATATCCGCCTACGGTATCTGCCGTGTCATAAGTAATCTCATTTCCTTCGGCATCCGTTTCTTTGTAAATGACAGCTTCCACAAACTCCGTGGTGGAGGATTTTTTACTCTGCAATTCTCGAATAAATCCTTTTCCTTCAGTGTTATTGCCATTTGCAAGGAAATCTCTTGGAATAAGATAAAATTCCTTTGTGACAATGGAGCTTACCGGTATTTTTAACCCGCTTCTTGTATTGACAACCAGTTCGATTTCAAGAAAACGGTCAGAGGCATAACGTGCCATACCGTTTTTTAAGTGAATTTGTGCAACCTTCTGGTCGCCAATGGTTACAATGGATAAAGCTCCGTTCTGACTTTCTCCGTCTTTTAAGAATTTTACTTTAATACTGGTTCTGTCTGCAATAGTAGCAGCAAGCTTGTCTGTAAGAGGAACCATTAAAGTCCATTCTTCGCTGGTAATTACTTTATATACCGGTTCGCCTTTTTTGATTTTTTCATTAGTCAAAAGCTCTGTTTTTTTATAAGCTTTTTCATCAAAATCACTTTCTTTTAAATCTTCCGGTGTTTTTTCTTCATAGCCGTCTGTGGAATAAACCACAACTCCGGCTTCCGGTGAAGTATAGACCTTCTGATTTCCCAGTGAAACAGATGAGCCTACTGCCTGTCCCTTTAAAACATTGCTGTCCTCTTGGATAGTGTCTTCTTCGGCGGTATCGGTTTGCTCCATGACTCCGGAAGCATGAAGGATGTTTCCCTGAAGCTCGTATTTAAAGCTGTATGTGTCATAAAAGTCACTGCCTTGGAAGCCATAGGAAAACTTTGCCATGTTGGCACGCATTTTTGCTAACTGTTCTGCGGAAAGCTCTACATCAGAAGCTTCTGTTTTTTTATCATCCAGTGCATATATAGAACCGTTTTTTCGTACCTGCATACCTTCTCTGGCATAATAATCAATGTAGCCGGAGCTTCCTGCGGGTACGACCTGCTCTTCTCGCAGCGCCAGCGCATTGCACACGGGGTTTTTCGTTAAAGGTCCTACGGTAACCTGATAGGAGGTTACATGGTCAGAGGTGGCATATAAAATAACGGTAATAATCATATAAAGCAATAAAACCCCAAACATAATCGTTGTAATGTTAAAGGTCAGCAGCTTTTTCAAAAATAAAAAAAACTGCTTGAGTTTTTTTAAAATTTTCTTTCCGATTGACAATTTTACTCTCCTTTTTGTTCATTGTCTTTTCAGCATTATATAATATTTTAACATTTTCTATATGGAAGCACAATAGAAAAAAATTGTATAAATCAGGAATTTGCGGACACACTAAATAAGGATAAAGGAGGCTTCATTTATGAATAGCAGAGCTTTAGATTACACAGCATTAGTAATTGCCTTAATCGGTGCGGTGAACTGGGGATTAATCGGATTTTTCCGGTTCAATCTGGTAACCTTCTTATTCGGAGATATGGTATGGGTAACCAGAATTATTTACGCACTGGTTGGAATTTGCGGATTATATCTTTTTACCCTATTCGGAAGAATTCAGGCCTTTGGAGAAAAGATGTAACAGCACTGCAAAAAGCCACCACGCAAAATCAAGCTTGTGTGATGGCTTTTTGTATCTTCATGTTTTTGTTTTTGAACTTTTGTAGAATTGTATAATAGGAAAATCGCTTATTACATAGAAACGAGAAGCATCTCTTTTGCACATTCCGGCAACTGAGCCGCATCTTTTGATACACTGAGTACAAAAGAAACATGATATTTCTCGCCCATTGTCTGCAGGCGTTTTAATACATCCGCAAGTTCTTCATCTGTTACTTTTGAGATTTTAAGAAAGCTGTCTAAGAAAATCTTTTCCAAATCATTGTCCTGTGAAAGGATGCCGGAAAGAAATCCTATAAATTCACTGCTGTTTTGAATGTCAAATTCGGATAAATCAATCAGACGTACTTTGTTGTTTAATTCGTACATGTGTTTTTTGCTCTTATCAAGATAAACAAAGGTACCGTTCGCTTCTTTAATCTCCGTATTTACTTTGTCTAAAAGTATTTTTGTTTTTCCTTTTCCTTTTTCGCCTACAATTAACTGAACCATCGCAATTTCCTCCTTAGCCGCACGTAATATGTATATTTACCAAAAACGTGGTTATCGTTAAAATAATTATAGTGCATATTGTTCGAAAATTCAATGGTAAAATAAAAAAATATAGTAATTTTTTATCTATTTGTCTGGCTCAGCATTTCAGACATTCTTTCCATCAAGGCGCTTTCTGTTTCCGCATGAAATACAATAGAAATATAAAATTCACCGTATTTATTCTGGGTTAATAAGGCCGCATAATTGTTGGATTTTGAAGTGAAGGTTTTACCGCCTAAGACAGTAACGTCTTTTGGTATTGTCACCTTTCCGGCAGTAAAAGGATTATCACTGTCTAACCAACGTTGTTTTACTTCACCTTTTTGGGTGGTGTAATTGATGGTATAGCCTGATAAAGACATGGCATTTAGCAAATCAGGATATTTTAAAAATTCGTTGAGCAATAAATAAATATCATAGACAGTGGTATACTGCTCATCCGAGGAATATCCTGTGGCATTTGCATAATGGGTATTTGTCATTCCCAGTTCTGTGGCTTTTTCATTCATCATGGAAACAAAGCTTTCCTGTGAACCGCCCGTAAGTCGGGCAAGAGCCTGACAGGCATCTTCGGCAGAAGAAACAAGAACGGCATTTAAAAGCTGTTTGACCGTAACATGATACCCCTCCTGCAAACCGCAGCTTCTGACTTCTTTTCCGTATACACGGTCTTCTCCTTCAATGACTGCCTCGTCTTCTAAATTTAAATGCTCTGCCGCAAGCAAAGCAGTCATAAGCTGGGTTACTTTTCCGGGCTCTATTTTTTCATATAAGTGATTGGAAAATGGAATGGTTCCTTCTCCAAGAGAGAAAAATCCTGCCATTTCTTCGGAAACACTTTGAATACCTTCCAGTTGTGTAAAATCTTCTCCTACACAGAGATTACGGGAAAGTCCGGGAGCAACCAGAGCATCTTCTCTGGCAGAAGTTCCAAAAGCCTGTATGCTTTTATTATAAGGATACTCTCCTTTGAAATTTCTGCTGTTATAAAAGAGAAAAACGCCTAAAATAATAAGAAGACATAAAATGATTGCAGCAATCATTAGAAGAAACGTTTTTTTTCTTTTTTTATTTATACATTTCACGCCAATCCAGCTCTCCTCTTCCTAAGGAACGAATCATCATTTCCGCAGTTGCCAGATTTGTTGCCATAGGAATATTATGAGTATCGCACAACATAAAAATACGCTTTACATCCGGATCCTGCTTCTGGGGAGCTAAAGGCTCACGTAAGTAGATGATTAAATCCATTTCATTTTGTTCAATCATAGCCCCTAACTGTTGTTCTCCGCCTAAATGTCCTGCAAGAAATTTATGAACAGTCAGGTTAGAAGCTTCTTCAATCAGTCTTCCGGTAGTACCTGTGGCATACAATGTATTTTTAGACAGAATATTTCTGTATGCGATGCAAAAGTTCTGCATTAGTTTTTTCTTTGAGTTATGTGCAATCAATCCGATGTTCATGATTTTTCAACCTCCCTATAAGTTCTATATTTTTGTAATCCCACATTTAACACAAGTCCCATTCCAATGTAAAGGCTGACAATAGAGGTCAGTCCATAGCTGACAAAGGGAAGGGGTGTTCCGGTGTTTGGCAGAATTTTTGTTACTACGGCGATATTGATGAACGTCTGTATTCCCACTAAAGATGCAATACCGCAGCAGATGAGCTTGCCCGAAGCATCCTTTGCCCGAAGACTGACACGGATACATTCCAAAATCACTAAAAACAGCATAAGTAAAATGGCAGTACAGCCAATAAATCCCAGCTCCTCTCCTGCCACAGAGAAAATAAAGTCTGTCTGATTTTCAGAAACAAAATTTCCCTTGTTGGCAGATGCTACTTCATTGTTGTTAAGTCCTTTTCCTGTAAGTTGTCCGGAGCCAATGGCTGTTACAGAGTTTTCCTGCTGTAAAACATCATCAGAATACGCATCATCTTCTGAGTTTAAGAAAGCCATAATTCGGTCACGCTGATAGTCTTTAATCAATTTTTGGTCAGGCTGGACAACAATAAATAAAAAAACGATTGCCATAGGAACTGCTATTAAAAGAATACTGCCGATAATTTTATAGCTTAATCCTGCAACATAAATCATGATACAAAAAAGTATAGCAACCGTAATGGTATTTTTCAAGTCCGGCTGTGATAAAATTAAAGACAATGGAATGGCAATTAAGACAACTGCTTTGACCAGAGTTCGCAAAGTGTTCAAGTCTTCTTCATGGTCCATAAAAAATTTGGCAAAGAATAAGATTAAAATAATCTTAGCTAATTCCGTAGGCTGAAACTGAAACCCTCCGATACTTAACCAACGTTGAGCTCCGTTTGCATCAGTACCCATTACTTTTACTAAAAGAAGTAAAAGTATGTTGCCTCCATACATAATCCAACTGAAATTTAAAATCCAGCTAAAATCTATGAGGGATACAATTACCATAACGATAAGCCCTAAAACCATTCCTAAAAACTGTTTCTTCTGCAAACTGGGGTCTGCGCTTCCTACCAGCAGCACCCCCATTGAGGTCAATGCCATAAGAACAATTATCAATCTGAAGTTGTAATCTTGTAATTTATATTGTCTAATCATGAAAACACCTATTTTTCTTCTGGTCTTTAAAGTTTCCTTTCATCATCTCTGAAATAACATGCCCGGAGATGAATTTTTAATATCTGTCTGTAACGGAATATATGCTGTTACCGTTGCCGTATCTTTTCGATAACGGATTTCAACCTTTTGCTCGTGTACAGCAAAATATTTGTTTACAGCACGGATTAAATCATTTTGCAGCATGGTCATCATTTGTGGAGAACATTCCAGCCGCTCAGAAGTAAGGAGCAGCTTCAAGCGGTCTTTTGCAACAAAACCGGATGGTCTGCATGGAAATCGAAACATTCCTAATCCTCCTTCTTCTATTTTTTGAAAATACCGGAAATTCGTTTAAAAACACCTTTTTTTGTACGGAAATCCATGAGAGGAACATCTTCTCCGGATATTCTCCGACAGATATTTTCAAATGCTTTTCCCGACAGGGAGTCCTTACCGCATAGAGGTTCTCCCTGATTGGTTGCAATGACTACTGCTTCGTCATCGGGAATAGCGCCCAATAAATCTACGGCAAGAATTTCGGAAACGTCTTCCACAGACATCATCTCGCCACGTTTAATCATATCCATGCGAAGACGGTTGATTACTAATTGAATTTGAGGCATTTCATTTGCCTGTAAAAGTCCGATAATCCTATCTGCGTCACGAATGGCTGAAACCTCCGGAGTGGTTACTACAATGGCTCTGCCTGCTCCTGCAATGGCATTTTTGAAGCCTTGTTCAATTCCCGCAGGACAGTCCAAAAGAATATAGTCAAATTCTTCAGAAAGTGCCTCGGTCAGCTTCACCATTTGCTCCGGTGTAATCGCAGTTTTATCTTTTGTCTGAGCGGAAGGCAGTAAAAACAGATTGTCACACTGCTTGTCCCGAATAAGCGCCTGCTTCATTCGGCAGCTTCCTTCAATCACATCAATGAGATTGTAGACAATGCGGTTTTCCAGTCCCAGCACAACATCCAGATTTCGAAGTCCGATATCGGTGTCTACCACAACTACCTTTTTATTCAGCTTTGCCAGACCTAAACCGATGTTCGCCGTCACTGTGGTTTTACCCACGCCGCCTTTCCCAGACGTAATTACAATAATTTCACTCATACAAAATCCTCCTGATACCCTCTTTTTCTTTTTCGTATGTGCCTTACAGAGTTCTGCTTAGTCATTGTGCGTTGTTGTTGTGTCACTGGCTGTTGCAGCGCCTGTGACAATGTCAGACTCATCTGCAAAATTGTACTTATAATTGAGAATATCTTTTGCTACACTTGCCGCATTACTGGAAGAATATCCGTTACCAATGCGGACTGCCACGCCTACCTCCGGATTGTCATAAGGAGCAAATCCAATAAAGAGACCGTGGGACGGTCGGCTCATATCCTCCTGAGCTGTACCTGTTTTTCCTGCAACAGAAAGCTTCATAGAACTCAAAATAGGACTGTTTTTTGCAACACCGCGCATACCTTTGTGTACGGCATCCCAAGTGCTGCTTGCTACATCCATTTCTCCTTTTACTGCCGGCTGGTAGTCTTCTACCAAATTACCGTCAGCATCTGTTGCTTTATCAAAAAGGGTAAGCTCATAGCTGGTTCCCCGACTGGCAATAGTTGTTACATATCTGGCTAACTGGGAAGTGGTCATAACGCTCTTCGCCTGTCCAAAGGAAGTACGGATGGCATCTTCTTCTGAAATCTGAGGAGATACCTCTGTAATTTCCAAGCCGGATTTTTCATTTAATAAAAACATATTTGCATATTTTTGAAGCTTATCAATACCAAGAGAGTCAGAGAAACTGCCGTTTGCATCTGTTCCCAAATCATAAGCTACCTGTCCCATAAATACGTTACAGGAATTTGTAATACCGGATACTACATTCATATATCCGTGTCCGGAGCGGTTCCAACAATACGGACCGTTTGGAATTTTATCAAAACGACCGCCGCAGACAACGCCATAGTTGCTGTCTACAATGCCTTCCTCCATACCGGCTACGGCAGTTACGATTTTAAAGGTAGAACCGGGAGCAGTAAGCTGCTGGGTTGCCTTATTATAAAATGGTCTTGATAAGTCCTGAGACAGCTTTGCAAAGTATTCGGTGTCCATGTTATTGGCAAGACGATTATTGTCGTATCCCGGATAAGTGACACAGGCAAGTGTTTCACCGGTTTTAACGTCGGTGATTACCACAGAGCCGGAACAGGGATCTAAGGCAAGCTGCGCAGGTGTAATCTCTAAATTACTGATTTTTTCTATCATAAAATTATACGCTGTCATAGAACCGGACTGCAAGGCGCTATAAGTTGCTTCATCTGCTTCCAGAATTCCCTGATCATATAAAAGCATACAAAGCTGTGCGCCGGAAATCAAATCCGAATGAAGCATGTATTTATAAATGATTTTGGAAAATCCTGTATCATCAGCAAGAGAATTGGTGAGATAATCGGCAAGAGCCGTATATACCTGAGAAGAATCCAGATAATCACCTTCTGCTGAAAACTGTGAAATATCAATCCAGTCTTTTCCGGCAGCGTAAGTCAAAAATTCTTTTAAACTGATGCTCTCGTCCTTTGACCATGCAATATAAGTAGGATCAGCGGCATCAATAGCGTCCATGGATAAAATTTCTTTTTTTCTTGTCAGGAATTCATTTACAATATAGCTTTGATATTCCTGCATTTCCTTTGAGAGGTCTTTATATGCCACAGGTGTTTCTTTTGTCAGCTCCTCTTTAATTTGCTGAAAGACCTTTTCCTGTTGCTGTTGGAAAACACTGTATACTGCTTTTTCCAGTTCCGTGGCATCTTCTTCTTTAAAGTGACTGATATCCAGCACACTATTTTCAATTAACGCATTATAGACATCGTAGATTGGCGTTTTAATAGCTGCTGTATCCATGCCCTCTTCTACTTTAAATTCTTTTGCATTAATAATATTAGCAACCAAAATACCGGCAATTTTTTGCTCTAAAACATTATAGCTGATACGCTGTAAATCTTTATCCAATGTCAAATAAATGTTGTTTCCGGATTTTGGATTTTTTCTGGAATTTTTAACGGTGTCCAAAGCCTTTCCCATGGTATCTACAAGAACTTTATCGGAACCGTCTGTTCCCCGTAACTGGGTTTCCATTATCTTTTCCACACCGGATTTACCGATTACTGCATCAGCAGAATATTTATGTCCCTGTTCTTTTAACTCCTTCAGCTCGTCAGCATCTGCTTTTCCCGTATAGCCGATAATCGGAGCAAAGGCTTCTGCTTCGTCATATACACGAATGGAGTCTTCCTCAATATCCAAGCCCTGCAAATCATCTTTGCGCTCCATAATTTCCGCTACGGTTTCTTCACTGACGTTTGTTGCCAGCGTTACCGGAACATATTTTTTAAAGCTGTTGGTAGAAAGAATATAACGGATTTTCAGAATATCCAGAGTTTCTTCTTTTGTAAAGGTTTCCGGCAATCCGTATTTTTCCAGTTCTTCTTTGGTATAGGGCTTTTCTTCGTTAACCAGTCCGAAACGCTTTTCATTGGACATATCGGCTATCATTTTATCAGGAGATGCGTTAAGCTCCTCTTTTTTCAGCTTTTCAATATTAGCCTGTCCATAAACATCTGCTTTAAAACGATTAAGGTTAAAACCGGTGGTATCAAAGGCATAATTGCCTTCTTCATCCAGTACGATATGAAAATCCACACTTAAAGCTTCATTGTGTTTCTTTAAGATATTCAGTATCTCATAAGCAATGTGATTTAAAGTGAGATTTCTCTCTCTGGTGGTTTCGTAAGTTCCGTTGTCCTCCAGAATAACGGAGTAGGAAAGCTGATTATAGGCAAGAGGCTTGCCGTTTCTGTCAAAGATAATTCCTCTGGTTCCCTTTAGTGTTCGTTCTTTTGTGATGCTTAAATTAAAATTTTCCGCATACTCTTTTCCGTGGATAATCTGTAAGGAGAAAAGCCTTTGCAAAAGTACGCCGAATAAAATACAAAATACTAAAATAAGTACAGTGGTTCTTTTCAAACCGATTTTTTTCAATAGTTTTTTTATTTTCTTAGCCAAATGGAATCTCTCTCTTTCATTTCCAGTTCTGTCATTTTCTTGTTCAATTTAAATAAAAGTTTATAAAAAATAACGGTTATCAATAGGGTATACAGCATTTCGGGAATGACAATTCTTCCGAAATAATAGAAGAATTCCAAACGCCCCCGCATTAAAAACTGCATGCCGTAGACCATTATGCCGTACAGCAAATCTCCCACAGCCACTAATAACATGGGAACACGGATTTCTTCCTCGTAAAAAATTTTACAGCAGCATCCGGCAGCATAACCGATGCACAGATAGATGAAAGCATAAAACCCTAAAAGATTTCCGTAAAAAACATCCTGTAAAATTCCGCAGAAAAAGCCAATCCAAAGTCCGGATAATTTTCCCTGCATAAATCCAAAAGCAACGGTAATAATCAGCAGAAGATTGGGAGTAATAGAGCCAATGGACAATGCCTGAAAGACAGTTCCCTGCAAAATAAAGCATAACAAGATAATGACAGCTTCCACTATTCTTCGCTTGACTCTCATTCAGTATCCCCTTTCTGCTGTTTCAGTTCTTTAATAACCAAAACTTCACTTAAATGTTCAAAATCAACGGCAGGTGTCAAGGTTCCTGTTTTTGTCAGATTATTGGGATCTTCCTTGATATCGCTTACATATCCGATGAGAATACCCTTTAAAAACTTATCGCTGACATCTGAGGTAATGATTTTTTCACCTTCCTGAATTTTGTTGTCCTCGTCCTTTAAATGAATAAACTGGAGCTTTCCTTCATCAATCAGACGTAAATCACCGGCTACAATACAGCGGTCAGAGGTGCTCATGGTCATGGCGCTGACATTGCTGGTGTCGTCAATAATGGAGCGCACGGTTGCCCAGTTTTTACCTACTTCTGTGACAATTCCCACCAATCCGCTTCCTGCAATGACGTTGCAGTCCTTCTGAATACCGTCTTCTGTTCCCTTGTCAATGGTAAAATTAGAAAACCAGTTTCCGGCATCCTTGGAAATTACATTGGCAGCTACCTTGTCGTATTCGCTGTAACTTTGGTCCAGTTGATACAATTCCTGCAAACGCTCCAGTTCTGTTAAGCCTTGTGTCAGGCGGCTGTTTTCAGCAGTCAGTTCGTCTACTTTTTTCTGAAGTTTTTTATTTTCTTTTACTAATGTTTGTTTATTCTGAAATCCGGCTGTTGCATTGTCCAGAACTTTTCCGATTTGATTAATTCCTTTCTGAAAAGGAACAATGACATAGCCTGCCGCATTTCTTATGGGTGCAACGGGAAATTTTACTGCCGCCGCAAAAATCATAAGACTGATACAAATTAAGCCCATAGCTATGAGGACATGTTTACTTTTAAATGTCCAATTACGCTTTTTTTTCATGTTTAAAACCTCAGCTTTTCTTTTTGTTATTGAACCCACTTGTGTAAGGTACGGTTTCCGATAATTTCTTTTAATCCGCAAATGGTACAATGCTCATAGTATCCGGATAAACGTACCTTTTGTCCGGTTTCCTGACTTAAAAACCAGTCAATATCCGGAATTCTCGTTGTTCCTCCTGCAAGAAAAATACCTTCCTCCAGAATATTCTGATAAATCTGAGGAGGAGTTCTCTCCAGAAAAGAGCGGATTTCCTGACAAATGGTATGAACCGGTCCTAAAATTGTTTGATAAATCATATCAGAGGGGATAATTCCCTCTCTGGGAAGACCGGAAAGGCTGTCAACACCGACAATTTTTCGGGCTTCTTTAATATCTTCTTTTAAATATGCCAAAGAAAACTTCAATCTTCTGGCAGTTCTGTTTCCAATATGAAGATTGTAGTTTTTCCGCACTTCGTTTACAATCGCTTCATTTAACTGCGCTCCGCCCATAGCAATAATCTTGCTTAGAACGATTTTTCCTCTTTCGATTACAGAAATCTCCGTGCTTTGCGCTCCGATATTTACAATCATGCTTCCCTTTGTATTATTGATGGGAATTCCAAGAGCCACCGCATCGGCGATGGTCTTGTTTACCATATAAATTTTATTTTTTCTGTTGGAATTTCCAATGGTATAGTAGGCACGCTGCTCTATTTCCGACAAATCGGAAGGAACAGCCAGGTATAAATTATTATTAAATAATCCACCTGCATTTATCTTTTCGAGTAAAGCCTGTAAAACCATCTCAGTATGATTGACATCTGCAATTTTCCCGTAAGCCATAGGTGAAATTACAGATACATTAGACGGATTTTTTTCAAAAATCTTATATGCTTCATTTCCTACTGCCAAAATCTGATTTTGGTTTCGAATGGCTATCATGTTTTTTTCTGTGATAATGGTATCATTATCCTGTGAATAAATTTTAACTGTACTTGTTCCGAGGTCTACTCCAAACGTTTTGTGTAATAGCACTTGAATGCTCCCCTTTATCTTTTAACATTTAAAAAATCCCCTGTTCACGAAAGCTTAAATATTTACAATCCCCGATAATAATATGGTCCAGTAAAGGAATTCCCAAGAGCTCCCCCGCTTCCTTTACTCTTTGAGTAAAATCAACATCTGCCTGACTGGGTGTACAATCGCCGCTGGGATGATTATGTACCAGAAGAATTCCCACTGCATGATAGGAAACCGCAGAAAGAAAAATTTCTCTGGGATTTGCCAAAGAACTGTTGACTGTTCCTTTAAAAATCATTTCATCTCCCAACAGATGGTTTTTGGTATCCAGCATCATACAGATTAAAAGCTCCTGCTCCTCATGGCGAAGCTGTTCCATATAGTAATCTGCAATACTGGCAGGATGGCGGAAAGACAACCCTTTTTTGGCAGTTGCTGTGGCAATTCTTTTGGAAAGCTCCCCGATACATTTAATCTGTATTGCCTTTACCTTTCCAATGCCTTTGACTGCCTGAAGCTGTGCAAGGCTTAGTTGATGCAGTCCCAAAAGTCCTTCCTTATCTTTGGAGAGCTTTAGAACTTCTTCTGCCATCTCCACAGACGGGCTTCCCTTTGTTCCTGTTCTTAAAAGGACTGCTAAAAGTTCGCTGTCCGTTAAACACTCTGCGCCCATACGAAGACACTTTTCATAAGGTCTGTCTTCCTCGGGCATTTGATTAATCGTTGTATATTTTGTCATACTTTGTTATAAGCTCTCCGGCAATTGGCTATAACAAGTTTTATTGTAGCACAGATTAAAAACGATGTATATGCCTTAACAAAAATTTATGATTTTTTTCATAATTGCTTCGCCTACTTTTAAACCGTCCATGGCTGCGGAGGTAATTCCGCCGGCATAGCCTGCGCCTTCGCCGCAGGGATAAATTCCGCAAATTGCAGATTCAAACGCTTCATTTCGAAGAATTCGTATCGGTGAAGAGGTTCTGCTCTCAATTCCGCTTAAAACAGCGTCTTTTCTTGAAAATCCGGGAATGATTTTTTCAAAAGCTTCTATCCCTTCGATAAGCGCTGCGTTTAACTCTTCCGGAAGTAATTCTCTTAAATTGGCAAAGGTATACCTGCCTTTCATACAGGGAAGTACGCTGCCGAAAGTCTCTGATGTTTTATTTTCCGTAAAGTCACCGTATAGCTGAAGCGGAATATTTCCTTTTCCCAGCTCATAAGCCTTTTCTTCCAGTCTTCTTTGAAATTCCATGCCTCGAAGTACGTCTGTTCCCGGAAAATCTTCCGGTGTTACCGTAACGATTAAGGCGCTGTTGGCATTGGCAGAGCCACGGTTTTGATAGCTCATACCATTGACAGCCAGCTTTTTTTCCTCAGAAGAAGCATTGACTACAAAGCCTCCCGGACACATACAAAAGCTGTAAACACCACGATTATTTTTGCACTTGTGGGTGAGCTTATAGGATGCCGCCCCAAGGTAGGGAGAGCTTTCCTGCCCGTATTGATAGAGATTGATTAAGGTCTGGGGGTGCTCCGCACGCAGCCCTACGGCAAAAGCCTTTGCCTCCATAGGCAAATTTTTATCTTTTAACAGGGCAAAGGTGTCTCTGGCGCTGTGACCGATAGCCAGAACCAGACAATCAGTTTTAATTTTTTCTGTATCGTTTACAGTAATGGCTGCTACTTTTCCGTTTTCAATTTGAATATCTGTCATCTTGGAGGAAAAACAAAATTCTCCGCCGGCATTTTCAATGTAATTTCGCATATTTTTTACAATACCGATTAGCATGTCTGTGCCAAGGTGCGGCTTTTGCTGATATAAAATTTCCTCGGGAGCGCCGAATTTTACAAATATTTTCAGAACCTCTTGATTGCGCCCTTTTGTGTCTTTTACTAAGGTATTCAGCTTCCCGTCAGAAAAAGTGCCTGCGCCTCCTTCTCCGAACTGTACATTAGACTCTTTCTTTAATTCTCCTGTTTCCCAGAATTTTTCCACGGTTTTCAGGCGGTTCTCTACGTCTTCGCCTCTTTCGATAATCAAAGGCTTTAAACCTGCTTGTACCAGATAATAGGCACAGAAAAGTCCGGCAGGTCCGCTGCCCACAATGACAGGTCTTTGAGAAACTTCTGTATCTGTTTTTAAATAAGAAAATCTCACAGGAGTTGTTGACATAATATTTTTATTGTTTACCTTTTTTAGAACCTGTTTTTCTTTTTTTACTTCTGCTTCAACGGTATAAACAAAGAAAAGCTCCGGCTTTTTCCTTGCATCTAAGGATTGGCGCCGAATTGTCCATGAAAGTAAATCTCCCGAGGAGATTTTTAAGAGCTTTTTGATTTTATTTTCCAAATCTTCTTTTGTATGAGAAACAGGAAGTTTTATCTGTTGAATTTTTACCATAAAGCAGCCTCCTTTCCTGCACATGCGCCGCTGGACCACGCCCATTGAAGATTGTAGCCGCCGCAAATACCGTCTGCGTCTAATAACTCTCCTGCCAGATACAAGTTGGGAATTTTTTTACATTCCATGGTTTCAGGAGCAATTTCTTCCAGAGAAACACCGCCCTGACATACCTGTGCATTAGAAAACGGCTTTGTCCCCACAATTTCCACCGGAAATGCTTTTATTTTCTCTGCCAGCGTTGAAATTTCTGTTTTTTTATTTACCAGAACTTCAATCAGTTTTTTAGGAATAAGACCGATACAGAGTTCTTTTGTTGTTTTGTATGGACAAAGCTCCTTTCTTTTCAGGAAAAGCTCTTCCAGTTCTTCTTTTGTAAAATCAGGTAAGAAATCAATCAGCAAGGTAACGGAACGCTGTTTTTGCAGAAGCTTGGCTGCCAGAGCGCTGAGCTGAAACACCGGAATACCGGAAATTCCATAATCCGTAAGCTGTAATTCGCCTTCTTCTGTCTGTAAGGTTTTCTGCTCTGCTTGTAACTGTATTTTTCCGTAAATACGAGTACCGCTCCACTTGGAAAAGTAATTTCCTTTGCCTTTTAACGGAACTAAAGCAGGAAGCGGCTCTATGACCTTTAATCCCAACTGCTTTGCTAAGGCATATCCACTGCCGTCTGCTCCGTCAATTTCCGAAGCACAGGAGCCGCAGGCAAGGATAACCGCATCGGCAGGATACTGCCATGTATCGGTTATCACTGAAAACTTTGGACTTTCCGTTGTTTCTGAAATTTTAATTTCTTTTACGTGCTCTTTGCATTTGATTTTTACTTTTAAGAAGCGGGCTTCCATTTCTAAAAGCTCTTGTACGCTGGAGGCCTGCATACTGGAAGGATAAAAATATCCGTTTTTTGAAACAGGATAAATACCGATTTCCTTAAAAAAATCCAGTGTCTGTTCAAAAGAAAAATTTTGCAGAACGTCCCAGAGAATTTCAGGCTGTTCACTGTGATAGCAGCTTTTTTCCTGCTTTTCATTGGTAAGATTACAGCGGCCGTTTCCGGTTGCCAGCAGTTTTTTCCCTGTTTTTTCATTATGCTCTAAAACTGTAACGGCTGCATGATTTCTGGCTGCCATAATGGCGGCAAGCCCGCTTCAAAACCTTTAGGGGTTGCTTGTTTCCGGCCTGCCATAATGGCGGCAATCATACCGGCAGCTCCGCCGCCTACAATACAGACCTTTTTCTTTTCCATAATTTACTCCTGTGGCAATGTAATCAGATTTTTATCTGCAAGCTTTTGTAAGGACATTAAAATACCTAATTTTGCATGATACCAAGTAAGACCACCTTGGAAATATACGGTATAAGGCGGTTTAATCGGTCCGTCGGCAGAAAGCTCAATGGAAGAACCCTGCACAAAAGCGCCTGCTGCCATAATTACGTCACTGTCATAGCCCGGCATTGCCCATGGCTCCGGCTCTACATAACTGTCTACCGGAGCTGCCGCCTGAATGCCCTTACAAAATTCAATGACGCCTTCCGGTGTACCAAAAGTAACTGCCTGAATAATGTCGTGACGGCTTTCGGTGCTGTTGGGTGTAACCGAAAAGCCTAAACGCTCATAAATATTTGCCGCAAAAATCGCTCCTTTTAATGCCCCTGCGGTAACGGTAGGCGCAAGGAAAAATCCCTGATAAAAGGAAGGATTAACGCCTAAAGTAGCGCCGACTTCTTTTCCAAGACCGGGGCAGGTAAGACGATAGGCTGCATTATCTACATACTCTTTTTTTCCCGCAATGTATCCGCCGATTGGCGCAAGACCGCCGCCGGGATTTTTAATCAGTGAACCAACAATTAAATCGGCGCCTACATCACTTGGCTCTATTTTTTCTACAAATTCGCCGTAGCAGTTGTCTACCATACAAATAATGTCCGGTTTAATTCCTTTAATAAAAGAAATCAGTTCTCCGATTTGGGATACAGAAAAAGTAGGACGTGTGAGATATCCTTTGGAGCGCTGAATTTCCACCATTTTTGTTTTGTCTGTAATGGCATTTCGAATACCCTCATAATCAAAGCTCCCATCTTCTAAAAGCTCTACCTGACGGTAAGTAATGCCGTATTCAGCCAAAGAGCCCTTGGATTGACGAATGCCGATAACCTCCTCCAAGGTATCGTAAGGCTTTCCAACAGGAGAGAGAAGCTCATCTCCCGGTCTTAAATTTCCTGCAAGCGCCACAGATAAAGCGTGCGTACCGCAGGCAATTAAAGGGCGCACTAAGGCTGCTTCTGTATGAAAAGCAGCTGCATAGACCTCTTCTAAGGTGTCACGTCCTAAATCGTTGTAGCCGTAACCGGTAGAGGAATAAAGACAGCCTTCGCTTACTTTATTCTTCTGCATGGCATGAAGCACCTTTAACTGATTGTATTCTGCGTTTTCATCAATCTCCTGAAAACGTTCTTTTAATTCTGCTTCTATTTGATTTCCAAAGGCAAGCACTTGTGGGCTGATGCCTAAATCACGGTACATTTCCATCATTTCCTGCATGGTAATACTCCTCTTTTCTTACAGTTTTCTAATATATAATCTAAAATCTTATCCTCCTGATAAGCAAATTCCTGTTTATTTACCCAAATAACGTCTTTTTCCCGCTTAAACCAGGTAAGCTGCCGCTTTGCAAAGTGACGGGTATCTCGCTTTAAGATATAAACAGCCTCATCAAGGGTACAGCTTCCATCCAGATAAGACAAAATTTCTTTATATCCTAAGCCCTGCATGGAAACCATGTCTTTGGTATATCCCTTCTCGGCAAGCAGGGAGACTTCATCCACCAGCCCTTCTTGCAGCATTGCATCTACACGAGCATCAATTCTTTCATACAGCTTTTCACGGATATCATTTAAAACAAAATATGCCACATTGTAAGGAGACTGTTTTAAAGACTCTTCTTCGTTATGAGCAGAAATCGGTTTTCCCGTAAGCTCAAAATACTCCAATGCCCGAATGACTCTTTTTACATTGTTTGCATGAATTTTCTCTGCTGATTTCGGATCAATCTGCTGTAGCTTTTCGTGGAGATATTCACAGCCTTTTTCTTCTGCCAGTTTTTCCAGCTCTTCTCTTATTGGTGATTTTTCAGTTTCTTTTGAAAAATCAATATCTTTTACCACTGCCTGAATATAAAAGCCTGTACCTCCGGCAAGAATGGGAACTTTTCCCTTTGCATAGATTTCTTCCATAGCCTGTTTTGCCATTTCTTGAAACCGTACTACGTGAAATTCTTCGTCAGGCTCTAGCACATCTATTAGATGGTGGGTAACACCACACATTTCTTCTTTTTTAATTTTCGCAGAACCAATATCCATATGTTTATACACCTGCATGGAGTCTGCAGAAATAATTTCTCCGTTTACTGCTTTTGCAAGTGCAATCGAGAGTTTTGTTTTTCCTACTGCTGTAGGACCTGTTAAGATAATTAAAGGTTTTTTCAAAATTTTCACCTACACAATTCGTTTAAACTTTTTCTCCAGTTCATATTTTGTCATGGAGATAATAGTGGGTCTTCCGTGAGGACAGTTATATGGATTTTCCAAACCGAGAAGTTCATCAATCAGTGCATCTGCCTCCTTTACGGAAAGTCGGTTATTTCCCTTTACCGCTGCTTTACATGCTGCCGTTGCAATTCGTTCTGCAAGAATGTTCGGCGTTTTAGAAACGTGTTCCTGCTCCAGACTGTCTAAAATCTGTATAAAAAGTTCCTGAACAGAAATTCCATAAATATTTGCAGGAACTGCATGAATACTGTATTCTTTACCGCCGAATTCTGAAATTTCAAATCCAAACTCACGGAAAATTTCCAGATTTGCCTTTAAAAGGTTACTTTCCTGTAAATTCAAAGAAACCAAGGACGGTGGTGACACCATCTGAGAAATAATTTCTTTATTGGCGAATTCTTTTAAAAAGCGTTCATATAATACCTTTTCATGAGCAGCATGCTGGTCAATAATATAGAATTTATTATCATATTCCACCAGCCAGTAAGTATCAAAAAGCTGTCCGATGATACGATGATGAACACGGGCTTCTTTTGACAAAAGTCGATTGTCAAAAAGCTCCAGCTGTTCTGCTTTTGCAATCTCCGGCTGTTCTTGTGGGAAAGTTTCTTTCTTCTGTTCTTCCGGTTTTGTCTGTATTTCGGACTCTTTTGGCTTTACAGGCGCGCTTACGCTTATAGGTACTGTTTTACTTTCTGTTTTTGGCTCAGCGCTTGCGGGACGAAGCCCTATGGGAGCATATACCGGTTTTTCTTCTGCAATCCGGTTCTTTTCAAAAGGCTCGGGAACGGGTATTTTTTCCTCTTTTGGTTGTGGCTGCTTTTTTACAGCGGCCGGATTTGGTGTAAGCGAAACCTCAGGGATGATTTCTTTCCCTGCCAAGGCTTCTGTAATCAAATCATAGGTAGCATTGTAAACAGCGCTTTGGTTTTGAAACCGTACCTCCATTTTGGTAGGATGTACATTGACATCTACATCTTCTCCGTGAATATCGTATTGTAAACAAACAAAAGGATATTTGTGCTGCATCATATAAGGCTTATACGCTTCTTCGATAGCTTTCATTAAGAGCTTACTTTTTACATATCTGCCATTGATATAATAATTTTCAAAATTTCGGTTTCCTCTGGCAATAGAAGGTTTTCCAATAAAACCGGTAATAGAAATTCCTGTTTTTTCGTATTGTACTGAGATTAGTTCTCTGGTAATATCTCTTCCGTAAATTCCATAAATTACATCCTTTAAATTGGCATTTCCTGAGGTGTGCAGGCGCAACTGTCCATTTACCATATACTTAAAAGAAATATTATGATGGGACAATGCAAGCTGTTCCATATAGCTGCTTACATATCCCGCTTCTGTCATTGCTGTTTTCAAAAATTTCTTTCGGGCAGGAGTGTTAAAAAACAAATTTCGCACCAGCATGGTGGTTCCGTTTGGTGCGCCTACATCTTCCAGAACCTTTTCCTGCCCGCCTTCAATCACATAGCGCACGCCCATGAAATCCTCCGGCGCTTTTGTAATAACCTCCATCTGTGATACCGCTGAAATGCTGGATAAAGCTTCTCCTCGAAATCCAAGGGACGTAATCTGGAGTAAATCTTCTGCCTGTGTGATTTTGCTGGTTGCATGGCGTAAAAATGCCAGAGGAACCTGTTCCTTTGGAATACCGCCTCCATTGTCGGTAACACGGATAAAAGAAATGCCACCTTCCTTAATCTCTACGGTAATTGCCGTAGCTCCTGCATCAATGGCATTTTCTACCAGCTCTTTTACTACGGAAGCCGGTCTTTCCACCACCTCTCCCGCAGCAATTTTATCAATTGTATTCTGACTTAAAACTGCAATTTTTCTCAATTCTTATCACCATCTATTTTTCAGCTTATTTTGAAGTCGATATAAAATATTTAAAGCATCTACCGGTCGTAATTCATCCAACTGCATGGACTTTAATTCCTCAATGACATCGTCATCTTTTACTGTATCAAAAAGAGAAATCTGTTCCATATCTACTTCGTCAAAATGAATGACAGGTTTTGTCTTTTGTTTTTTATTTTCGGAAGCAATGTTCTTTACCGTAGTAGTAATATCTGCACTGACAAGCTCCTCTACCAGTTCTTTTGCTCTTTCAATGACAGAATCTGGAACGCCGGCAAGTTTGGCAACTTGAATACCATAACTCTTATCTGCTCCGCCTTTTACAATTTTTCGAAGAAAGACAATGTCATCTCCTCTTTCTTTTACTGCAATACAATAATTGTTTACTCCTGCCAGCTTTCCTTCCAATTCTGTCAACTCATGATAATGAGTCGCAAACAAGGTTTTTGCCCCCAAAATTCTGGTATTGCTGATATGTTCAATTACTGCCCACGCAATAGAAAGTCCATCAAAGGTGCTGGTTCCCCTGCCAATTTCATCTAAAATCAAAAGACTTTTGGAAGTGGCATTTCTCAGAATATTGGCAACTTCTGTCATTTCCACCATAAAGGTACTCTGTCCACTTGCCAAATCATCGGATGCACCTACACGAGTGAAAATTCGGTCTACAATTCCGATATTGGCCTTTTCGGCGGGCACAAAAGAACCAATCTGCGCCATTAAAACAATCAGAGCAGACTGGCGCATATAGGTGGATTTTCCTGCCATGTTTGGGCCTGTAATGACAGCAACACGATTTTTTCCATTATCCAAATAAGTATCATTTGGAATAAACATATCATTAGAAATCATTTTTTCCACTACAGGATGTCTGCCATTTTTAATATCAATGACACCTTTTGTATTGATTTTGGGACGTACGAACTGATTGCGGGAAGCTACAAGAGCTAAAGATGCGTAAGCATCCAATTTGGCAATAGCACGAGCCGTTCGCTGAATACGTTCCACTTCTGCGGCAATTTTTGTACGGATAGATACAAAAGCTTCGTATTCCAGTGCATAAAGCTTGTCTTCTGCACCTAAAATCATATCTTCTAATTCTTTTAAACGTGGTGTGATATAACGCTCTGCATTGGTTAGAGTTTGCTTTCTGGTGTAATAATCAGGAACCATGTCTTTAAAAGAATTAGTAACCTCCAGATAATAGCCGAAAACCTTATTGTATTTAATTTTTAAGGTACGAATACCTGTTTTTTCTTTTTCTTCTGCCTCTAATTCTGCCAGCCATACTTTTCCCTTTGTTTTGGCTTCCCGGAAATGGTCAATGTCCTCTTGATAGCCTTCTTTAATAATGCCTCCTTCTTTCATGGCAAGAGGTGGTTCATCTACAATGGAGGCTTCCAATAGCTGGTACAAGTCCTGCAAATCGTCCATTTCTTCATATACTTTTTTCAGTTCTTCACACTGGAATTGGGACAAAAGCTGACGTATGTAAGGAATCATAGAAATAGAACTTTTAAAAGAAATCAAATCCCTTGGATTGGCAGACTGATAACTGACACGGCTGATTAAACGCTCCATGTCATAAACAGGGCTTAAATATTCCCGTATTTCTTCTCTATCCATTTCATGACAGTTGATTTCTTCCACTGCATCTAAACGTGCATTGATTTCCCCTTCATCAATTAATGGCTGCTCAATAAAGCTACGCATCATACGGGCACCCATGGCTGTTTTGGTTTTATCCAGTACCCATAAAAGAGAACCTCTTTTGGCTTTTTCCCGCATGGTTTCAGTGAGTTCCAGATTTCGTCTTGTAGAACTGTCAATGAGCATATATTTGTCTGTGATATACGGAGTTATCTGACGCAAATGTTCCATAGAATTTTTCTGCGTTTCCAAAAGGTAGGTAAACAATGCGCCAGCTGCAATCACTGCACAGTTATAGTCTTTGAGACCTAATCCTTCCAGTGTTCCTACATGAAAATGTTCTTTTAAAGTACGTGCACATAAATCATCATCAAAATACCAGTTATCAAGAGCAGAGAGAGAAATATTTAAACGATTTTTCAGCTCGTCAATTTCAATACCGCTCATGGTAAAGGCTTCGTTGCATACAAGCTCTGCAGGGGAAAATTTATAAATTTCGTCCAGCAGTTTTCGTACATCATCAACTTCTGTAACCATGAATACACCTGTGGTAATATCTGCAATGGCAATGCCAAAGCGGTTGGAAACGTAAACCACAGACATAATGTAATTATTTTTTGTCTCATCAAGAGCTTGTGTGTTTAAAGTAGTTCCAGGTGTTACCACACGGATGACTTCTCTGCGCACAATCCCCTTTGTCTGCTTAGGATCTTCCATTTGTTCACAGATTGCTACTTTATATCCTTTGCTGATTAAGCGGTTTAAATAGACCTCTGCTGCGTGAAAAGGTATTCCGCACATAGGTGCACGTTCTGACATACCGCAATCTTTTCCTGTTAAAGTAAGCTCCAATTCTTTGGACACTACTTCTGCATCCTCGAAAAACATTTCGTAGAAATCCCCTAAGCGGTAAAATAAAATACAGTCTTTATATTCTTCTTTTGTTTTTACGTAATGCTGCATCATCGGAGATAATGATGACACATTTATATTTTTTATTGAAATTCCCATGTATTTTCCTTTGTTTCAAGCATTTTTAGACGTTGCATTTTTGGTCTACTACACCCTTTTTACACCCTTTTTCATTTCCGCATAAACACTGGCATTTTCAAGTGTGTATATTATACATTCCTGTTGAATAATTATTCTGTGGCTTTTAAAGTGAATTTTCGTATTTTTCAAACTCACTATGCATGAATTCTTTTTCCGGGTGGGTATAGTGATCTGTCATTTTTATGTTTCGATGTCCAACAATATCAAGCAAAATTCTGGAATCCATTTTTTTCTGGTAACAGTTGGTAACAAAGGTGTGACGGAACATGTGGGGATGTATTTTAATTGGTGTGTATGACCTACCTTCACTTTCTGCAATTTGTTGCTGCTTTCTGTTTAGAATGCCTGCTAATCGTCTGCATTCTTTTTCAATGTAATTTGGCAAAAAACAGTTTCCTTTTTTGGTTGTCATAACTAAATCAGGATATTCTTTTAAAAAATCATTTGATATTCCCCAATCTTTATTTCCTTTTTTATCTTTCCTTTGCTGCTCCCTTATGGTCTGGAAAGTATCCATAACCCCTTCCGTCATAGGCACAACTCGATTGCTTGCTGCTCTTTTTGGGGTGGTGATTTGGATACTTGAGATTGGACTATCCAGTTTTTTCCCAAATTCATCAAAGTAACACTCAGTTCGATTGATGGTCTTGTAAATGTGAAGTTCTCGTTTGACAAAATCAATGTCTTTCCATTGCAAAGCACATAGTTCTCCTGTGCGGAGTCCCGTATGCAGCAGGATATAAAAATATGCTGAGGAACGAGATTTCTTTGCAACATCAAAGAATAAAGTTAAGCATTCTTTATTGAGATACTTTGAGTCTTCTTTCTTTTCTTGTGGGGTAAAATCTTTCAGTCGCTCCCCTAAAATCACACCTCTGCATGGGTTGTAAGCAATCGCAAAATTATTTATCGCATATTCCAAACAGGCATCCAGTACATTTAAGGTGCTTTTTACGGTAGCTTTCTTATAACTTTCTGATAGCTCATTTACCGCATTTTGAATGCTTAGTTGGTTAAGACTGCTTAGTTTGATATGTCCAATCTTTCCTTTAATCCTGTTATAATTATCATAATAATTCCGGATTGTTGTATTCTTTAATTTTACAGCACAAACGGTTTCCATCCAATGATCAAACCAGTCATTCAGTGTCATAAAAGCTGCTGAGGAGAGACTCTGATTTTTGATGAGTTCATGCTGCTTCTTTTTTGCTCTTAGGCTATTTAAGTTTGAATCATATAGATAAATAGGCTTAGGAGTCCCTTTTATGTAAATTTTTGCTTGATAAATACCGTCCTTTCGTTGGCAAATGCCACGTCCTATACTTTTTCCTTTTAAATTTTTTCCCATATCATAGCCTCCTTATTTCTGTGCGTATTTCTTCAAGAAATAAGGATACTTATCATATTCGGTTATAATCTTATCAAATTTGTGGATGTTATTCAAGATAAAACCGAGTATATCGGTATCCTTTCTTATTTTACTTGATTATTGATTTCTTATTACCTTCCTTTATTGTAAGCGCAAAATATTGCTACGCTGCCCATGAATCACGCTTGCACCAAAATGATAGATGCAAGCGTTTTACTCTATGTTTAGTTTTGACAGTTCGCTT
>UQAX01000036.1 GCA_900539145.1 uncultured Blautia sp.
TGCCCAGATAGCTCAGTTGGTAGAGCAGAGGACTGAAAATCCTCGTGTCGCTGGTTCGATTCCGGCTCTGGGCATTTAATATGGAGCATTAGCTCAGTCGGTAGAGCACTTGACTTTTAATCAAGTTGTCCGGGGTTCGAATCCCCGATGCTTCACTGTTTAAAACAGTCTAAGTCCTTAAGATAAGGATTTAGGCTGTTTTTTGTTTTATAGAAAAATTTGCTTTATGAAATAAAAATACTCGATATCTCATTTTTATCTCACTCTTGTATATCCATAGGATGTTTAGTAAAATTAGTTTAAATGAAAGAGGAGGTAAGCAGTATGAGAAACAAAAGAGTAAAATTATTTGCAGCAGCATTGCTTTTTATGGGAAGTGTAGTTGTAGGCAATAAAGAAGTACAAGCAGCTCAGTGGGAGTATAATAGCTCGGGCTGGTGGTATCAGGAGGATGATGGAAGTTATCCGGTTAATGCATGGAAATCAATTAGTGGAAAGTGGTATTATTTTGATGGAAATGGATATATGCTGACAGGATGGCAGAAAATTAATGGAGTGTGGTATTATCTTTATAGTGACGGAGCAATGGCATCAAATAGATGGGTAGGTGATTACTATTTAACCGAAAATGGAGCAATGGCAACGAATACTTGGATTGATGGGTATTATGTAGGCTCTGATGGTCAGTGGAAAAGAAATCAATGGATAAATACAGAGTATGGCTGGTGGTATCGTCATGGAGACGGAAGCTATACAACAAATAATTGGGAGTTTATAGACGGATACTGGTACTATTTTGATGAAAACGGTTATATGAAAACAGGTTGGCAGGAGATATGGGGAAAATGGTATTATCTTTATAGTGATGGAGCAATGGCATCAAATAGATGGATAGGTGATTACTATTTAACCGAAAGCGGAGCAATGGCAACGAATACTTGGATTGATGGATATTATGTAGGACCTGATGGAAAATGGGTGAAAGATATTTCCACAGTTTATGAAATGGAAGTTGCCAACATTGTAAATAAAGAGCGTGCTGCAAATGGATTAGAACCTTTAGAATATGATTATGAACTTGCTGAGGCAGCCGGTGTGCGTGCAAAGGAGCTAGAGCAGAATTTGTCACATACTCGTCCGGATGGAACATCATGTTTTACTGTTTTACAGGAGTTTGGTATTGAATATTGGATGTGCGGAGAAAATATTGCAGCGGGACAAAGGTCAGCTGAGCAGGTTATGAACGGGTGGATGAACAGTCCGGGGCATCGTCAGAACATTATGAGTCCATATACACATATAGGTGTAGGGTATTATGTAGATAAGAACGGAAGAACAAATTGGGTACAGCTTTTTATCGGAAAGTAGTTGAGACAGACAATAAAAAAGAACCAGAACCAATGAGGGGGGAAGGTTGGTTCTGGTTTCTTTTTTAATATTTTTAAATATTAAAAAGAAGGAGAGCCGGTTTTCTATTCCGGCAATATGAAAAAGAAAAAGATTTTTGAAAAAGTCTTATCGGCTTTTACAAGTTATACTATAAAGGGTAAATGTGATGAATTTGTGATGAAATGATAAAAGAAATGTGAAGAAAAGAAAAAAACGGAGAATATCATTTTTATGTGCAGTGGTGGGAGTTTTGCAGAGTACTTTTATAGTATGGGCTGATTTTGACATAAAAAAGCAAGAGCAGAAATCTGAGGGGGATAGATTTCTGCTCTTGTTCATTTCATAAAAAAGAAGGAGTTACTGGCAATAGGCTTGCCAGTAATATGAAAAGAAAAAGATTTTGAAAAAAGTCTTATTGGCTTTTACAAGTTATACTATACTATGTAAATAAGGATAATTTATGACGAAATACTAAAAGAAAAATGAAAAAGAGAAAATTTCATTTATTCTTTTTTTATAAATGCTTTTGAATTTCTTATCTTTCTGATTGATAGAAAGAATCGGCAGGATATCCGCCGGCGGATTTCTGCATTCCCCTTTGTATTGCATCCTTGGAGGTTTTCCAGTCAGCATTTTTGTTTTTGTAATCGAATTTGTCACAGAACCATGCTAAATCATCGGTAACTCGCTGTAAGTTTTCTGTCATTAAAGAGAATAATTGTGGGTAAAATTCAGCTTTTTCTTTGTCAGACAATAATTCTTCTGCTGTTTCTACTAAATCACCGAAGTGAGGAAGGCAGAAGCCCTTGCTGCTTTTGAAAAGCTCCTGAAATTCTTTATTTTTACGATAGAGTTCAAAAAAGGTATCTAAATATCTGGCATAAGTATTCTTGGAATAATCACAGATATAACAGGAGTTATTCTGTTCCTTTACCCAAGCACCCAAAGAGGTTTGAGGGTTATCGGGATTTAATTTTGCCTTTTTAAAATGTCCCAGCATAGATGCTTTTTTTGGAGAGAACATTTTTATTTGTTGCTGCAGTTCTTCATTTTTCTTTTTAAAATGTGTGGTGAGAATAAGTCCGGTACCAAGACGGTTTCCATAGTGAAACATCTTTTTATAGTGGTCTCGGCAAAATCCCATTTTATCGGTTTCTGCCCGTATGTCATCTTCCATGTAGGAAGCACCTTGTCCTAGGACAAAGTCCAAAGCATGTTGTTCCAGATTTCTTTCAATAAAACAGAATGGACATTCATCATTTGCATGAAATGCGTCCATTAATGGAATGGTGTATATTTTCTCTTTCATAATGCATCCTCTATTCTTTGTTTTTATATATTAAAGGGTATCATAGTTGGGGGTAGTTGAAAAGAGACTTTTGCAGATAAAAATTAGTGTTTGCAGGTTCTTTCAGAGTTTGGTAAGATAGTAAAGTAATGACAGAATTTGAGGAAAAAAGACATGAGAAAAAAGATTGATTTATTAGAAGGACCAATTGCGGGAACCCTTGCCCGTCTGGCTTTTCCAATTATGGGAACTTCCTTTATTCAGATGGGATATAATCTGGTGGATATGATATGGATTGGAAGATTGGGCAGTAATGCGGTAGCAGCAGTTGGGGCTGCCGGCATGTTTATGTGGCTGGCAAACGGATTTACAATGATACCACGAGTAGGTGGGCAGGTAAGCGTAGGGCAGCGTTTGGGTGCGGGAAATCCGGAAGAAGGAGCTGAGTTTGCCAGAGGAGCTCTCCGTATGGGAGCATTTTTAGGCATTTTATATGGCATTGTCAGTTTGCTGTTGAATAAGCAGTTGATTGGATTTTTTAATCTGAACAGTCCGGATGTTATATGGGATGCCAGAGTTTATTTGATGATTACCTGTGGTTTGATTGTATTTTCCTTTTTAGATCAGGTTATCGGAGGAATTTTGGCTGCAATGGGAAATACCGTGACTACCTTTCGGGTTACTACGGTAGGATTGGTTATTAACCTGATTTTAGATCCGCTTTTGATTTTCGGTATCGGACCGTTAAAAGGAATGGGTGTAGCAGGAGCAGCTTTTGCAACTGTATTTGCCCAGATAATTGTATTTGTTCTTTATTTAAAAGCAGTGTGGAGAGAACCAATTATTTTTGGAAGAATTCATTTGTTTGCAAGAACACCGAAGGAACATATTAGGGAAATTGTAAAAATAGGTCTTCCTTCTGCTATGCAGGATGCACTGATGTCTATGATTTCTATGGTGATTGCACGTTTTATTGCAGGCTGGGGAGATGCGGCAGTTGCGGTTCAAAAGGTAGGAAGCCAGATAGAGTCTATTTCGTGGATGATGGCAGGCGGTTTTTCCACAGCAGTGAATGCTTTTATTGCGCAGAACTATGGTGCAGGGAAAAAGAAGCGTATTAAGAAGGGATATCGAAAAGCCATTGAAATTATGGCGGTGTGGGGTGTAATTACTACATTGCTTCTGTGGGTATTTCCAGAATTTTTCTTTAAAATATTTATTAAAGAACCGGATGTTATTCCAATGGGAGTGGATTATTTAAGAATTATAGGAATTTCGGAAATTTTTATGTGTCTGGAAGGCGCTGCCACAGGGGCGTTTCAGGGAATTGGAAAGACTGTGCCGCCGTCTGTTACGGGAATTTTGTTTAATGCCCTTAGAATTCCGGCAGCTATGATTTTATCTGCTACGGGATTGGGATTAAACGGCGTCTGGTGGGCATTGAGCTTATCCTGTGTATTTAAAGGAACAATTTTACCGCTATGGTTTAAAGTTGTATTAAAAAAATATGAGAAACAGGGAATGGAGGAGGAAGTAAGATGACGCAGCAACAGATTGTATTGATTGTTCTGGCAGCAGTCATTATTTTGGCGGGAATTTTTCTTGCTGTGAAAGGTAAACTGTCTATGATAAGAGAACGCTTTGCCAGTGGGGTTTCACCTGAAAATGAGAGAAAGTTTATGATGACCATAGGCGGAGCAGTTTCTGTCATGGGTTTGGATTTATTGATTTTGCAGCTTTTGTCTTTACGCATGAAATTGAGTTCTGAGCAGACGCTTTTAGTGCTTGGAGCGGGATTGGTAGTGTTTGTGGCAATTATCCTTATTGGACAAAAGTATTACAGAAGATAGGGAGATAGAAGCTATGTTAAACTGTTTTTGTGTCGGCATGGGAGGATTTCTGGGAGCAGCAGCCAGATATTTACTGAGCCTCATTCCTGTACAGGATAAATCAGGATTTCCGTGGAACACTTTTTTTATCAACGCAGCGGGAGCTTTTCTCATCGGCTGTATTTCTGCATTCGCAGCAAAAAAGGGAATAGGAAGCAGCTCTTTGATTTTATTTTTAAAGACGGGAGTATGCGGAGGATTTACCACTTTTTCTACTTTTGCGCTGGAAAGCTATGTGTTAATGGAAAATGGGAAAGGCGTTCTTTCGGTAATTTATATGATTGCCAGTGTGTTGGTATGCTTGGGTGCAGTGATGCTGGCACAAAAAATAATTTAAAATTCTATATAAAAGGAGAGGATAGAGATGAGCAGAGAATATCATATTGAAACAAAATGTATTCAGTCCGGTTGGAAACCAAAGAAGGGTGAACCGAGAATGATGCCGATTTATCAGAGCACAACTTTTAAGTATGACACAACAGAAGAAATGGGCAGGTTGTTTGATTTAAAGGACAATGGATATTTTTATACAAGATGTCAAAATCCTACCAATGATTTAGTTGCAGCGAAAATTGCAGATTTGGAAGGCGGAGTTGCAGCAGTGCTCACTTCCTCAGGTCAGTCAGCAATTTTCTATTCTATTTTTAATATCTGTGAAGCAGGAGATCATGTGATTTGTGCTTCTGCAATTTATGGAGGTACTTTAAACGTCTTAGGCGTAACAGCGAAAAAAATGGGAATTGAATGTACTTTTGTAAATGTGGATGCGCCGGCGGAGGAATTGGAAAAAGCGTTTAAGCCAAATACAAAGGCAGTGATTGCAGAGACTATTGCAAATCCTTCTTTAGTTGTATTAGACATTGAAAAAATGGCAAATCTGGCTCATAGCCATGGCGTTCCTCTTGTCGTGGATAATACTTTTGCTACACCGGTAAACTGCCAGCCGTTTAAATGGGGCGCTGATATTGTGGTACATTCCACAACAAAATATATGGACGGACATGCAGCGCAGGTAGGAGGAGCGATTGTAGACAGCGGAAATTTTGACTGGGAAGCCCATGCTGACAAGTTTCCGGGGCTGACAACACCTGATGAGTCTTATCATGGAGTTGTTTATACAAAACAGTTTGGAAAAGCTGCTTATATCACAAAAATCAATGCACAGCTTATGCGTGATTTAGGCTCTGTTCCTTCTCCTATGAACTCCTTTATCTTAAATTTAGGACTGGAGTCTTTAGTTTTAAGAGTGGAAAGACATTGCTACAACGCACAGAAGGTAGCGGAGTATTTGGATGCACATCCATTAGTTGGAAAGGTAAATTATCCGGGACTTCCGCAGGATAAATATCATGATTTGGCACAGAAATATATGCCAAAGGGAACTTGCGGAGTTATTTCTTTTGAATTAAAGAAGGGAAGAGAAGCTGCTGTGAAATTTATGGACAGCCTGAAGTTGGCTTCTATTGTTACGCATGTGGCAGATGCCAAGACAAGTGTATTGCATCCTGCAAGCCATACTCACAGACAGTTAAATGATGAACAGTTGGTTGCAGCAGGAGTTTCACCGGGAATGATACGGTTTTCAGTAGGAATTGAGCATATTGACGATATTATCGCAGACCTTTCACAGGCATTGGAGGCTAGCGAAAAATAAGTATGAAATCTTATCAGATTACAGAGTGGAGTCATGAGCTGTTTCAGTTGCAGGTAAATCCGAATGGGTTGTATATTGATGCAACCATGGGAAATGGACATGACACGCTGTTTTTATGTGAATTGGCGGGAGAAAGTGGAAAAGTTCTGGCTTTCGATGTGCAGGAACAGGCAATTATGTGTACAACAAAGCTTTTAAAAGAGCACAATGTGGAAAACAGGGCAAAGCTTTATCTGGACAGTCATGAAAACATGGATGAATATGCAGAAGCAGGAACCGTAGACGGCATTTATTTTAATTTCGGCTATTTGCCTGGAGGCGACCACAATCTGGCAACAAAGGCGGATACCAGCGTAAAAGCTATTGAAAAAGGTCTTGAACTGCTGAAAAAAGGCGGTGTGATGGCGCTTTGTATTTACAGCGGAGGAGATACGGGATTTGAAGAAAAAAACCGAATTTTAGAGTATTTAAAGAAGCTGAACAGCCGAAAGTATGTTGTGATTGTCAACAGCTATTATAACAGGGAAAATAATCCTCCAATTCCTGCGTTTATTGTGAAAAAGGGATAGAATAGCCAAAGACGACATATAATGCAAGTAAGAAAATGCAGGTTTTGTATTTTTATGAAAAAAGAAAAAGACGCAGGTATGTTACTTGCAGTGTTGTTTTTGGTGCTGCCGTATCTTTTGACTATGATTATTTCGGGCAGAAAGGCGTGTCCGTTAAGCCGACAGACGGATTTGGAAGAATATATCCCGATTTTAACAGCGGCTCATATTGACTGGGGATATGAGAAAGAAGCAATTCAAGCGCAGACAGTGATTGAGAGAACGAATTTATCTTTAAAAATGAAATCAGAAGAAGCCATGAAGGATATTCGGGAGGCGGCTGATTATTTAAAGAAAAAAAGTATGAGTGGGGAGGAACTGAAACAATTTCGGAGGTTTCAGGAGGCAGCCGTTCATACGGAGGGAGAAGTTCTTGTATTTCAAAAGGAGAAAAGAGAGCTTCCTTATCATCCTCTCAGTCAGGGAAAAACCAGAAGCGGAGAAGAAATTCTGGGTGAAAAGTTTGCTTACATACCCTCAGTGGAAACACCGAAAGATATAGACAGTCCTCTGTATGTAGAGGGCTGTTATTTTTCTTTAAAGGAGTTGGAGAAGAAGATTAAAAAAAGCTATCCTGCTTTTTCTATAACAGCAGAAACAGAAATCGAGATAACAAAAACAGACAGTGCGGGGTATGTTATGGAAATTCAGATTGGAAATCAGGCGTTTCAGGGAGAACGGATAAAAGAGCTGCTTGATTTGCCTTCCTCTTGCTTTAGCGTGCAAAGCAGTCAGGGGGAAGTGCGTTTTTTATGTAAAGGTATCGGACATGGAATGGGAATGAGCCAGTATACGGCTCACAATCTGGCACTGGAAGGAAAAAATTATGAGCAGATATTGGGATATTTTTTTCCTGATATGGAAATAGAGAAAGAAAAATGAAAAGATGTATAACTTCTGCTTTTCTGGTAATCCTATATTTGAAAACAAGAAAGGGGCGGATGAGCCCACTAAGGCAGAGGTGAAAAATATGAGTAAAAAAGGAAAAATTCGTGTAGCACTGGGAAGCTTACTGGCACTTACTCTGGTAGTTACCTGTGTGGCTGTTTACCAGTCCGGGAGTAAGAGCAGAGCAAATGAGAAAGAATTTGTTAAGGAGAACGAGGAAGATATTGTTGACCAGGCAATAAAAACAGAGGAACGAGAAGAGACAGAGGAAGAAACACAGGATGTAAATACCACAGATGTAGAGGGTACAAGAGATGTGGAAGACAGTACACAAGAGAGCACAGAGGAGACTGCTCCTGAAACAGTGACACCGGAAACAACACAGGAGCAGACACCTGCACCGGAGGCAGAAAATACATCCGCACAGGCAGCAGCAGTGCCGGAAATTAACTTTACAGAGAGTTCCTTAATGGAATGGCCGGTAAACGGACAGGTTGTTTTGGATTATAATATGGATAATACAATTTATTTTCCGACTTTAAATGTGTATAAGCTCAATCCTGCAATCGCTATTTCTTCAGAAGTAGGTTCTCCTGTGGCAGCAGTTGCCAACGGGAAAATTGTATCTGTGGTAAATAATGAAGAAACAGGGCAGACCGTTACGGTAGATATGGGAAATGGCTATCAGGCAGTTTACGGACAGTTAAAGGACGTACCGTTTCAGGCAGAGGAATATGTTTCCGCCGGAAGTGTGTTAGGTTATATCAGTGAACCTACAAAATATTACACAAAGGAAGGGGCAAATCTGTACTTTGCTTTATCAAAGGACGGAGTTCCGTTAGACCCGATGCAGTATCTTCCTTAAAAGAATGTCATTCACAAATTCTGGCTGGGAGAGTATAATAAACTATGCGGAAAGAAAATCCGCAGCCGATTTTATCTTACAGTCAGTATTTTATTTGGGTGAAACACTTTTTAATCGGCGGCTTGATATATAGAACGTCATGTCTTTTGGCAAGACGTTCCTTACATAGATTTACAGGAGAAAAAGATGAATTATACGTATATGGTAAAGTGCAGTGACGGCAGCTTATATACCGGATGGACAAACAATCTGGAAAAGAGGATTGCCAGTCACAATGCAGGAAAGGGCGCAAAGTATACAAAGAGCAGATGTCCGGTAGAGCTGGTTTATTTTGAAGAGTTTGAGACAAAGACGGAAGCTATGCGCAGGGAGTATGAGATTAAACAGTTGAAAAGAGAAGGGAAAATAGAGCTGGTTAAGAAATTTTTGTGATATCATAACTTTAATATTGAAACATAACATAAAAAGAGTTATATTATAAAAATAAAGTTATGATGGAGAGTATTATGGAATATTTGAAAAAAGTATTGGGAATAAATGTGGAATATGAAAATAATATACAAATATACTTACCGAATTATCTTATATCCAGATATGAAGTAAAGAAGGCACTGCTTGATGGACAACCAGTGTTTTTTCTTTATTTAAAAACTGATTTGGAGCAAATTACAGCGGTGAAAAAACATATTTGGCAAATGAAAAAGATAGAGTCTATTCCGGTAGTATTGGTAATGAAGCAGATGACTTTTTACCAAAGAGAGAACCTTATCAAAGAAAAAATTCCGTTTATAGTAGAAAATAAACAAATATATATTCCATTTATGGGGGTGTATTTGCAGGAACGTTGCGATGCGGAAATAATTGAGAGACGAGAGCTCCTTCCATCTGCACAGATGTTGTTATTATATTTTATTTATCAGAATACAAGTGAAATAATAGCCAGTCAGGCGGCAAAGGATTTAAAATTGACAGCTACTTCCATATCAAGAGCATCTAAACAATTAGAACAGATGGAGCTGATGAAAACGAGAAAACAAGGGATACAGAAAATTATTTTTTCTGAATTAGAACCAAGAGAACTATATGAAACGGCGCAGGAAGTTATGGTAAATCCTGTTAAAAAATGTGTTTATATACCAAAAGATATGAAACCTTGTAATTTATTGAAAAGCGGAGAGTCAGCATTGGCAGAGTATTCGATGCTGAATTCACCACTTGTGGGTGTGTACGCCACAGATAGTATTACGAAATGGAATGAAGTAATGACAAATCGTCTTCAGAATTCAAATTTACAAGTAGCGCTTGAATTATGGAGATATAATCCAGTGCGGTTGGCAAAAGGCAATATAGTTGATCCTCTTTCTTTGGCATTATCATTAAAGAATGAAGAAGATGAGAGAATAGAAGAATGTGTTGAAGAAATGTTAGATACACTATGGAGGAAATTAAATGGTAGCAGGAATTGAACGTTTTAAGGAATGGTTTAAGGAAAATGAAGGACAATACACTATTATAGGAGGAACTGCTTGTGATATTTTGATGTCTGATGCGGGGTTGGATTTTAGAGCTACAAAAGATATTGATATTGTCATTATTGTAGAAGCAGTTGATGCAGAATTTGGAAGAAGATTTTGGGAATTTATAAAAATGGCAGGATATCAACATTGTAATAAAAATACAGGAGTTCCGCAATTTTATAGATTTACCCATCCAATTTCTAGTGACTATCCGATTATGATTGAACTGTTTACAAGGAGATTGGAGAAAATTATATTACCGGAAGATGCAGTGTTGACTCCTTTACCTATTGATGATGATATATCAAGTCTATCTGCAATTCTTTTAAACGATGAATATTATGAATTTATGAAACAAGGAAAAGTCACAGTTGCAGGTATTACGGTTCTGGATGCTGCATATTTAATTCCTTTTAAAGCAAAAGCATGGCTTGATTTAATAGATAGAAAAGATGCAGGAGAACACGTTGACAGCAAGAATATAAGAAAGCACAAAAATGATGTATTCAGGTTAACAGAATTGTTAGATATATCAAAGAAGATTTTGACACCACCGGGAGTTTTAAAAGATATAAAGGTATTTATTGAGAAGATGAGACTTGAAGAGGTTAATGTTAAACAGCTGGGAATTATTGGGAAAGACAAAAAGAAAATTCTTGATGAACTGGAGAAAATATACATAAATAATTAAGGATATTTATATATGTAAAAGGAAACCGCCACATTGACAGGACTGATTGTCCGATATTCATGTGGCGGAATTTTTTCATTATATTAGTCTGTGATTTGTTTTTTTAGATAATGTCCTACAATGTTTGCGAAGTTGGAAATATCGTGAATGTAGGCAAAATCCTTTCCAAAGATTTTCTTTTCTGCCTGCAAATCTTCTTCCTCACCGGCAAATACACCTAAAACAGAGATTTTACGGTTTCGCAGCCTGCGGACTTCGGTGGCAGTATCTTTTACTGCAAAGTCCAGACAATAGGGTTGCTTTTCTGTTTTTTGGCGGGAATTTGCCGCAATAATATCGTTGGGATTTCCATCGCTTAATACAATCAGAATTTTATTTTCCTGTGGTTGTTTATCAAGACTGTCAGCGACAGCTCTGATAGCAAGTCCGTCTCGATTGTTGGCAGAACCGTAAAATTCAAAGATATTTTCATCAGCATCCGAGCTGTCAAGATAATCCCGATATTCATTTAAGATAGTATAAGAGCCAAAAGTGCAAAATCCCGTTACCCGATGGGGAATTTCTGCAAGACTGAGAGCACGGCTTATAATAAATCCCTGAAGCGCTACAAGACTTTGGCGTCTTTGCTGTGAACCGCTGGCATCAATGAGAACTTCTACGGCAAAATCGGAATTATCCTGTAAAAGTTCCCGCTTAAATAGCATGGTATTGTCTGTTCGACCTAAATTCCAGAGCTTTTCCGGACAGATTGTGCCATATTCACCGGTACATAGTTCTCGTTCCGTTCTGGTGAGTAAAGCTCTTTTTAACAGATTAGAAAGGGATAGAATATTTTGCCGTGTGAGAAGAAAATTCTTTTTATAAATGTGAAGGTTTTCTTCCTTTATTCTCTTTACATAATCTGTTTTGGCATTGCTTTCTGTCTGATTGTGAAGAACACCTTTTGTAATATGGAGTCGGCAGTCTTCGTGTATGCCTGTACACATTTGTTTTTGTAAGCGTGATTTTTCATTGGGTGGAAGAATACTTTTTCCATAATTCAGTTCAATATACTTTTCCAGATGTTCGGAGGACTGCCTATCAAGAGCCAAAAGTCGGGCATTTGATTTATCCTGTTTTCCATTATCCTGAGCAGCTACATGACCGCTGAATAGATTGACAGTAGCTTCCTCAGAGATAAGGTTATCCTGTTCCTTGGTTTCTTCAGAGTCTTCAGTGCCGGAGTGCAGACCATTGGTGTCTCTGCTAATCCCTTTGAAATATTTTGCAAATCCTTTTTCGTAAGCAGTGTGATAGACTTCATCAATACATTTGCACACATCTTTTACAGAGCTTGCATGAGAAAGTGCAGCGATTTTTAAAAGCAGAGGATGCAGCTTGGGATTTACAGTTTTTTGGTAAAGCTGAAATTCTAAATAGCAATATTCCAGATAATCCCAGTCCGTATGAGAAAAACGGAAGGCATCATTTTTTAAAGTCTCACGAAAAGCTTTCCTTCGTATATTTTCAATCCCTTTTCGCTCTGCACAGACTTTCTGGCAGACTGCGCTGTCTATACAGAGCTTGGAAATCAGGGAAAGAACAGAAGGTTCTGCTCCGTATTGTTTTTTCTTTTGTATATAGGCTTCAAAGATTTCTGTATCAAAATATTTTTGGAAAGCGCCCTGTAAAATCATATTGTAAAAAGCAATTTCAGGAGATTTCTGAAGGTCTGCCGGATTGATTTTTACGTCACAGTTATAATCTTCACTGACTGTCCAAAGGAGATTTTGCAGTCTGTTTTCCATCATGTTTTCTTTCATTAAAACACATCACCGCTTTTCCATGTATCAGGGATACGAGTCATAACAATATCACTGATAAGTTCCCGTTCAAAGCCATCAAAGCTTTTATTGATAATACCCATTTCTACGGCTTCCATGGGCGTTAAACCGCCGTGTATAAGGCGAAGTGCGCCGATAAGTCCACGCATGTCCACGGCTTTTGTAGAAATTTCTCCGTTTTTTGCTTTTAACTGTAAGTCCAGAAACAGCCCGCAGAATTGCTCCAAAGCATCTGCTTTTATGTGAGGAAAAATGTTTCTTAAAATTTGCTCCAGACGTTCCATAGAAAGCGGAGGCATGTTGATTACCATAAAACGGGAAACAAGCGCCTCATTTAATTCTTTTGTTCCTGCGTAGCCGTAATTCATAGTACCGATAAAACGTGTGGCAGGATGAAGGGTAATCTTTTCATAACCCGGTACGTCCATAATTCTGCGGTAGTCTAAAACAGCATGAAGAACAGCTACCGCATCGTTTTTTGCCATATTGATTTCATCCAGAATACCAAAACCGCCGGAAACAGCACATTGATAAATAGGTCCTTGCCTTAAAGTAACCTCATTATTTTTAAAAGTATCTGTCCCGATGAGGCTGCTGCTGTCTGTATTTACATGAAAAGAAATGTTATATGTGGGGCGGCCGAAAATCCATGCCAGATTTTCAGCCAATATATTTTTTCCTGTTGCTTTATCTCCGCACAGGAGCAGATTTTCCCCTTCTAACAGGGCAGTGACTGCTTGTGTGAGAATTTTTGTTCCATAAAAAGGCATGGATGGTTCGGTAAGTCTTGCCTTTAGTGAGTCGGGCAGTGGATATTGGCTTTTGAAAGTGTCAATACGTGACTGCAAAGCTTCGTTAAAATCCATAAAACGCCCCTTTCTGCAAATATTAGATTACCTGCTGAATTTCGTAGTTATCGTTTACAATGACAATGTCTGCATATTTGCCCGGAGTAAGAGAACCTACTTTGTCATATACGCCGATACTCTTAGCCGGATTTCTGGTAGCTGCAAAAATAGCAGCAGCTTCCGAAATACCAAATTCCATAGCTTTTTTCATACAGTCGAAAAGGTTAGTAGCAGAACCTGCAATTGTACCGTCAGAAAGAGCTGCAAAGCAGTCTGTCATAGTAACTTCCTGTCCTCCCAGTTCGTATTTGCCGTTTGGCATACCGGTTGCCATCATGGAGTCACTGATAAGAACAACACGCTCATCACCGAACATCTTAAATGTGGTGCGAACGGTAGCAGGGTGAATGTGGAAACCATCGCAAATCAGTTCTACCATGCAGTCCGGAGTATCACAGGCTGCTCCTACAACACCCGGGTCTCTGTGGGCAAACGGAGGCATAGCGTTATATAAATGAGTTACGTGTTTTGCACCCATATCCATAGCTTTTTTTGCACAGTCATAATTTGCAGTAGTATGACCGATAGAAATAACAACTTCGTCTTTCACTTCCTGAATAAAATCAAAAGCTTTGTCTACATTTGGAGCTAAGGTAACCAGTCTAATCTGATTGCCGGAAGCTTCGTTGCATTTCCTGAAAAAGGATGCGTCAGGAACAGAGATATATTCTCCTGCCTGTGCGCCTTTCTTTTTAATGTCAATCAGTGGACCTTCCATGTTGACGCCGATAATGTGAGAGAGCTCTTTTGACGGCTCCACTTTAGTAGCAGTAGCGAAAATATCCATAAGCTGGTCTTTGGCAAGTGTCATGGAAGTAGGACAGTAGGAAGTGATACCGTGTTCTTTTTCATACTGTAAGATAACCTTTAAGCCCTCCGGATCTGCATCACAGAAGTCATGGCCTTTTGCACCGTGGCTGTGAACATCTACAAGTCCCGGAATGACTTTTAAGCCGGAAGCATCAATGACAGTTTTGTCTGTTACTTCTGCTTCGGAGGCTACAATTCTGTCGTTTTCTACATATAAATCCTGTTGAAGGAAGGTTCCGTCTTCCTGAAATACAAAACCATTTTTAATAATCATAGTGAATTCTCCCTTTTTGTTTATTATAGTTTCATTATAAGGAGATGAGAGAGGGAAATCAACTGTTTAAAGAAGGAATATTGAAATGTGATTTTCTATTATAAAGTAAAAAAGGGCAGCCGTTGGATTTCAACGACTGCCTCTTGCTATGCGGAGGATTTACATTATAGATTAACCAAAGTATCTCTTTAAGAGACCTTCGAAAGCTTTACCGTGACGAGCTTCGTCTCTAGCCATTTCGTGAACTGTGTCATGGATAGCGTCAAGGTTAGCAGCTTTTGCACGTTTTGCTAAGTCAAATTTACCGGCAGTAGCGCCGTTTTCAGCTTCAACACGCATTTCCAAATTTTTCTTTGTGCTGTCAGTAACAACTTCACCTAATAATTCAGCGAATTTAGCAGCGTGTTCAGCTTCTTCCCAAGCAGCTTTTTCCCAGTATAAACCGATTTCAGGATATCCTTCTCTGTGAGCAACTCTAGCCATAGCTAAGTACATACCAACTTCAGAACATTCACCTTCGAAGTTTGCTCTTAAATCAGCTAAGATGTCTTCGCTAACGCCCTGAGCAACACCTACAACGTGTTCAGCAGCCCAGCTTCTTTCTTCAGACTGTTCTACAAATTTTTCAGCGCCTACGCCGCAAACTGGACATTTTTCTGGAGCTGCATCGCCTTCATGAACATAACCACATACACTACATACAAATTTTTTCATAATAATAATCTCCTTTTCATTTAAATAATTTTGCTATGAAATCTGGCATTGCCAGGTTTTTTTAAAGTAATAACAGTAATGATTACTATTTTAATTTAACATACTTGACTATATTTGTCAACTACTTTTTAATAATTCTTTTTCATTTAAACAGTCATTGCATAATCCATAAAAAGTAGTAGTCTGGTCTGTTATTCTTCCATCAATATTAGCAGCAACTTTCTTTACCATACAGTCGAACTCATTGTTTTCCACATCCTGTATACAATGGCAATGTGTGCAGATAAAATGACTGTGCGGTTTCGTATTGCAGTCAAAGCGGTCAGGGCTGTTTCCGGTGGAAATCTTTGCAATTTCACCAAGCTCCACTAAAAGTGACAGATTACGATATACAGTTCCCAGACTGATATTTGGAAATTCACGTTTAATTTCAGCATACACTTGGTCTGCAGTAGGGTGTTCCTTACATTTTTGAACATATTCCCGAATACATTCTCTTTGTCGGCTGTATTTCAAAGTAGCCATATATTCTCCTTTCTGCCAGAAAAACAACTGACGAATTAAATAATAGTAATTGTTATTGATATTATACTATCATATTGGATTAAAATAGTCAAGTATAAAAATGAAATTTATGAAAAATAGAAAAAGGCTGCTGAATTAAGCCTTTTTTTAAAAAGAATACACTTAATCCAACAACCTTTTGTCAGCGGAGGATTTATATTATAGATTAACCAAAGTATCTCTTTAAGAGACCTTCGAAAGCTTTACCGTGACGAGCTTCGTCTCTAGCCATTTCGTGAACTGTGTCATGGATAGCGTCAAGGTTAGCAGCTTTTGCACGTTTTGCTAAGTCAAATTTACCGGCAGTAGCGCCGTTTTCAGCTTCAACACGCATTTCCAAATTTTTCTTTGTGCTGTCAGTAACAACTTCACCTAATAATTCAGCGAATTTAGCAGCGTGTTCAGCTTCTTCCCAAGCAGCTTTTTCCCAGTATAAACCGATTTCAGGATATCCTTCTCTGTGAGCAACTCTAGCCATAGCTAAGTACATACCAACTTCAGAACATTCACCTTCGAAGTTTGCTCTTAAATCAGCTAAGATGTCTTCGCTAACGCCCTGAGCAACACCTACAACGTGTTCAGCAGCCCAGCTTCTTTCTTCAGACTGTTCTACAAATTTTTCAGCGCCTACGCCGCAAACTGGACATTTTTCTGGAGCTGCATCGCCTTCATGAACATAACCACATACACTACATACAAATTTTTTCATAATAATAATCTCCTTTTCATTTAAATAATTTTGCTATGAAATCTGGCAAAACCAGTGTTAAAACAATAATAATAATGATTACTGTTTTAATATAATATACTTAACGAAAAAAGTCAAGTATATTTTTGAAATTGTTTTATATGATGCCAAAATTAAAAGGTCTTTTCATAGTATTAGCAAAAATAAAAAAGTTAATCTTTGCCTTGATTTTTAAAAAAATAAGGTGTAGTATAATAAATATCAATAAGTGGTATTAAAAACTACTTATAAAGATAAATAAAACCACAAAAGAGTATTCGAAAGAAAAAAGTATCATATACTATCTTTATAAAAGCAAAGGAGTGACTGACATGAAACTGAAAATTAAAGACCCCGGAAGTGCAATTACCCATTTTATCGGATGTATTATGGCGATTTTAGCTGCTTTGCCGCTGCTTTGGAAAGCGGCAAGAGAGCCGGATTATATCCATATTATTGCGATGAGTATTTTTATATTGAGTATGATTTTACTATATGCGGCAAGTACGATTTATCATACGGTAAATTCAACAGAAAAGGTAAATCGCAGACTCCGCAAGCTAGACCACATGATGATTTTTATTTTAATCGCAGGGAGTTATACACCGGTTTGTCTGATTGTTTTGAAAGGAAAGACAGGATTGCTGCTGTGCGCTGCTGTGTGGATTACGGCAATTATCGGAATTATTGTAAAAGCGTGCTGGATTACATGCCCCAAGTGGTTTTCTTCTGTAATTTATATTGGAATGGGCTGGCTGTGCGTATTTGCTTTTGTTCCGATTGTACATTCTCTCTCGCCGGCAGGGTTTGGATGGCTTTTGGCAGGAGGAATTATTTATACAGTAGGAGGAATTATTTATGCGCTGAAGCTTCCTATTTTTAATTCCCATCATAAAAATTTTGGTTCTCATGAGATTTTTCATCTCTTTGTAATGGGAGGAAGCGTTTGTCATTTTATTGTGATGTATTTCTTTGTAATGCCTATGCCGGCATAAGATGTGTAAAAAGAGAAAAGAATGTGGATAAAGCAGATAAAAAAAATCCTTTTGTGGATGAAATTTTATCTGCTTTTTGCAGAAATAAAATTAAATCAGTCCGAAATGCTCCATAGCTTTGTAAATACCATCTTCTTCAACAGAAGCAGTAACATAGGAACAAATATCTTTAATAGGCTGCGAAGCATTTCCCATAGCAATACTGTTTGGAACAGCTTCTAACATTGCTCTGTCATTTTCGCTGTCACCGAAAACGTAACAATCTTCTTTAGACTTCCCAAGATATTTGCAAAGAAAGTCAATGCCGCTTGCTTTGGAAAATCCTTTTTGAATGATTTCATACATATTATTAGAACGGTCTATGCACTGGAAGTATTGAGATAAGTAGGCTTTTAGTTTTTCGTTTTCCGGTGTGGGAGGAAGCATTGCAAGAATTTTATCATAAGTAAGGGTATCACTGTGTAAAATGTCTTCAATGTTTTCACCTTTAATTTGGAAAAGCTTTTCGGCTGCATCAATCCATTTTTCAGCATTTGGGAGAGTATAATCAAAATAAACAGCATGAGATGCTTCGTAAAGTACAGAAACTTTATATTCACGTAGCTTATATACAAGCTCTTTACAAAATGTATTAGTGAGTTTCTGGGAAAAAAGTTCTTTATCATGAAGAAAAATATTGATGCCGCAGCCGCAGACATAGCCGTCAAAATTCAAATCAGTTATTTTTTTAGGAAGGCTGGTTTTGGTTCGACCGGTATTGATAAAGAGAAGATGTCCGTTTTCACGGGCTTTTTTTAAGGCAAGCTTTGCGCTTTCAGGCATAACGCCGGGACCTTCTGTGATGAGTGTGCCGTCTATATCAAAAAATAAAAGTTTGGAAGTCATAGAAAAAATATCCTTTCTGGTAATAGCTTTAAATTTCTGTATTCTATGGGGTATTTTAGGACAGAATGGGAATATTGTAAAGTATTAATCAAGTCAAAATCGTATCAAAGATTGACATGATTTGATGAGTAAATGTATAAAAATTCCTTCCTGTACAGATACTATTTCCAGAAATGGAAATTTTAACAGATGGAGGAATTTTTTTATGAAAGCGACAGGAATTGTAAGAAGAATTGACGATTTAGGCCGAGTAGTAATTCCAAAGGAAATCAGAAGAACTTTAAGAATAAGAGAAAGCGACCCAATGGAAATCTTTACGGACAGAGAAGGACAGATTATTTTGAAGAAATATTCTCCTATCGGTGAGCTGAATACGTTTGCGAAAGAATATACAGAAGCGTTGGCACAGGCAGCAGGCTGTATGGCATGTATCGCAGATAAGGATCAGATTATTGCAGCGGCAGGAAACGGATGGAGAGAATACGAGCAGAAAACCATTAGCAGGGAACTGGAAGAACAGATTTCAGATAGAAAAAATATTTGCGCCGCAGAGCAAAAAGAATTTATCAGAATTATTGAGGGAGACAAAATGGAATATGCGTCTCAGGTAGTATGGACAATTACCTGTGCGGGAGATGCGGTTGGAGCAGTGATTATTTTAGAAAAAGAGGGTGGTCGTAAGTTTACAGATACAGAACCAAAATTGGCACAGGCAGCAGCAGGATTTCTGGGGAGACAGATGGAACAATAGTAAAAATAAGATAGATAAAATTCAGCCATAGAGCGGTGCGTTGATGTGAACGGTTGCTTATGGCTGAATTTTTAATAAATTCTTTTCTATTCAATAGAAGCCTGTCCGACTTTTTTTAAAAGGTCTGATTTTATTTTATAAAGCTCATCAGACAAATCTACATAAACCTCCTGTGGGTTGGCAAAACGTCTTGTTTCGTCCCATAAAGTATTCAACTCTTTGCGGCAGATTTCCTGAATTTCCATGACAGAAGGTGAGGTATAAACACATTCTCCTTTCAGGAACACCGGTACGAGAAGTTCTCGTAAAGTGTATGAGCCGCCCGGAATTTTTGTCTTTTTCCATGTGGCAATAGGGTCAAAAATAATCATATCTTCATCAGGATTAAATACTTCGTGTTCCATACAGATTAAATCAGCACGGATTTTTCCGGTTTGCTTATCATAAATTCTTTGAATAGTTTTATTTCCCGGATTTGTGATTTTTTCAATGTTTTCGGAAAGCTTGATTTTCGGTATAAAATCAGCATCATCTTTATTCTTAATAGCAGCCAATTTGTAAACACCGCCAAAAGCCGGATTATCATTACAGGTAATCAGATTTGTTCCTACTCCCCATGAATTGATTTTTGCGCCCTGAGCTTTTAAGCTTTCAATTAAATATTCGTCAAGGTCGCTGGAAGCGGAAATAATAGCATCTTCAAAACCGGCGTCAGACAACATTTTATAAGCTTGTTTGGACAGGTATGCCAAGTCGCCGCTGTCAATGCGAATACCATAGCCTTTTAAATCAATACCGGAGTCTCTCATTTCTTTAAATACACGAATGGCATTAGGGACACCGGAATTTAAAACATCATAAGTATCTACTAATAAAATACAGGCATTTGGATAAAGCTGGGCATAGGTTTTAAATGCTGTGTATTCGTCAGGAAAACTCATAATCCAACTGTGGGCGTGAGTTCCTTTTACAGGAACTTGGAACATCTGTCCGGTAAGTACGTTGGAAGTACCGATGCAGCCGCCGATAACAGCGGCTCTTGCGCCATAGAGTCCTGCATCAGGTCCCTGTGCACGGCGAAGTCCAAATTCCATAATGCCATCGCCTTTTGCTGCGTAAACAACACGGGAAGCTTTTGTGGCAATCAGACTTTGATGGTTCAGCAGATTTAAAATAGCTGTTTCAATTAACTGAGCTTCCATAACAGGTGCAATTACTTTTAAGAGAGGTTCTCTTGGGAAGACAACCGTTCCTTCGGGAACAGCATAAATATCACCTGTGAAATGAAAGCCTCTTAAATATTCCAGAAAGTCTGTATCGAAAATTTTCAGGCTTTTTAAATAATCGATGTCATCCGGGGAGAAATGGAGGTCACGCACATATTCAATAATTTGCTCCAATCCAGCAGCAATGGCATAGCCACCGCCACAGGGATTTTTCCTGTAAAAGGCATCGAAAACAACAATTTGGTCTGTGGGATTTTTGAAATATCCCTGCATCATAGTCAGTTCATATAAATCAGTCAATAATGTCAGATTTAAAGCTCTCATATCATAGCGCTCCTTTGCATTTTGTGCAATCAGCTTGTTTTGCACTTTGTGCAGATATTATACCACGTGCGCAGAAGAATTAAAAGGTTTGTGTTAACTTCATTCCGTGATATTCCTCTAAAGTAAGTCCTGTAAGAGAAAGATATAGGGAAAGTGTTTTGCCTACAAACCGAATATGCCATGGCTCAAATGGATATCCGGTAATATGCTCTTTTCGTTTGGGATAGCGCAGGATAAAGCCATGAATGGGTGCATGTGCTTTTAACCATTTTCCTTCTTTTGTATCAGAGAAGCTTTCTTCTAATTCAAAGTTTAAAGAAGGGCAGGAAACGTCAAGGGCAAGACCGCTTTGGTGTTCGCTGGTTCCCGGAGCTGCCACAGCCGTACTATTTCTTTTTAAGGCATTTTCATATAATTGTTTTTGGCTTAGATAAGAACGATATCCGGAAACACCTACGAGAGAAATATGGTCTAAGGAAGCCTGTTCAAATAAAGCTTTTGCTGCTGTGGCAGCGTCAATATCCAGCATTTTGCGTTCCTCATTGGCGGAGGGAGCAAAGGGGATTTGTGCAGTTGTAAGGTGAGTCGGTATATAATCAAATGCTAAAGGGACAGAAGGGTTAATAAGCTGCGTATAGGAAAACATAGAATAAGCACCTGCCTTTTTATAGTAAGTACAAGATATGCGGGTAACGGGGAAAATAGAACTAAAATTTCTATATTTTTTTAAAAAATAGAGAAATATAGAAAACAGAATTTCAAAATGCTCTTTAGTATGATAAGACAAAAGAGAAAAAATAAGAAAAATGCCTAAAAAATAAGGCTGAAAAGGGGCTGAAACAGAAAAAATAATTTTGAGCATATTACTACGTTGAAGTGCGAAAAGTCAAAAGGGAGAAGTGTTATTGGACATATTGATGAATGAAACAGAAAGTGCTATCATACGCATTGTAAAAGATAAATATATTTTAATTGAAAAGGAAAAGAGGCAATCACTATGGAAGCAAATGCAAACGTAGTAAATAAGAAAAAAAGTTTTAAGGAAAAATTTCATGATTATATGATGGGAATGTCAAAAATTGTACCATTTGGCTTGAATGATAAGGAAGACAAGTATTATCACAGCATTTTTAATTATGATAAATAAGAGATAAAACAAGGGAAGATAGGGCTGAAAAGTCGCTGTCTTCTTTTTTAGTTTATTGGATAAAAGAGACAGAAGATTAGTAAAGAATATTATTTATTCGGCAATGAATTCCTGAGCGAAAGGCGAGATTAAAACCAGTGTTAATGTCAGTTAAGAGAATATCCACATTATTTAGCTTAGTGGAGCTTAATGCAGGATTATAATTGATAGTTATTGGACCGCTATTTTTCCAAAAAATATCAGTACTTTTAGTAAAATTTAAAGCTTTTTTATACATTTTAGATGTGGGGGAAATGTTATGTGGTATAATTGCTGTGCTGATGGCATTACCATGAAGAATATCATTAAAGAGTTTTTGTGGTCGGCGATAACCGTTTGAATGATAAATTTGATTTTGAATTCCCATTAGGTGAGGAAAGTTTGATTTTTCACCAATAAGAATAAAACTTTTTCCATGATATGTAATAACAAAATAGAAAGTTTTTAAATAATTTTTTTGGAAGAAAACAGCACATTGTTGTATGTCTGTTATATTCATAATACCTCCTTTTTATTAAACAAAGACTCTTAGTAAATTCCAAGAGTCTTTGTTATCGGCAATCGTTCACGATTATTTTTTTAACAGGGGAGTGCCCGGATTAGCCGATATAATTCCCTCAGCAAGTGAGCCTGTGTTTTATTTCTTGCTCTTAGTATACCTGTTTTTGACAATAAAATCTACTCGGAAAAATACACAAAAATCCATAGGTTGTAACCAATGTTTTTTTGGGAACAATGTCAATGGATTTTCATATCTCACCGTGCTAAAATGTCTGCAATGGTAAGCTATTCAATATCGTATATCGCATCATTTAAAGCTTATTCCATTATCTATATGATTATAGTTATTAGGAGGTACAGTATGAACGATACGAAGATTGACGCAATATTTGAAATATTGCAAACCATTACAAAAGATATCACTGATATGAAAAAAGATATGTCTGACATGAAGAAAGATATGGTCAATATGAAAGAGAATATTCAGGGATTAAAAGAAGAAACGAAGGATATAAGGCTTCATATTGAAAATGTAACAGATAAGAACATATCTTTATTGGCAGATAGTCATTGTAAGTTATTTGAACGATTGAATGAAAACAATCAAGTATTGAGCAATCAGCTAGCATATCAGATAAAAGTAAATTATTTGATTTCTGACATGGAAAAAATGAAGCAGGAAGTGGCAGAAATTAAAAAACATATCTCATAATTCAATAGAAGGTGTAAAGTCATTAGACATTCTAATGGTTTTACACCTTTTTTACGTTTATTTCTCCAAAACATGATAGTTCATATCTTTTCTTTCCGTTAAACTAAAGCACAGATTGCTAAGGCGGGAAGGAGAAACAGGATGTCAGAAATTACATTGAAAAATGTTTCAAAAATATATGAAAACGAGCAGTACGCAGTCAGAAATGTAAATCTGGAAATTCAGGATAAAGAGTTTGTAATTTTAGTAGGTCCATCGGGGTGCGGAAAATCCACAACGCTTCGTATGATAGTGGGACTTGAGGAGATTTCAGACGGAGAGCTTTACATAGATGGAGAATTTAGTAATTATTGTGAGCCCAAGGACAGAGAAATGTCTATGGTTTTTCAGAATTACGCCCTTTATCCTAATATGACAGTTTATGGAAATCTGGCGTATGCGCTGAAAATCAGAAAAGTACCCAAAGATGAAATTAAAAAAAGAGTTCATGAAGTAGCGAAGATTTTAGAAATCGAGCATTTATTGGATAGAAAACCAAGTGCACTTTCAGGAGGGCAGAAACAGAGGGTGGCAATGGGAAGCGCCATTATCCGAAAACCGAAGGTATTTTTAATGGATGAGCCCCTGTCTAATCTGGATGCAAAGCTTCGTACGCAGATGCGTATTGAGCTGGCAAAGCTGCACAAAGAACTGGAAACTACCATTATTTACGTAACACATGACCAGACAGAGGCAATGACGCTGGGAACCAAGATTGTGGTAATGAAGGATGGATTTGTACAGCAGGTTGCTCCACCGGCAGAAATTTATAATAATCCCGCAAATTTGTTTGTGGCAAGCTTTATCGGAGCTCCGTCTATGAACTTTTTTGAGGCATGGGTATCTGTTGAAGACGGACGTACACTTCTTTATTTAGGCGGAAATGAGCTTGGAAAGAAAATCTATCTGGATGGAGAAAAGGGCGAAATTCTGCAACGGGAGAAAAACGGCGAAAAGGTAATTTTAGGAATTCGTCCAGAGGATATTTACGAATATGAGGAAGCGAAAAGACGAGGTTTTGAGAAAAACAGTGTGGGTTTGGAAGAAACAGTAATTGCCAGAGAGCTTTTAGGAGCGGAAGTTGTTTTATATTTTCAGGCACAGGGAAGAAATCAGGCAGTGCGCTTAAAACCGGAAAATGAAACAAAACGAGGAGAAAGTATCAGCTTCTATTTTGACACAGAAAAACTTTACGCTTTTGATATGGATACACAGGAAAATCTATTCTATAAGGAGGATTTTACTCATGAATAAAAAGAAAAAAGGCAGTTTATCCCCTTATGGATATTTATTGCCGTGTATGTTAATTTTTGCAGTATTTTTATTTTATCCCTTTTTTAAGACGATTTATTTGAGTTTTTATAAAACTGATAAAATGGGGCAGGCGAAGCTCTTTGTCGGATTGGATAATTATACGGAATTGTTAAGTTCTCCATCTTTTCTGAATAGCTTAAAAGTAACTTTGATTTTCGTAGGAATTGTTGTGGTCGGAAGTATGCTTTTGGGATTGATTACCGCAGTTTTGTGTAATAAAGCATTTCCGGGAATTCGTTTTTTCAGTACGGCGTATGCGCTGCCCATGGCGATTGCGTCAAGCTCCGCAGCCTTGATTTTCAAGCTGATGCTTCACCCTTCTGTGGGAATTGTAAATAAACTGCTGGGACTTGATATTAACTGGTTAAGCAATCCGGAAACAGCGCTGTATTGTGTGGCAATCCTCACAGCATGGTTAAACAGCGGGATAAATTTCCTGTACTTTTCCGCAGGGCTTGGAAACATTGACAATACCATTTACGAAAGAGCTTCCGTAGACGGAGCAAGCGGTGTGCAGCAGTTTTTCCACCTTACTTTACCGGGGCTGTCTCCCATTATGTTTTATACATTAGTAGTAAATATTATTCAGGCATTCCAATCTTTTGGTCAGATTAAAATCCTCACTGAAGGAGGTCCGAATGAAACCACAAATGTCATTGTATATTCTATTTATCGGGATGCTTTCTTTAACTATCGTTTTGGAAGCGCTGCGGCACAGTCTGTAATTTTATTCTTTATAGTAATGCTCATTACATTGGTAATGTTTCGTATAGAAAAGAAAGGAGGAAAACCATGATAAATACAAAGGCTTTGCGAAAAAGAAGAATAAACACAGGAATACGGGTTTTGATTAATGTGATTACAGCGATTATCGTGTTAATTCCCCTTTTGTATGCGGTAAGTATTGCATTTATGCCATCCGGGGAGCTCTTTACTATGGATTTGAATTTATTTCCAAAAAATCCGACTATTGAAAATTTTAAACAGGCATTTGCAAGTGTGCCGTTGCTTCGATTTATTGTAAACTCCTTTATTATGGCAGCATGTATTACATTGGGACAGATTATTACCTGTTCTCTGGCTGCCTTTGCCTTCTCCTTTTTGGAATTTAAAGGAAAAGGCGTGTTATTTATGATTGTTATGGCTACGATGATGGTTCCGGGAGAAGCAACAATTATTTCCAACTATCTTACAGTAAGCCAGATGGGGATGTTGGACACATATTCCGTATTGATTGTACCTTACCTGACATCGGCAATGGGAATTTTCCTGTTCCGGCAGTTTTATAGCACTTTTCCAATTTCTTTGTACGAGTCTGCAAAGCTGGATGGGTGCAGCAACCTGAAATTTATTGTAAGAATTTTGATACCTCTTACAAAATCAGCAATCGGCGCAATGGGTGTTTACACCTTTATTAACGCATGGAATATGTATATGTGGCCGCTTTTAGTAACAGGTTCTGATGAAATGAGAACCGTACAGATTGGTATCAGTATGCTGGACAGTGTAGACTCTCAGTCAATTACACTGATGATTGCAGGTGTGGTAATGGTAATTATTCCTTCAATATCCATATTTATTGTAGGACAGAAACAGCTTATTCGAGGAATGTTTGCAGGAGCAGTAAAAGGCTGACAAAGAAAGGAAAAAAGCATGAAGAAAAAATTAATTTCAGTAATTTTAGCAGGAACAATGATTATGGGAACTCTTGCAGGATGCGGAGGAAACAAGGCAGCAGAAACAGGAAACAAAACAGAAGGTAAGACAGGAGAGACTCAAGAGACCAGTGGTGCAGAAGAAGTTGAAATGGCTGATGCTTCTGAGGTAGACGGTACAGAAATTTCATTCTGGCATTCCATGGGCGGTGTTAACGGACAGGCGATTGATACACTGGTTAAAAAATTCAATGATGAAAATGAATATGGAATTACCGTAAAGGCGCAGTATCAGGGAGAATATGATGACTCTTTAAATAAACTGAAAAGCTCCCAGATTGGAAATATGGGGGCAGATTTAGTACAGGTATATGAAATCGGAACCAGATTTATGATTGAGTCGGGCTGGATTACGCCTATGCAGCAAATGATTGACGCAGATAACTATGATTTATCCCAGATTGAGCCAAATCTGGCAGCATATTATACCATTGATGACCAGTTATACTCTATGCCTTTTAACTCTTCTACACCGATTATGTATTATAATAAGGAAATGTTTAAGAAAGCGGGCATTACAGAAATTCCGGACAGTTTGGAAGGGATTGAAGCTATCGGCGAGAAGCTTTTAAATGAAGGCGGCGCAGGACAGGTAATTTCTCTGGGAATTTACGGCTGGTTCTTTGAACAGTTTATCGGAAAACAGGGACTGGAATATGCCAATAACGGAAACGGAAGAACAGAGCCTGCCACAGCTGTTGCCTTTGATGAAAACGGTGCGGCAGAAAATATTTTAACTGCGTGGAAGTCCCTGTATGACAAGGGCTACGCGCCAAACGTAGGAAAAGGAGGAGATGCGGGACTGGCAGATTTCTCAGCCGGAAAATCAGCTATTACGCTGGGTTCCACAGCTTCCTTAAAACAGATTTTGCAGGATGTAAACGGAAAATTTGAGGTGGGTACTGCGTACTTCCCGAAAGTAAAATCCACAGATGAGGGCGGAGTTTCTATTGGCGGTGCATCCTTGTGGGCATTAAATAATAATGACCCTAAGAAAACAAGGGCAACCTGGGAATTTGTGAAATTCCTGATTTCTCCGGAGTCACAGGCATATTGGAATGCACAGACAGGATATTTTCCTGTGACAACAGCAGCTCAGGAAGAGCCGGTATTTAAAGAAAATGTAGAAAAATATCCACAGTTCCAGACAGCGATTGACCAGCTTCATGACTCTTCACCGGAGTATGTAGGTGCATTATTAAGCGTATTTCCGGAGGCAAGAGCAACGGTTGAGTCAGAAATTGAAAACTTGCTCAACGGAAATGCAGATGTGGAGAAAACAGTAAAAAATATGGCAGATGCGATTAACAAATCCATTGAAGAATATAATCTTGTAAACGAATAATCGAGGTGAAAGAGCATGACAGAAATATTTGCTCACAGAGGCGCCAGCGGTTATGCCCCGGAAAATACACTGGAGGCGTTCCGTCTGGCAATGGAGCAGGGCGCAGACGGCATTGAACTGGATGTGCATCTTACCAAAGACGGGGAAGTGGTGGTTATTCATGATGAAACTATTGACAGAACCGGCAACGGACAGGGTAATGTAAGAGATTATACATTGGAAGAACTGAAAAAATTCTCTTTTCACAATCACATGGAAAAATACAAGGGAGTTCAGATACCGACATTAAAAGAAGTGCTGGACTTGGTAAAAAACTCCCAAATGAAGGTAAATATCGAATTAAAGACAGGTATTTACTGGTATGAAGGAATTGAAGAAAAAACCATGGAAATTGTGAAAAGCAGGAAAATGGAAGACAGGATCATCTATTCTTCCTTTAATCATTACAGTATTCAGAAAATATTAGAGCAGGATGTTCATGCAGAAACGGCATATTTATTCAGTGATGTTCTATTGAGTATGGAGAAATATGCAAAAGAGACAGGTGTAAAAGGACTGCATCCGGCAGTTTATCATCTGAAAATGGCAGATTTTTTGGAGACATATTTGAAAAGCGGATTAAAAGTGCGTGTGTGGACTGTGAATAATAAGGAAGACATGAAAATGTTTATGGACGCAGGGGTAGATGCGGTGATTACGAATTATCCTGATATAATTTAGTTGACGAATTCCCCCAAACTGTGCATAATAGATTTTGACTGACAAGACAGTTGAAATGACAGTTAAGAAGGGAAAAAGGATATGAAAGAATTTTTAAAGAGAAAAAATATTATTTTTTCTGCAAAAAGGTACGGAATTGACGCTTTAAGCGCTATGGCGCAGGGATTATTTGCCTCTTTGCTAATTGGTACAATTATCAGTACGCTGGGAGAACAATTCGGAATTGATATTTTAGTGACCGTGGGAACTTACGCAAAGGGAGCTACGGGTGCAGCTATGGCAATTTCTATTGGCTATGCGCTGCAGTGTCCGCCGTTAGTATTGTTTTCATTGGCAGCAGTGGGAATGGCAGCCAATGAGTTGGGTGGAGCCGGCGGTCCTCTGGCTGTATTGGTTGTCACAATTTTTGCAGCAGAATTTGGAAAATTAGTATCGAAGGAAACGAAAATAGATATTATTGTTACACCATTTACAGCAATTGGTGTAGGTGTACTCTTATCCCTGTGGTGGGCGCCGGCAATCGGTTACGCTGCAAGCAGTGTAGGAAATGCTATTATGTGGGCAACAGAGCTGCAGCCATTCTTTATGGGAATTGTAGTTTCTGTGATTGTGGGAATTGCACTGACGCTTCCAATCAGCAGCGCTGCAATCTGTGCAGCGCTGTCTCTTACAGGATTAGCAGGAGGAGCAGCGGTAGCCGGATGTTGTGCACAGATGGTGGGATTTGCAGTAATGAGCTTTCGTGAAAATAAGTGGGGTGGACTTTTTGCACAGGGAATTGGAACGTCTATGCTTCAAATGGGAAATATTGTGAGAAATCCGAAAATCTGGTTGCCGCCTACATTGGCATCCGCTATTACAGGACCATTGGCAACATGCTTATTTCAAATGAAAATGAACGGAGCCGCAGTAGCTTCCGGTATGGGAACCTGTGGTTTTGTAGGGCAGATTGGCGTGTATACAGGATGGGTGAACGATATTGCAAGTGGTGCAAAAGCGGCGATTACGCCTATGGACTGGATTGGAATGGTGCTGATTTGCTTTATCCTTCCAGCGGTGCTTACATGGTTGATTGCAGTTCCTTTCAGGAAACATGGATGGATTAAAGAGAATGATTTGAAATTGGATTTATAGGGAAGAATGGTGTTATGACAAAAAAATTACGTTATAGCATCATTTTTTTCATATTTGTTAAAAATAACTAAAATCAACCAAAAATTTTATAAATTTTGGAGACGAAAAAAAGTATAATTTGTTGAAAAAGAGAGGGGATAGTGTTACAATCCCGTCTTTGACAGTTCGGTAAATAAAAAATCGCTGTATCCCTTGTGTTTAT
>UQAX01000037.1 GCA_900539145.1 uncultured Blautia sp.
CAACTATTTTTATGTTATACTATAAAAGTAGTAATTCACGATTGTTAATGGCGAACGACAAATCACAACCCAAGAGCCAAGTTAAACAATCTCCAAAAAACTTAGGGGTAAAAAGGAATGGAAGAAAGAAAAATAATATTCAGTAAGCGTTTCAAGAAATATAAGTTCATGAATTCTGATACAGAATCCAAAGACGATGCTGATTACGATGCCGCTATTTCACAAGTCAGTGATTTCTTTGAATATATGCGAAAGAACCGCAAAAGTGTTCCCGATGAAGAAAGAATCGCCAATAAAGATAAGTTCATTAAAACCGTAGAAGAATTATCTAACACCTATAAAATTGATGTAGATTTAGAAGAATTTAGCGAAGGTTATGTAGCACAACATCTATCTTGATTACGGTTGCTACAACGGATATATTAAGAAGCTGCTAGCAATGTTGTTTATCCTTGCCGATGATATTTCCTTTTTAGATGGCAAAAAAGAAGATGCCGATATGCTTTTCAGCTTCACTTATCACACACATCATATTTTCCTAAAAGACAGAGAAACAACCGATTTCTCATAATGTACCCGATGGCTACTCAACTGAGCAGCCATCTTTTCGATTTTCCAGACACCGTCTGGAATTTTTAATATGCCGGAATACCGTATCCATAGATATTGCTGCTTCCGACTGCGTACTGTCTTTGCTTACAGGCGTCGCCTGAGTTACCCTCTACGGTATAAACTGTGCCATTCTCACACTTCTCTACGATACCAACGTGGTCTGTTGTACCGTCGCCTTCCCAATCAAAGAAGATAATATCTCCTACCTTTGGTTCATAAGTGCGGTCTTGCCATTTTCCATTTTTTCTTCATAATACTTAACTGCACGCTTTGTCATTCCAACCTCATTTATAATTTCATTTAATAACATCCGATGCACCTCCTTATGATTTATGTTGATAGTATAAGCGTATACGCTGCGTGCAGGTCAAGAGTTTTTCGTCTTTCTTCTAAAAATGGGCAATCCCGATTTCAGGACTGCCCATTCATTCTGCTAATTATGCGATTTTTTCTTGCTTGCACCGATTTCTGCATCAATTGATGTAAGTTTGATGTAAATCGCTGTTTTTTCAGTTTTTTATCAAATGAAGTACGTCCCGTCTATTCGGTAAAACGGTACATCTTTACATCATCTTAATAGAGCTTTGCACCTGCTGGAATATGGTCATCAACCATCAGAAGATGGAGCTTTTCTTCGCCTTCTTCTTCGTGGATAGCACTGAGGAGCATACCGCAAGAGTCAATGCCCATCATAGCTCTCGGTGGAAGATTTGTGATAGCGATAAGCGTCTTTCCAACCAGTTCTTCAGGCTCATAAAAGCTATGAATACCGCTTAAAATGGTTCTGTCTGTGCCTGTTCCGTCATCAAGCGTAAACTGTAACAGTTTCTTTGACTTCGGTACTGCAACACACTCTTTAACCTTTACTGCACGGAAATCTGACTTGCTGAATGTATCAAAATCAACAAATTCCTCAAATAAAGGCTCTACCTTTACCTTAGAAAAATCAATCTTTTCAGACTCAGTTTTTACATTTTTTTCAGGTGCTTCAGAAGCTGTAATATTTACATCATTTTTCTTATTTACACCATCTAAGGACTTCATTGTCGGGAATTTTTTTGATTTTTCTTCATTACCCTTCGTGATGCTTCGCTGAGCTATTCCTATTAAATTGTCTTCTCTTCATCAGCATTCATGATGAATCATTGTCAAATCATATCTGTTGTCAATTTGATGTCATTTGGTTATTTCTGTTGTCAGATGAAAGGGTTCATAAGCCCTTCTTAAAATACATCCATTGTTGCAGCCAAATGTTCAAATGTTTCCTGTTTTTTCTCCTCTGTCGCTTCTGCATAGATATCCATAGTGGTCTGAATATCCTTATGCCCCATGATCGACTGGATTATTTTCAGGTTCGTTTCTCTTTCACAAAGCCTTGTGCAAAATGTGTGTCTCAAACTGTGCGCTGAAAAATCCGGCAACAGCACCGGCTCCCGATGCTCTTTTTTTGCCTCTATTTCTTCTGTTGCATTATAAGCAGATGAGATTCTCTTGATTGCCCGATTGACTGACTGGGCATTCATTATATTTCCATAACGGTTACAGAAAACAAAGCCTGTCATTCCATCAATCTCTGCATCTGTCCAGCCATTTTCTTTCTGCTCTTCCCAGATCATTTCAAAAGAATCTTTCACTGTATCCAACATGGGAATCGTACGCATTCCGGCTTCTGTTTTCGGCGTTGAAATATGATTTTCCGATGCCCAGTCTTCTCCTACCGGATAATACGTTAGATTATGATTGATGCTGATAATCCGCTTCTCATAATCGATATCTTCCCATCGAAGCCCTAAAACTTCGCCGATTCGGCACCCGGTTCCAAGAAAAATCGTAAAAATCGGCCACCAGTGAAAATAAACCGGATGCGTAGCAATATATTCCATAAATGCTCTCTGCTGCGGAATTGTCAGTGCATGTCTCACACCGGTTTTCATGCCTAAGTTTTTCTTTAATTCTGCCATGACTCCATCCGTAGGATTTTTTCTGATAATGTCATCCCTTACAGCCAGTTGAAAAGTCGGATGCAATAACGTATGAATGGTTTCCAACGTGTTGATCTTCAGTTCCTGCTTCTCAATCAGGTGATTATAGAACTGCACCACATCAGAATACTTGATCTCTGCTATATTCCGCTTTCCAAATGTCTCCCGGATAAATCGGTCATACATATAAAGATAATTGCTCTTGGTCGTTGGTTTCAGATTGTTTTTGAGGCTCATGTAACGGTCAAATACAAAATTTACTGTAGCCTTTCCGGCAACATAAATATCCAGACCGTCCATCTGATCTTTCATGAGCTGTGCTTCTTTTTCCCGAAGCGTTACAAGGTCTTGTGCATAAACATATTTACGTCTTCCGAGAGGATCCGTATAAGTATATACATATCTCCCGTCTGAACGTCTCTGTGATTCACCTTTCCGCAGGACTCTGCCCCGCAGATCTTTTCTTGTCTGTGCCATATAAATCCTCCTTCAATTAAAGGAAGGACTACATATTATTCAGGTCTGTTCAATACTTTTTCCAGTCCCTGCAAGACAACTTCTGTCACAGTCATTTTGTGTTTCCTGGCATAATCACAGATACACTTATACATAGAATCCTCCACCCGGATACTCAACACTTTCTTTTTTACATTTTCCGACTTCGGTCTTCCTATTTTCGCCATATCTGTTCTTATTCCTCCACATCCATATTATGATTTTCGTATGACAAGAAGTCAATCCCTATTTTTCGTCCTTCCACGATTTTCTTCTGTTCCCTACGCAATCCGAAATGTCTCCAGATATTTTTCAAAAATCTCACAGTTTACAAGAGCAACCTTGTCAATCTTATACACTGCTTTAGCTTCTTTCGCCAACTCCTGGAATTTCGTCAGTCCAATGCTATAAAGCTCTGCACCCTCTTGATAGCGTACAAATTTCTTTGCTATTTTCTTTGTTTTCTCTACATCTTTACGTGCATATCCCATACACCGCACCTCCTTTTGGACATGAAAAAAGCAGCTACCCTATTTTTCATAGACTAACTGCTCGTGTTTTTGTTCCATATTCTGTTTTAATTTACTGAAACGTCTTCTGTTTGACTTAACTGTTTATGAACATCACGTCCAACATACATAATTCGCACTACATATACTATTTCAGTTTCATCATCTGTTTTGTAAAATACCAGATAATTATCCACCGGAAAGAATCGAAGTCCTCTGCTGTGCCACGGTTCTTCCTCATAGAGCCGATTTCTATTCGGCATAGTATCCAGCTTCCGAATTGCCATCATAATCCGCTCTGTCTGCCCTGCAGCATTCTCCGGAGCTAACAGTTCCTCTGAAATATATCTGAAAACATTTCGCAGATCTTTCTTTGCTACTGCTGTATACATCACTTTATATTTCATATACCAAATTCCCGTTTCATTTCTGCTTCAACTTCATCTGCTGAATATACTCTGCCTGCTTTAATATCTTCCATGCCTTTTTCTATTTCTGCATCGAACTGTTCCTTTGTAAGAGAACCATACGCAACAGGTTCCTCATAAGCCGGAAGTTTCATTTCAAAAGGAATTCCTCTCTGGAGTACAATCTGTCTCAGAAACATTCCTACCGCATTGGACATTGGAATTCCAAGTCGATCAAGCACCTGCTCTGCCTGTTCTTTTACTTCAGGTTCGACACGTGCAAATACATTTGCTGTTCTTGCCATAGATATCGCCTCCTCTTTTTTCTTCATTATATCCTGTTTGATTGCAAGTTGCAAGCGATTCGCAATCTATTTTCGTAATTTCATACACCGGCAGACGGCAGGTGGCAGATAAGGTATCTATAAAAATCTGTATTTGCTTCAATGACTCTGCCACCCATCATTCTTTTAACCGAATACTGTTTTCCTGTTTTTCATTTACTCGATACTCCAACTCATTCTTCATTCGACTTCTCACATCACGCATTGTTCTTCCAGAAATTCCTTGTTCCTTTGCTTTTTCATCTAATTCCCTAATGGAAATTTCTTTTTTATCAGCAAGCAGTTCCCTGATTAACTTTGCCCCTCTCTCCAGCTTTGTTTCTGTTGCTTTTCCTTCTTTCCCATCTAACAATTCATCTGCGGAAATCTCATAGGCTCCCACCCATCGGAAACCTTCTTCGTCTCCCAGTTTAAATGCCATTGTCTCCCCTGGTGGCGCAAGAGAGCTTTTTTCATGAATCAATACCCTTGTGGTTGGATCTTTTCTTACTTTTCCGATAAAAATTAAGCTTCGCACTGCTGCCATGATATCAATAGATCCAAGTCCACGGTAAGTACTCTGTGTCCCGGAAGATTTATTCAGATGTCCGATCAATACAATGGCACATCCGGTCTTCTCGGCAATCATTCCCAGTTTTCGGAACACTGGACGCACTTCATTTGCACGGTTCATATCCACATCTGCTCCAATAAAGGCCTGTACCGGATCAATGATTACAAGCCTCACATGATTCTGCCTGACTGCCTTTTCAATTCGATCATCGGATAAAGTCAACGCTTCTTCCGAATCATCAATCACCATAACCCTGCTTAGATCAGCTCCTGCTTCTACCAGTCTTGGCTTGATCGTATCACCCATACCATCCTCCGCTGTCTGATAGATTACATTGAATGGTTCGATATAAACATCTAATTCTTTTTCTCTTTCATCAGCAGACTTTTCTCCCTCAACAATTTCTTCTGCTGTAGTCTTTTCTTCTACTGGTTGAAACTCAAACTCTTTATCAATTGATAAATGATTTTCTCCACAAGTTCCAACCTTTATTCCAAAATATGTCAATTTCATTTTACTTAAATCGACAAGGTTATAATTATTTTTAAATGCTTTAAGATTAAATCTTAATAAGTTTTTCCGCTCTTTCTCTGTCTTTAACAACATATCATAATAACCTCGTTCACCTAATATTGCCTCATTTAATTTTTCCATATCTATTGGCATTTCTTCTTTAGGCACAATTGTCAAATACGAACTAATCATTTTATACAATGTTACAGAATTTTCCGGTGCATAAACACCACTATTCTCAAATTTTTTTACATGTTCATCTTCCGATGCTGCCTGTATATAATCTGTAAGCAACGTATTTTTTATTGTTTTATCAAAAGCGCTAGTCAGCTCAGCGGAAGCACTGGCATCAACCTTTCCCTGAAATGTTGCTTTAATATAATTCAAAATATTAAAGCCACTTTTGGCCTGAGCTTCAATTTCAGCAACTATTTTGGCTATTTTTTCTTTATTTTCCTGCGTTGACCAATCAAGCCGTCCTCCATTGGTAACATCAACATAATCCTGTGCAGCAGCTTCATCAAAATATACTATTTTTAGAAACTCTGTTTTCTCAATGTTATTATTTTTCAACTTTTCTGCTCCTTACTGTTTCTGTTCCTCGCACAATTTCTGATATCTTTGCATCAGTTCTGCAACACAGGCAGCTTCGCTTTTATAGGCTTCACTGCCTTTTGTGAATCCGTATGCCTGCATGACTGCCATATCATTCTGGCGATGTGCTTTTCGCAGTTCCGGCGGCATGGTCAGTTCATCATAAAGATCTGCAAGGCTGCTATCCGGATATAATGCTCTGGCATCAAGGATTGCCTGTGCAGTCTGTTCGATTTTTTGCCGTTGCTGAGCGGTCGGCTCTGGCCATGGAAATGTATTATATACCACATTACTTGCATAACTATAATCGCTCTTTAATCTGCCACAAACTGTTCGCATCCACGCCATATGAACATTCGATGTCAATACACCAAAATGATACAGAGAAATGTCCGGTATCAAAAACAATTTACTTCCAGCAATAACATCAGCATCGATTACTTCCATCGGAATATATCTTCGATTTTGTGAAGATACTTTCGGTAATGCTAACGCCGGATTTATTCTGTCTTCGCTATAATATCGGAGTCGAACTGGAAATGTCGGCTTGTCAGCATAATGATTAGTATCAGGACTTGGACAACTTAATCGAAATTCACGAACGTTCTTTACACGTTCCATAATTTTAGGATATTTTTTTAACTCCGATGGCAATATATCTTTCAGCCAAAGGCAATATCTCGATTTTCTCGCAATAAAATCTTTTCCCATCATATAAGGATGTATATATTTTTCCGCCTGCGGCTCATTTTGTAGAAATATATTTTTTTCATCTTCCGTCATAACATAGTTTCCATCGTCTTTCATCTCACAGCCAATATACATTTTAGGTACATCAGAAATTGGCGTTTTTCTACTTACAATGAAAACATTATCCGCATCAACAAGATATGGATTTATATTTTTTGCTAATGTCATTCTTCCATCAGAGAATATTTTCTTTACATTTCCACCCACCTGGCTAAATCCGACTATTACACAATGTACATGTGCCTTTAAACTAGCTTCGCTATCCCACTGAAAAGTTCTATGTGCAAAATCAATTTTCACACCTGCTTTAAAAAGCGGTTCCCATAAATTTGCAACTTGTTCACCCTGACATATTGAATTGGTAGAAACATAGGCACAATGTATCAACGTATTATTAATAAAATCTGCGGCTTTCTTATACCAGCAAGAAACGTAGTCCAAGGTTCCATAGTTTTTCCAATCTGATAAAACTAATTTTGCATCCTTTTTCTGCTCAGTGTTCATATTTTTAGTTCCTACAAATGGTGGGTTACCCATGATATAAGATAACTGCATTTTAGGAACAATACTTTCCCAGTCCAGTTTTAGTGCATTACCTTCTACAATAAACGCATTGGTCGTCAACGGCAAAAAATCCAGATTCATATGAACGATGTCTTCTGTTTCTTTCATCATCTGTGATTCAGCAATCCATAAAGCAGTCTTAGCAACTGTAACAGCAAAATCATTAATCTCAATTCCATAAAACTGATCAATAGAAACGTGGATTGGTGAGGATTCATCAAAGCCAAAAGTAATCTGTCCTCTCTGCAATTCTTTTATGACTTCGTTCTCCAATCGCCGTATACTGATATATGTTTCCGTAAGGAAATTTCCACTTCCCGATGCCGGATCAAGCCACCGGAGATTTGCCAGCTTCGTCTGGAAGTCTCTCAGCTTTTTATCTTTTGTTCTCTGCACGGTTATCTGCTGAATTTCTTTCAGCTCATTTTTCAGATCGTCCAGAAACAGTGGATCAATGACCTTGTGAATATTCTCAATGCTGGTGTAATGCATACCGCCGGAGCGTCTTGTCTCTGGATTCAACGTACTCTCGAACACAGCGCCAAATATGGTCGGACTGATTTCTGACCAGTCAAAATCTGCTGATGCTTTTTCTAATAAAAGATTTCTGATTTCATCCGTAAAAGGCGGAATCTCAATATCTTCATTTGCAAAAAGTCCACCATTTACATACGGAAAAACTGCAAGCTGTGGGTTATCATCTTTCAAATAAGGATCTCTATCCTCCGGCTTTGTATCAAGGATCTGGAAAAGTTCGATCATTGCTTTTCTCATTTTTCTTGCATCAAATTCTTCCAGATAATCATGGAACATACCATGCTGTCCGAAAATGCCGGCATCCTCTGCATACAGGCAGAATACCATTCTGACACAAAGGATATTCAGACTTTTCATTGCACGCTCTGTTGTTGGATCGGCATATTGTTTTGCCAGTGCATCATACAGCAACCCTACAATTTCACCTGCGGCAATGGAAACTTCCATTTCTCTCTGAAGATTTTTGTTTCCCTCGTCCACAAGGAACTGTAACCGATAATATTCTTTTTCCAGATTCTCCAACTGGATAATCTCCGGATCACCGCCCGGCTTTTCCATGTCATAAATATAAAATGACTGAAAATTGCTAGTTACAATCCATCTTGGTCTTTTTGAATATGGCAGTTCAGAAGAATATCTTTTTGCCTGTTCAAAGGGTGTCAGCATAGAGCCATCAGACTGCCGGATAGCAGCCGTCAGGCTCTTGTTGATACTTTTCTGTTCAATCATTACATGAGTTTTCTCAATATACCCGTCAATAAAACTGGTGTGATCAAGATGTACCTGATCCTCAAAGGAAATAAACTGTGATATTTCAGTTACACCAAATACCATTGTCAGAAGCTCCACCCAGAAAATCTGGCTGTCTCCCTTTTCATATCCACGGTCTTTCCAGTTTTTTGCAAATGCTTTCGCTGCTGCTCTTTGTTGTGCATCTGTCATTGTGGCACCCTCCTGTTACTTTTCATCTGTAAATTCCATCATCTCATCAACGGTGCAGTCCAGTTTCTTGCAGATTTTCTCAATCGTTTCCATTGAGACATACTGATTTTTTCCCATTCGGGCAAGAATATTACCACTAATCCCGGTAAGGTACTGCATCTCTATCCGCTTCATATTTTTATCTATGAGCATTTTCCATAATCTGTTATAACTTACGCCCATAAGCGCCTCCATATTTTTCATATAAACATATTTTGATTATATCACGATTTCGTTAGGTTAAATACCTGTAATTTTTGATATCTTCTACCAAATGGTTGGAGAGGCTGTTCTAACACAAGACAACCTCTCCAACCATTTATTTCGGATTAGTCAAATGGGAGCTCACCATCTGGTACTTCTATGAATCCGTCTTCATCTGTTTTCTCTGTTCCTGACAAATTCGCTTCGGCACCGCTGTCCTTGTTCTGAGCAAATTCATGTTCTTCCACAACCACATCTGTGGTATAAATTGTCTTCCCGTCTTTGTCCTTATAACTGCCAGTACTGATACGACCGCCAATTACAATCCTCATTCCCTTATGAAGATATTTCTGTGCAAATTCTGCACTCTTTCCGAATGTGACACAAGAAATAAAATCTGCTTCCTGCTCACCGTCACGTTTATACCTTCTGTTTACCGCAAGTGTATATCTTGCTACTGCCATATCATTATCTTTCCCGGCATATTTAATCTCCGGGTTCTTTGTCAGTCAGTCTTCCCATTAAAATCACTTTATTCATAATCGTTACCATCCTTTCCGGGCATTTCACCCTGTAAACATTGTTATCAGTTTCATTTTTCATCAGCGGCCTGGTGTGCGTTTCCCTGTCACCTGCAGCCGTCTCAGACTGCCTCTGCCTGCATCAGCAGGACACTGACCATAAGGCTCCGGTCAGCCGCCCATCATCGGGAGTGTCATTATGATTCCGCTTGCTTCCAGAAAAAGAAAGGTCATGGCAGAACTCCTGGTAGGCTTCCAGGGTGCACTTATCAATTGTCAAGGTTCAGCGAAGGAACATTCCAAAACGTCCTCTAATTACTAAAGTCAAATAACTTAACATGATGCAAAAGAATCGTGATATTTTTTTGCATTTTTATCATTTTTTCTTTTAATTTCATTAGTCCCTTCACATACTCTGTACTGGGACGAACAAAAACGGACATGATTTTGAAGAATTTTTGAAAAATAATTGTTCCTCTACCTATAAAGCGTTGGAAACAGTATTTACCAACCCTCTTTTGCAAGTTTTTTCGCATAAGTGAAATATTTCCTCACTAATTGCAAGTTTCAGAGAGCGTTTGGACGGTACTTTCGCAGAAAAATTTATTTTTCCTACTAATCACACATGGGAAAGCAGAGAATGTCAGATGATTTTGAAAAAATCAAAAAAGAAGCATCAACCACTATTGCAGCCAATGCTTCTTCAATTTACTTTCTTACTTACGAAAGAGATTTCAATATACTTTTTATTACTTTCTTTAATTTCAATCCATCTTTCAGCCCTAGACGATAAAAAAATTCTTCTGTATCTGCTCCACTACTGAATATGGCATCACAGTATTTTGTAATTGCCTCTTCCTGTTCTGGTGATAATGAAGCAATTACCTTTTCATATTCTTCTTCAACTTTATCTGGCTCTGTCACAGATTGCTGTTTCATTTTCCAGTCTGCATACTCTTTCCCCATGTGCTCTGTTATTGTTAGACTGATAAATTCTTCAATCTCCTTTGTCAATTTCATAGATTTATACCTGCCCTTTCCATGTTATCTCACTGTTTCAGATAAATCCGGTAACTATCCAGAACTGAATCGGTAACACCACTTTTATATATTTTACGAATATCAACAATTTGTTCATCTTTCAACAGTTTCAACTAATCCAGTAAATCTTTTCTGCTGTTTGCAAAATTGCAGCATCTTCCATCTGCATATTCAATCCTGTATCTCATACGCTCCTCCTATACATATACCAATTCACTCAATACAATTTCCTGCACACGATTCCTGATGTTGTTACACTGTCGCACCCATTCCATAGGATTCTGACTCTTCAGTTTCTCGGTAACTCCATCCGCAATTCTCATTTGTGCTTCAATCAGCTCATACCGTTCCTGTGTCTGTTCGTTAAGATCTGCCAGATAGCGATCCAGTTTTCCGGTCAACAAAAGATAAGAATACATCCCTGATTTATGTTTTTTCAGATATTGTTTCCGAAGTATTCCCCAGTAACCAATCGGTCGGTTTTCCTCCGGCAAGGCTAACATCGGCATGTAATAATCTCCCACCAGCACATAATCCAATCCATTGTTATCATCATGTATTATTTTTCTCTGTTCACTCATGTTCTTCTCCTCTATCAAATCTTCCTCTGCTCTCGCAGATACGCTTCAAATATACTTCTACGAATCAGTACTTTCTTCCCAATCTTATATACTGCTCCGGCTTCATGTGCCATACGAACTACGGGCTTGATTCCCAGTCTGTAATATTCACATGCCATATTGTAGGTCACGTAGTCATGGCTCATAAATTCCAGATCTTCATCGTCAATCTCATCTGAAAACATCCATACATTACCGCTCATCCATCATTTCCTCCCTGCCTTTTCCTGTCGCCGGTTCATGGAATCGTTCCAGATAAGTATCAAAAATATCCTTGTTAATCAGTACCGTTCCATCTATTCTGTAAATCGCACCTGCATCACTTGCAAGTTCCAAAAGTTTCTTATGGGAGATACTGTAAATGATTTCTGCCTGTTGATAGCGCAGATACTGTCGGCGTAATTTTCTAAGCTGCTCTGGTACTTCTTTCATACTTGTAATTGGTTTATAACTTTTACCCATGATGTTTTCCTCCAAAATTAGATTTACTGTTTTACAGAAGCTGACCGCTGGGATGTGACTTTCCAAGAACGAAAAAAGCACCTCTTAGATTAACTCTAAGAAGTGCTCTTACTTCATTGCCCAAACCTGTGCCCTTTCACCTGAAATTCGTCATGCTTCATAACGATTCATCATTCTCCCAAATTTTGTTGTCAAATTGTTGTCAAATGCGGTCTGACATCATGGTTTTAGACATTTTATATTTAAATTTAGTACAGCTTTGCACCAGCCGGGATGTGGTTATCAACCATCAGAAGATGGAGCTTTTCTTCTCCCTCTTCCTCATGGATTGCACTGAGGAGCATTCCACAGGATTCAATTCCCATCATGGCTCTCGGTGGCAGGTTAGTGATCGCAATTAAGGTCTTTCCAACCAGCTCTTCCGGCTCGTAATAAGCGTGAATACCGCTTAAAATCGTACGATCTGTGCCTGTTCCATCATCCAGAGTGAACTGTAACAGCTTCTTGGATTTCTTAACAGCTTCACACGCTTTAACCTTTACAGCTCTGAAATCTGACTTGCTGAAAGTATCGAAATCAACAAATTCCTCAAATAAAGGCTCTACCTTTACCTTGGAGAAGTCGATAACTTCTTCCTTCTCAGGTGCTGCTGTGGAAGTGCTGTTTTCTGACTTCGCAGACTTCTTATCAGCATCCAGTGACTTCATTGTCGGGAACAGTAAAACGTCACGGATTGCAGCGCTGTCTGTCAGCAGCATCACCATTCTGTCGATACCAAATCCGATACCGCCGGTAGGCGCCATACCGATTTCCAAAGCATTCATAAAGTCTTCATCTGTTGTGTTTGCTTCTTCATCACCCTGTGCCAGAAGTTCTTCCTGTGCTTTAAAACGCTCTCTCTGGTCAATCGGGTCATTTAACTCAGAATAAGCATTTGCCATTTCCCATCCATTCATGAAGAATTCGAAACGTTCTGTATATTCCGGATTTTCCGGTTTCTTCTTTGTTAATGGAGAAATTTCAATCGGATGGTCCATAACAAAAGTAGGCTGAATTAAATGTTCTTCTGCAAAAGCCTCAAAGAACAGAGATAAAATATCACCTTTTTTATGACGTTCTTCAAACTCTACATGATGCTCTCTTGCTGCTGCTCTTGCTTCTTCTAATGTATGAATTTCATTAAAGTCCACGCCTGCATATTTCTTAACAGCATCTACCATGGTAATACGCTCAAATGGTTTTCCTAAATCCATTTCTATGCCGTTATAAGTAATTTTTGTAGTTCCCAGAACTTCCTGTGCAACATGACGGTACAGATTTTCTGTTAAATCCATCATGCCGTGGTAGTCTGTATATGCCTGATATAATTCCATCAGAGTAAATTCCGGATTATGTCTTGTATCAAGACCTTCGTTACGGAATACACGTCCGATTTCATATACTTTTTCCATACCGCCTACAATTAATCTCTTCAGATATAATTCCAGAGAAATACGAAGCTTGAAATCTTCATCCAATGCGTTAAAATGTGTTTCAAAAGGACGGGCAGCCGCACCGCCGGCATTTGCAACCAGCATCGGTGTTTCCACTTCTAAAAATCCCTGTCCGTTTAAGTAATTACGAATACTTGCAATGATTTTGGAACGCTTAATAAAGGTATCCTTTACATCTGCATTCATAATCAAATCCACATATCTCTGACGGTAACGTAAATCTGTGTTTGTCAGACCGTGGAATTTCTCTGGAAGCGGTTTTAAGCTCTTAGATAACAGTGTTACTTCTGTGGCATGAATAGAGATTTCTCCTGTTTTTGTCTTAAACACTTCGCCTTTGATACCTACAATATCACCGATATCCATCTTCTTGAAATCTTTATAATGGTCTTCGCCGATATTGTCTCTTGCAACATAAGACTGGATAGAACCCTGTAAGTCCTGAATACTGCAAAAAGAAGCTTTTCCCATAACACGCTTGGACATCATACGTCCTGCAAGAGATACGCTCTTTCCTTCTAATTCTTCAAAGGCATCCTTCACTTCCATGCTGTGATGAGTTACATCATATTTTGTAATCTGAAATGGGTCTTTGCCATTTTCCTGTAACTCAGTCAATTTCTCACGGCGCACCTTTAATAACTGGTTTAAATCCTGTTCCTGTGCTTTCTTCTGCTGTTCTGCCACCTTGTACACTCTCCTTATCTTTAAATATTTCTCTCGATTTCGAGAATTTTGTATTCCATTACACCTGCAGGCATTTCAACGGATACTGTATCACCTTTTCTTGCTCCGATAAGAGCTTTTCCAACCGGTGACTCATTGGAAATTTTGCCTTCCAAACTGTTAGCTTCTGTTGAACCTACAATTTTAAATTCCATTTCTTCTTCAAACTCAACATCATAAACTTTTACTTTACAGCCTACGCTGATTTTATCTAAATCTACTTCATCCTCTACAACAACTTCTGCATTTTTCAGGATTTTTTCAATTTCTTCAATTCTGGCTTCGATATCTCTCTGCTCGTCTTTTGCTGCATCGTATTCCGCATTTTCAGACAAGTCGCCCTGTTCTCTGGCTTCCTTGATTTTCTCTGCCACTTCTTTTCTTTTGTTTACTTTTAAATCGTGTAATTCTTCTTCCAGTTTTGTCAGTCCCGCATACGTAAGTAATGTTTTCTTTTCTTCCATTTTAATTCTACACCCTTTCTCAATATATTTATAATGGAAAACGAACCCAGAAGGCCCGTCCCATACAAATATCACTTCTTAACAGTCATAATATTATAAATAATAGATATGCGGATGTCAAGCTTATTACTCCTTATAATCTAATATTTATAGTTTTTTTACAATCTATGCACCAGTTCTTCCAGTTGTTCATAAGACTCTACTTCATTCACCATTCTTCTTACCGATGCAGAATGAGGCATACCAGAAGTATACCATGCCACATGCTTACGCATTTCCCTCATTCCCGTATAAGCTCCTTTATACTCTAACTGGAGTCTTGCATGACGGAGCATCATTTCCTTAATCTCCTCCATAGACGGCTTTGGTTTAAATTGTCCAGTTTCCTGATAATACAAAATTTCAGAAAACAGCCACGGATTTCCCTGCACAGCACGGCCAATCATAATGCCGTCACAGCCTGTTTCTTTTACCAGTTTTTCCGCTTTTTCAGGGGAAGTCACATCCCCATTCCCAATGACCGGAATGGACACTGCCTCTTTCACCTGACGGATAATATCCCAATCCGCCTGTCCGGAATAATACTGCTCTCTTGTTCTTCCATGTACGGCAACGGCTGCTGCTCCTGCATCTTCCAAAATCTTTGCAATTTCTACTGCATTTACACTGTCTTCTGTGAAGCCTTTACGGATTTTCACAGTAAGGGGTTTTTTAATTGCCCTCGACACCTTATACACAATCTCATGCACCAGCTTTGGATTTTTCATAAGAGCCGAGCCTTCTCCGTTATTCACCACTTTTGGAACGGGACATCCCATGTTGATATCCAGAATATCAAAATTTCTATGTTCAATCTGCTTGGCAATTTCTGCCATCAAATCCGGCTCCGAGCCAAAAAGCTGTAAAGAAACAGGACGTTCTCTCTCATCAATCTCCATCAGACTTTCCGTATTCTTATTTTTAAAATGAATGGCTTTTGCGCTTACCATCTCCGTGCAGATAAGCCCTGCTCCCTGCTCCTTGCAAAGCAAACGAAATGGCAGGTCCGTTCCCCCTGCCATAGGCGCCAATATTAAATTATTTTCCAGCGTCACATTTCCGATTTTAAGCTTCATCTTCTACCTCTTGTCCCAGAAAGAATACTTTATAATATAATTCCAAAGACTCTAAAAGCTCTTTTTTCTTCTGGCGTAAATCTTTAATACGCAGTACACTGCCGATTTCATCAAACATAGCATCTGCTTCCAGCGCCTCTACCTGAAACTGCAGGCTTCCGTCTTCATCAAATTCCAAAGTGAGGACTCCTCCGATTTCCTCTGTATACAATACGCACATAATGTGCAGCTCATCCTGTATAGACTGAGGAAGTGATGCAAAATCATCATTAAAATAATACTTCTGCTCGTATGCACTTGCACCGCACAAAACTACTTTATCCTTGTACATGCTTATCTCCTTTATACATAACTATATAATCCCCTGACAGAAACCTCGCCGGAAAAAACCTTTCTCACCTTTCCCTGTAAATCCTCTACAAGGAGCTCTCCTGTATCGGTAATTCCCCTTGCTGTACCAATGGTTTCTGTGCCTTTTTCCAAAATCCTCACCTGCTGATTTTTATTCAAAAGCCGTTTTTCATATTCTTCCTTCAATGCCTTTAAATTCTGTGTTTTCAAAAACAGCTCATAATTCTTCCAAAAGCATGCTGTAACCTTCGTTACCAGCTCTTCTCTTGACATTTCCTTTCCTGTTTCCAGAAAAACAGAAGTTGCCTTATTTCTAAGCTCTTCCTGAAATTCCTTTTGATTGACATTGATACCTACACCAATCATAATAAAATCCGGCTTCTGTTCTTTCATCTGCATTTCCGTTAAAATACCACAGATTTTCTTCTTGGAAAGAACAATATCATTTGGCCACTTAATTCCTGCATCTATTCCTGCCATTTCTTCAACAGCTTCTGCCACAGACAATCCCATTACCAGCGTTAGGGATGAGGCGTTTTCTGCTCTCACCTCAGGCTGCATCAGCAAAAGTGTCATATAGATATTTTCACTGGGGACAGAAGTCCACACTCTCCCCAGTCTTCCTTTTCCCGCCGTCTGCTCATTTGCTACAAATAAAGCTCCATCCAGCTCTTTTCCAACACTCTTTTTTGCTTCCTCTTTTGCCCATGTCAGGGTAGAGTCCACACTTTCTTTCCAAAATATTTTCTCCATTTTAACAGCCTTCTGCCCCTAAAGTAGCCGCCATAACTGCTTTGATGGTGTGCATTCTGTTTTCTGCTTCATCAAATACAACAGACTGCTCGCTTTCAAAAACTTCATCGGTAACTTCCATGTCTTCAATTCCAAATTTTTCATTCATTTCTCTGCCGATATCTGTCTGCAAATCATGGAATGCAGGTAAGCAATGAAGGAAAATTGCCTGCTCTCCCGCATTTCTCATAACATCCATAGTAACCTTGTATGGTGTCAGCTCTTTAATACGCTCCTCCCATACTTCTTCCGGCTCTCCCATGGAAACCCATACATCCGTATAAATAACGTCTGCGCCCTTTGTACCTTCCATGACATCTTCTGTTAAAGTAATGGTTCCTCCTGATTTCTCTGCAAATCCTTTACACTCCTCTACCAATGCGTCATTTGGAAAATACTTCTTTGGCGCACAGGCAACGAAGTGCATACCCATTTTGGCACATAAAATCATCAGAGAATTTCCCATATTATAGCGGGCGTCTCCCATATAAACCAATTTCACTCCCTCAACTCTGCCTAAATGCTCACGAATAGTAAGTAAATCTGCCAGCATCTGTGTAGGGTGATATTCGTTTGTAAGTCCGTTCCATACGGGAACACCTGCATATTTTGCCAGCTCCTCTACTTTTTCCTGTCCAAATCCACGATACTCAATTCCATCGTAAACACGTCCTAAAACTCTTGCAGTGTCTTTAATACTCTCCTTTTTTCCAATCTGAGAGCTTTTCGGGTCTAAATATGTGCTGCCCATTCCCAAATCATGTGCTGCCACCTCAAAAGAGCTTCTTGTTCTGGTGCTGGTTTTTTCAAAAATCAGCGCAACATTTTTTCCTTTTAATGTATCCACGGGAATTCCCTGCTTTTTCTTTCTTTTTAATTCCGCAGATAAGTCAACAAGATACTCGATTTCTTCCTTGGTAAAATCCTTCAATGTTAAAAAATGACGCCCTTTTAAATCCATTACAGTAATCCTCCGCTTCTATAAAAGTTTTTCTTTTGAAATAATCTGCACAAAGGCAGGTAACTCTTCGCCCTCAAGAGACGGCAGTTTCTCTCTTACCTTATCCTGCAGCTCCTGCAAAGTATAAATTTTATACTTTTGAATTCTGCATATCTTTGCCGTTGCCTCTAAGATAGAAAGATACAGTTCTCTGTAACTCCATTCTTTCGAAAGCTTCATCTCCTCTGCGATTACCGGCAAAATAATTTCTGTCAGATTTCGAACTGCTCTGCTTTCCTGCAGCTCCAATTTATATACATCTGCCAGATATACATAAATATCCTGACTTAGTTCTGTCAACTGCCTTAAATAATAACATTCTTTTTCCTGTTCATCAATATAATATATTTTCCCCGCAAGTCCGTAAATCACACGCATGGTATCAAAATATCCACGTTTTAGATGTATTTTGCTTCTTTTAGGGTTAAAATCCAAAATACTTCCCAAGCTTACCGTAGGAGCAATGGTGTAAATCGTAGTATCTTCCGGAATTTTGACCTTTTTTTCTCTCCCAATGCCAAAAATCCGTACTACAAGAATATCCTTATACTCCTTCTCAATCAAAGTATCTATGGGAACATTGTTAATAGCCCCACCGTCAATATAGGTCTTTCCGTGGAGCTTCTCACTTTTAAAAATAGGAAAAATATAAGAGCTTGCCAATAAAAAGTCCTTAATAAGCTCCGGTTCAATTCCCTTTAAATCTACATTTAAGTCTCTCATTTCATCTACGCTGAAGGTGTGAATATACAAATCCATAGGAGAATTTTGAATTTTTTCTTCATCCACACATTCTGCAATCAGCTCTTTTAGGGGAGTAATGTCCACGCCGCCGGCAGAAATATAGTCCATCATATCCTTCAAAGCATCACGGCTGATTTTCTTCTGTTTAAAAATGTCTTCCATGACTTTATCATCTACCGACATAATCTGGGAATAAGAAATATTCTCCCACAGGCTTTCTGCCTTTTCCAAATCTCCCATACAGATTAAAGCTCCGTTTAATGCCCCTACGCTGGTTCCCGCAATTCCTTTTATACGAATACCTGCCTCTTTTAATGCTTTCCATGCGCCTATCTGATATGCGCCTTTTGCGCCGCCTCCCTCAAGTACCAGTCCATACTCCTTTTCAGTATCAAGTACCGGTTTCATGCTCCACCTCTCATTCCTATTTAGAAAGGGAGCCTTGCCTTCGCAAGCAACCCCCTTTTTTACTTAATTTTCTTTTTTATTTGTAGCAATTTCTACTAAGGAAGATGCAAGACCTGCAATTCCCTGAATTTCTGACGGAATGATAATCTTGGTAGCTTTTCCGTCTGCTGCCTGTGCAAATGCCTCCAGACTCTTTAATGTAAGAACACTCTGGTCTGCACCGGCATCTTTAATAAAGCGGATACCGTCTGCCTTTGCCTGCTGCACCTTCAAAATAGCTTCTGCCTGACCTTCTGCCTCTTTAATCATCTTTTCCTTCTCAGCTTCCGCTCTCAAAATTGCTGCCTGCTTTTCAGCCTCTGCATCTAAAATCGCAGACTCTTTTTTACCTTCTGCCACAAGAATTGTAGATTTCTTCTCACCTTCTGCTTTCAGAATTGCTTCACGGCGTTCACGTTCTGCCTTCATCTGTTTCTCCATAGCTTCCTGAATAGCTGCCGGAGGAATGATATTTTTCAATTCTACACGGGTTACCTTAATACCCCACGGGTCAGTAGCATCATCAAGAGACGCTCTCATTTTTGTATTGATAATCTCTCTGGAAGTCAGTGTAGCATCCAGTTCCATATCACCGATAATATTACGAAGTGTGGTGGCCGTCAGATTTTCAATCGCCATAATCGGATTGTCAATGCCGTAAGTAAATAATCTTGGGTCTGTAATCTGGAAGAATACAACCGTATCAATCCGCATGGTAACATTGTCTTTTGTAATAACCGGCTGCGGAGCAAAATCTACAACCTGTTCTTTTAAATTTACACGCTTTGCAACTCTTTCAATAAACGGCACTTTAAAATGAACACCGCTTCCCCATGTTGCCTTATATACCCCAAGACGTTCCAAAATATATGCCTGTGACTGAGGTACAATCTTTACACAGGATGCCGCAATAATTAAAATAATTACGAACAGAATAATAACTAACCACATCATATTACATGTCCTCCTCTACAATCAGCTTTACACCTTCTACTGCTGTAACCCTTACAACTTTTCCTTTTTCAATCGTATTGCCGTTTTTCGCTCTTGCAGTCCATTCCATTCCCTGAATGGTAACCTGACCTTCTGCTTTCAGATTGTCAATGGTAGCTGTTACAATTCCTTTTTGTCCCGGAATACTGTCTACATTGGTTTTCTGCACGTCCTTATTCAGGTATTTCATCGCCAGAGGTCTGGTAAATAAGAGAAGTACAACAGAAACCGCTATAAACAACAGCAGTTGCAGCCACAGCGGACCTCCTGCCAGAGAAACCAAAAAGGCAACTAATGCCCCGCCTGCAAACCAGACAGTTGTAAGTCCCAGCGTCAAAAATTCAATGACAAGAAGAATTGCCAAAACTACAAGCCAGATAATGGATATTGTTCCTGCGTCCATAACCCCACCTTCTTTACTATAAATTCTCTGTATCAGTAAAGTTTCTACTGATTTGTCCTCTCATTATATTCTAGTTTTCTGAAAATATCAACGCTTTTTTCTTGTATTTTATTGTTTTTTTATTCACTCAAATATAGTATCTGCTATTCCTCACTAAATGTGACCATTAAAACGGCGATACCGCTTTATCTTCCTCACTTTAAACAGTATCGCCGTGTTCTTATCTTTTATTAAATTACTTAGTCACGCCCATCTCCGAAATAATTTCTTCCAGCGTATAAATATCTATCTCATACTCTCTGCTTTGATTTTTCTCAAACGCTTCTAACCTATATGGTTGTGACAATTCACTGCCCACTGTCTGTGTTTGAATGAACCGGTCATCAGATATCTCTGTATATTCTGCCTCAGGACCTGTTAATCTTGTATAAGTCTGCTCCGTATCATAAAACGCTGACTTTTCAAGGAAAAAGACACTTTTCTGCCCTATTTCTGACATAATATCATTTTCTTCAATCTGCTGTACATATACCTGACTTAATTCCTCGTCAGAGTAATCCTTAAAGTCTTCTCGGTTTGCCTTCTTTGCTTCCTCTGAAGTGAAAGATTTTAAATAATCCTTTACCGATACAATCCCTTGGTCTTTCACTACTTTTATTTTGTCACCTGTATCATAATCTCCTTTTAACGGTTCTAAAATTTTAACCTCCATATTTGCTCTGCAAAGACCATTATCTCCGACAATATAATCTATACCCTCAATTTTGCCATATATAACCACTTCACTGTTTTTTGCAAGTTCCGGAATACTTGGAAAAGTTTCTGCATAGTCGTACACTCCGCTAGCTGTTGAGACAATATCTTCTGTTTTTATTTTACGGATATCAAGGCTCTCTTTTTCATTACAGCACCCTGTTATCAGTAATGAACAGCACATAGCGATACTTATCAATATTTTTTTATTTCTCATATACAACTCCTTTCTTGCTTCTTTGATTATCGCATAATGGGTCAAAATATATTTTTTATACTTATATTGTATCATTGTCGAAAAGTAATCTCTATATTTTAAAGCAACTTTTTTATTTCACAGGACACAATTTCCTATGAAATAAAAGAAGCTATCGCATGAAATATAAATGCAATAGCCTCTTTCCAAAAATATAGTCAATCTTCTCTTTTAATAAAATGTCTGATTACCGATAGTCAGACCTCTGCCACCTCCTGCATGGAAGAATAAACGGTCTCCAATAGTATTTGCTCCTGCAAACACATCTCTTGCAGCATCATAACATGCCTGACTTGCACCTCTGCTTAATACAGATGCAAGCTTACCTGACGCAGCCGGTGTAAACTGACCTTTCTGGTAAATAACTTCAGATAATGTATTTGGGAATTTGCTGCTGCGGATACGGTTCATAATTACCGCTCCTACACCAACTTTTCCTTCATAAGACTCCCCGCCTGCTTCACATTCAATAATTGCAGCCATCAAATCTAAATCTGCCTGAGATACAGATGTTGTCTGATTTGAAATTGCTGCCGTCTCAACTACGGCGTCTAACGGCTGTGCACCTGTAATCTCCCCATCGCCGTGCACGGACTCAAATAACTGCTGCGCTTCCTCTCCGGATACTAACAAGTCCTCTCTGATATATCCTTCAATCTCACCGGAAGAAACCTGAACCCATCCGTTTTCTTCACCTACCACAGTCACCACAGCTCCTGCCGGAAGCTTTCCGACTCTCTCTGTGCTGATGTCAGAGCCCTTACGAATGTTTGCGTATGTAGTCACATTCGCTGCTGCTTTATCTGACCAGTCAAAAGTTTCTTTATCTGTTGTATCTGCCAATGCCGGTACTGCCATTGCAACAGTCATAGCACCAACAGTTCCCACACAAGTTAAAAGTTTCATGAATTTTCTTCTCATTAAAATAACCTCCTGATAAGTCTGTTTCTTTTTTTAACATTTGTTACAGATTTATTAAGTTTTGTTACAAACTTATTCTAACAAGGTTACGTTTCTTTGTCAACCGGGTATTTTTTGTAACATTTTACAGTATTTCGGAGAGAAAAATAGAAAAAAGTGGCAAATATATAGAATATTCACCACTTTTCAAATTTTATATTCAATTTTTACGGCGCTGCCTGTATGCCTCGTACATCAAAATTCCCGATGCCATAGCAGCATTTAAGGACTCCACTTTTCCCTGCATTGGAATTTTAATCAGGGTATCTGCGCTCTCTGTGAGCTGCTCGGTAAGACCGTTTCCTTCATTTCCAATAAGAAATGCTGTGCCTTTCGTATAACACTCCTCATCGTAATCATTTCTTCCTTTTAAATGAGCAGCATAAGTCGTAATTCCCTTTTCTTTTAAAAGAGGAAGCACTTCCTCCTCAATGGAATTTACATAAATAATCGGCATCCTGTAAACAGAGCCCATAGTGGAACGGATAACCTTCGGATTAAACACATCTACGGAGGTTCTGCTCATAATTACGCCTGTCACTCCTGCCCCTTCTCCGGTTCGTAAAATTGTCCCCAGATTTCCCGGGTCCTGTAAATCTTCTAAAATCATCAGCAGGGGATTTTCTTCTCCGCTTAAAATTTCAGAAAGAGTATAATTCTCCATTTTCACCAGACAAAGCACTCCCTGAGGTGTTACGGTATCGGATAAATTTTTAAAAATCTTATCGTCCACAAGCTCCACATATTCTGTTTCTTCTATACTAATGCCTTTCTCCAGAAGGATTTTTTCACATTCCTCCTTCCGGGCAAAAGACTGGGATAAATACACCTTTTGCAGACGGGATTTTGGTACTTCACTGAACATCTTAATTCCCTCAACCGCAAAAACCTGTTCTTCCCTGCGTACCTTTGCTTTCTTCAATATCTGCTGTACTTTCTTTATCTGTACATTTGACGCACTTGTAATCATTTTCTTACTCGTTATTCTTGCTGTAATTATGAGACAGGGAATAGCTTATCTCGTACTGGTATTCGGAGATACCTTTCTTCATTGCCAGAGCTTCATTGATATCCATATCAATGTACTCACCGTCTCTGTAACAGATAACTCTCTTAGATTTACCTTCCAGAAGAATGTCTACTGCTTTTGCACCCATAATGGAAGCATATACTCTATCCTTACATGTCGGTGCACCGCCACGCTGCATGTGACCTAAGATAGTCGCTCTTGTTTCAATTCCTGTTGCAGCCTCGATACGTTTTGCCATAGCTTCGGAATGTCCGATACCTTCTGCATTAATGATAATATGATGTTTTTTACCTTTTTTACGGTTGTCGATGATGTTGTTGATAATTTTCTGTTCATCAAAATCGTATTTTTCAGGAAGCAAAATATCCTCTGCACCATTGGCAATACCGCACCATAAAGCAAGATATCCTGCATTTCTTCCCATTACCTCAATAATACTTACACGTTCATGAGAAGTAGAAGTATCACGTACCTTATCAATGGCTTCCATAGCTGTATTTACCGCTGTATCAAAACCGATTGTATACTCTGTACAAGCGATATCAAGGTCAATTGTTCCCGGAACGCCTACTGCGTTAATTCCCAGATTAGCCAGCTTCTGTGCACCGGCAAAAGAACCGTCACCACCGATAACTACCAGCCCGTCAATGCCGTGTTTTTTACATACCTCGGCAGCTCTCTTCTGTCCTTCCGGTGTACGCATTTCTGTACAACGGGCAGTATACAGGATTGTACCACCTTTTTGAATTGTATCTGAAACGTCTACGGCAGTCATGTCAATGATTTCTTCATTCATCAGACCGCTGTAACCTTTTAAAATTCCCTTCATATTAATACCACGGCTTAAGCCTCTTCTGACTACTGCACGAATTGCAGCATTCATTCCCGGCGCATCTCCGCCGCTTGTTAATACACCAATTGTTTTAATTTCTTTATTTGTAGTCATTTTCTTCCTCCATACTGTTGGCAGACTCTTGTTTCTTATTTTGTACATTCAGTCGTTTTTTATTCTAATCTATTTTCTACTGTTTTTCAATACTCTTTTCGACAACTTTTACATTGTCTTTTCCATACTTTTCGTACAGTCTGGCCAATAAGTCCCGACTAATGCAGATACTCTTGGATGCCCCCATCCTTTTTATTGCTTTTGGTGACTTAATATAAATCACTACACTGTCCTTTCCATCTGCTTCTTTTAAGTCTTCATACAGCTCCTCTTCGCGGGAAAGAAAACTTTCCTTTGTTTCAAACTGCAGCCACAATTCTCTTGGAACATCTTCAAAAGAATAAATCCTTTCACAGATTATCTTGCTTGCTTTTTCCTCCTCAACAGAAACTCGTCCCTTGATAAATACTTTTTCATCAATTTCCATAAGTCTTACATTCTTTTCATAATCACGAGGGAAAACCACAATCTCCACAGTCCCCAGCAAATCCTCCAAGGTAAGAAATGCCATTACTTTATTAGTCTTCGTATACTTAATGGTCTTTTCCGTAATCATACCGCCTACAATTACCTGCTGCCCATCACGCACCTTCGGCTGTCCGCTTTCCTCATCAGGCATAAAATCCGTGGTGACCGCTGATATATTTTTCCTCCAGCAGGTCTCATATTCTTCCAATGGATGACCGCTGATATAAATTCCCAGCACTTCCTTTTCAAAGGCAAGCTTTGCCTCTTTCGGATATTCCTCCACATCCGGCATACGAATTTCATAGGCTGTTTTTTCTTCCTCAGGCACTAAATCAAACAAACTCATCTGTCCGGCCATCATATTTTTCTTTTCCTGCACTACAGAGTCCAAAATCTGAGCATACACCATCATTTTCTGACGGCGGTTTCCGGGAAGTTCATCAAAAGCTCCTGCTTTAATAAAGTTTTCAATTGCCTTCTTGTTGACATCCTTTCCCGTCATTCTCTCAATGAAATCTCGAAGGCTTGTAAAATCTCCTCTCTGATTTCTCTCCGCCACGATGGATTCAATCACCGGCTTTCCAATGCTTTTAATCGCTGATAATCCATATCGTATTCCCCCTCCATCTACGGAAAAGGTACTGTCTCCCTTGTTAATATCGGGAGGCAGAATAGCAATTCCCATTCTGCGACAGGATAAAATATAATCGGCAACCTTTGGTGGATTATCAATGACAGACGTCATCAAAGCAGCCATAAATTCCACAGGGAAATGGCACTTCAAATATGCAGTTTGATATGCCACCACTGCATAAGCTGCCGCATGTGATTTATTAAAGGCATACTTTGCAAAATCCATCATCTGCTCATAGATTTTATTTGCAATCTCCTCGGAAATCCCTCTGTTCACACAGCCGGGAACGCCTTCTTCTTCATTTCCGTAAACGAAATTTTGACGCTCCTTCTCCATTACCGCAGCCTTTTTCTTACTCATGGCACGGCGCACCAAATCGCTTCGTCCCAAAGTATATCCGCCCAGAGAGCGCACAATCTGCATAACCTGCTCCTGATACACAATACAGCCGTAAGTGGCGCTCAAAATCGGCTCAAGCTGCGGACAAAGGAAATGAATACTGTCAGGATTATTTTTTCCTTCAATATATTGAGGAATAAAGTCCATTGGACCGGGACGATACAGCGATATTCCCGCAATAACGTCCTCCAGACTCTCCGGCTTCAATTCCTTCATAAAGCTTGTCATTCCTGCACTTTCCAGCTGGAAAACGCCCTCTGTCTTACCTGCTCCCAGCATATCGTAGACCGCTTTATCATTGTAATCCACATGGTCCATGTCAAGAGAAATCCCTTTGTTTTTCTCAATCAGCTTCACTGCTTTTTGAATAACTGTAAGAGTACGAAGTCCCAAAAAGTCCATTTTCAGAAGCCCCAGCTCTTCTAAAGTGGTCATGGTAAACTGTGTAACAATAGAACCGTCTGAAGCCCTTGCAAGGGGAACATATTCGTCTACGGACTTCTGACTGATTACCACACCTGCTGCGTGCATGGAAGTATGGCGGGGCAAGCCTTCCAGACGGCGGCTCATATCAATAAGCTTTTTCACCATTTCATCCGTAGTATACAAATTTTTCAATTCCGGGTTCATTTTTAAAGCCTTATCGATGGTGATATTTAATTCCTCCGGTATCATCTTGGCAATGGCATCACACTGCGCATAGGGCAAGTCCATAACCCTTCCCACATCACGTATTACACCTCGTGCTGCCATTGTACCAAAGGTAACAATCTGAACCACCCTGTCTTTTCCGTATTTTTCCACTACATAATCAATAACCTCCTGCCTTCTCTCAAAGCAGAAATCCACGTCAATATCCGGCATGGAAACACGTTCTGGATTTAGAAAACGCTCAAACAGAAGATTGTATTTAATAGGGTCCAACTTCGTAATTCCCAACGTATAGGAAACAAGGCTTCCCGCCGCAGAACCACGTCCCGGTCCTACCATAATGTCATGGTCTCTGGCAAATCGGATAAAGTCCCATACAATCAGGAAATAATCCACATAGCCCATGGTTTTAATAACGCCCAACTCGTATTCCAGACGTTTTTCCAATTCTGTCAAATCTCCGCTGTATCGCTCCTTCAAGCCGTCATAGCACAGCTTGTTTAAATATTCCCATGAGGTATAAGGAGCAGGCACATCAAATTTCGGCAGCTTTGTCACCCCAAACTCAATCTCCACCTCACAGCGGTCTGCAATTTTCTGGGTATTTTCCAACGCTTCAGGAATATAAGGAAATAGCTCTGCCATTTCCTCCGGAGATTTTACATAATATTGTCCTCCCTCATAGCGCATGCGGTTTTCATCACTTAAAAGCTTTCTGGTCTGTACGCACAGCAAAATATCATGGGCTTCCGCATCTGTGTCATATGTGTAATGCACATCATTGGTGGCAACCAGTGCAATGCCCGTTTCCTGACTCATTCGCAAAAGCTGCTGATTGACTCTTTGCTGCTGAGGAATTCCGTGGTCCTGAAGCTCTAAAAAGAAATTTCCCTTCCCGAAAATTTTCTCATATCGCAAAGCAGCGCTTTTCGCTTCTTCGTACATGCCTCTTGTAATATTTTTTGCAACTTCTCCTGCAAGGCAGGCACTCAATGCAATAATTCCTTCATGATATTCCTGCAAAAGGTCCATATCCACACGCGGCTTATAATAAAAGCCGTCCACAAAAGCCTTTGACACAATTTTCATAAGGTTTTCATAGCCATGATTGTTCTCAGCCAGAAGAACCAGATGGTAATATCTGTCCTCTGCCTGTCCTATTTCTCTGTCAAAGCGAGAACCGGGGGCAACATATACCTCACAGCCCAAAATCGGCTTAATTCCCGCTGCTTTTGCTACCCTATAAAAATCAATGCAGCCAAACATGACTCCATGGTCTGTTATGGCCGCACTGTTCATTCCCAGTTCTTTTACTCTGGCTACATATTCATTTATCTTATTTGAACCGTCTAAAAGACTGTATTCTGTATGTACATGCAAATGAGTAAAATTCACTGTATCTCTCCTTTATTCGTCTTGCTTTTCCTTGCGAAGCAGAACATTAAACCAACGATTGCTCTTGTCTGTTCTGACATCACTGGTTTTCCATATGTCCAATACTTTTATATTTGAAAAAGAGTCCAAAAGGTCATTAAGAGCCTCTCTGTCATAATCATAGAAATATCTGCCATTGTAGTTACCGTTTCTGTCTCCCTTTTGAACGGAAAAATACAAAATCCCATCATCCTTCAATGCCCGTAGGATTTTCGCCATAATGTCCTTCACTCTGTCCGGTGAAAAGTGCCCTAAAATAGCACAGGCCCAAATCCCATGAAAAACATCTTCAAATTCCATATCCTCCGCTCTAAGATGCAGCACTTCTTTTCCTGTGTGAATACTTGCCAGCTCACACATTTTCTCAGAACCATCCATGGCAGTAACGACACAGCCTTCTTCTTCAAGGCATACTGTATCTCTGCCCGATCCACAGCCTAAATCAAGAACATCTGCACTTTCCGGAAGCAATTCAACAAAACGTTTGATTTGCTCCTCCATGCCAAATTCTACTGTTTCTTCATAATAAGGTACTGCGTACCGGTCATAATAATCTATCGAGTCCACTTATTTTCCTCCTTCTGGACATTTACAATTATACTTTACTTAAACATTTTACAATTATACCACGTACGCAGGCGAGGAAGCGCTCGTTAGAGCATTTTCTCGACAAGTCGTGGCTTGCCGGTATAATCCGACACCTTGTGGCGGCA
>UQAX01000038.1 GCA_900539145.1 uncultured Blautia sp.
GTTTTTCGGATCAGCGAAAAACTACACAATGGTAAACAGGGCTTTGCCCTAACAACGAAAACAGAACTGCCACTTGATTATTTCTTCATGTGACAGTTCTGTTTATAACGTTCGTTTTTCTTTATAATTTCTGATGATATCCTGCAAAAAAGTCTCTTAATTTTCCCGTTGCCTTTCTCAATTCCTCCACACTTGGCAGATACACAATCCTGAAATGGTCCGGTTCTCCCCAGTTAAATCCTTTTCCGTGTGTAATCAGTACCTTCTTTTCTTTTAAAAGGTCTAAGGCAAATTTTTCATCATCTAAAATATTAAATTTCTTTGTGTCCATTTTCGGGAACATATAAAATGCCGCTTTCGGTTTTACCGCAGATAATCCCGGAATATCATTAATCGCATTGTAGATATACTCTCTCTGCTCATAAATTCTGCCTCCCGGCATTAAATATTCATTCACACTCTGATAGCCCCCTAATGCCGTCTGAATAATTGCCTGTCCCGGAACATTGGAACACAGACGCATATTGGAAAGCATGTTTAAGCCTTCAATGTAGCCCTTTGCTTTTTCTTTTGCACCGCTTAACACCATCCAGCCACAGCGAAAACCTGCTATCATGTGAGATTTGGAAAGTCCGTTTAAGGTAATACAAAATACATCCGGTGCCAAAGAAGCTATGGAAGTATGCTCAATTCCATCAAATACCAGTCTGTCGTAAATCTCATCAGAGAAAATCATCAGCTCATGCTCTCTTGCAATCTCTACAATCTCCTGCAAAAGCTCCTTGGGGTATACAGCCCCCGTAGGATTATTGGGATTTATCAGCACAATCGCCTTTGTTTTATCCGTTATTTTGCTCTTAATATCCTCAATATCAGGATACCATTCTGACTGCTCATCACAGATATAATGTACCGGTGTTCCTCCTGCTAAAGAAACACAACCTGTCCAAAGGGGATAATCCGGTGAAGGTACTAATATTTCATCGCCATTGTCCAAAAGCCCCTGTGTCACCATGTTAATCAATTCACTTACGCCATTGCCTGTATAAATGTCATTGATAGTTACATTGGGAATTTTCTTTATCTGGCAATACTGCATAATCGCTTTTCTCGCAGAAAAAATGCCCTTGGAGTCTGAATAACCTTGTGAGTCTCGAAGTGTATAAATCATATCTAAAATCACTTCCTCCGGGGCTGAAAACCCGAATGGCGCAGGGTTTCCGATATTCAGCTTTAAAACGTCAATACCGCTTTCCTGCATACGGTTCGCTTCATCTAAAACCGGTCCTCTTACATCATAGCATACGTTTTCAAGTTTTGATGATTTCTGAAATGTTCTCATAATTCTGCCTCACTTTGCTTTTTATTGGGTTGATTTTATCACTTCACTTTAAGAAACTCAACTGTTTTCTTTTATTTTTTTGAAATAATCCCTGATATTCTGCTCGTATCCATTCTCTGTGGGATTATAAAATACTCTGCCCTGAAGTTCCGAAGGCATATACTGCTGTTCTACATAATGGTTAGGATAATCGTGGGCGTATTTGTATCCTGCCCCATGTCCCATTTTCGATGCTCCTTTATAATGAGCATCCTGCAAATGCACCGGCACTGTGGTTTTCGTGTTTTTCACCGCCTCCATTGCCTCTGCGATTGCCATGTATGCCGCATTGCTCTTAGGCGCAGAAGCCACATAAGTCACTGCCTGCGCCAACGGAATTTGCGCTTCCGGCATGCCAAGACGCTCCACTGCCTGTGCTGCCGCCACTGCCACCTGTAATGCCTGCGGATCTGCATTTCCCACATCTTCTGCGGCGCAAATCATAATTCGGCGGGCAATAAACTTAATATCTTCTCCTGCATACAGCATTTTTGCCAGATAAAATACGGCGGCATCCGGGTCTGAGCCTCTCATACTTTTAATAAAAGCAGAGGTGGTATCGTAATGATTGTCCCCTGTTTTATCGTAACGGACAACTCGCTTTTGAATACACTGCGACGCTGTTTCCAAATCAATATGTATCTTTCCGTCTTCACTTTTTTGTGTAGTCAGTATCCCAAGCTCAAGAGCATTTAAGGCTGCCCTTGCATCGCCTCCCGCAATATCCGCCAGAAAGCTTTTCGCATCCTCGTGAAGCACTGCATGATAGCTTCCCATTCCTCTTTCGCAGTCAGAAACCGCCCGCTCTAAAAGCTTACAGATATCCTCTTTTTCCAATGGCTTCAATTCAAAAACAATGGAACGGGAAAGGAGCGCACCGTTTACCTCAAAATAGGGATTTTCTGTTGTAGCTCCGATTAAAATCAATGTGCCGTCTTCTACAAAGGGCAATAAATAATCCTGCTGCCCTTTGTTAAAACGATGAATTTCATCTACAAAAAGTATCGTTTTCTTTCCATACATTCCCAAGTACTGCTGGGCTTCCTTCACCACTTCTTCCATGTCCTTTTTGCCGGCTACTGTGGCATTAATCTGCTTAAATCTGGCGCTGGTGGTATTGGCAATGACTTTTGCCAAGGTAGTTTTTCCTGTTCCCGGCGGTCCATAAAAAATAACACTGCCCAGCTTATCTGCTTTAATGGCCCGGTACAGCAACTTATCCTTGCCGATAATATGTTCCTGCCCTGCCACTTCCTCTAAAGTAACAGGTCTCATTCTGGATGCCAGAGGGGACTCATTCTCCAGCGTCTGCTCCTTCATATAATCAAATAAATCCATTTCAATATCTCCTCTATTCTAAAAGTAATTCATCTACGGTAACAAATTTATATCCTTTTTCCTGTAAAATATCTACTATACGAAGCGCCGCCTCTACGGAAGACGCATAAATATCGTGCATTAAAATAATATCACCTTCTTGCGCATCTTTCACTACCCTTTTTACAGTTTTCTCTACATTTTCTGTTGTCCAATCCAATGAGTCCACATTCCAGGACACCGGTATCATGGTAATATCAAAGTCTAAATTTTTCTTCCATTCCCCAAAAGGCGGGCGGACAAAGGAGGTGCAAATTCCTGCTGTATCATAGATTTTATTACAGGTCATTGTGACCTCTTCTTCTGCTTTTTTCTCGGAAATTTCCTTTAAATTCACATGGTGGTAGGTATGATTTCCGATAAGATGTCCCTCTGTTTTCATTCGCTTTACTACTTCTTCCTTCCCCTCGATATTCTGTCCGATGAGAAAGAAAGTTGCCTGTACGCCCCGCTCTTTTAAGCCGTCTAAAAGCTGCTCTGTATAAACCTCGTGAGGTCCGTCGTCAAAGGTCAGTGCAATTTCAGGATGCTCCTCGTCTGAAAGCTCATTTACGGTTTCTACTGCTTTTTCCATCCCCTGTTTCCCTATCAGAAATACTGCAAAAAAAGATAACAACAACCATATTTTTTTCATAATTTCACTCCGATTATCATCACTCTATTATATTCTTTCTTGACAGAAACAGCACCTTAACCTTACAATATTTTTGATTTCAACAAGTAAGGAGTTCTTATGAAAAATAAAAAATCATTATTTCTATTTACCATTGGATTATTGCTTATAACTCTTTTGGGCTTTGCTGCCGTTTACGAAAAAAAGCAGCAGCCAAAAGAGCCTATTTCCGCAACTGCTTTTAAATTAAATACTGTTGTCACCGTAAATATTTACGACTCAAAGGATAAAAAACTGTTAGATGAGGTTATGGAGCTGTGCGACCATTATGAAAAGCTTTTCAGCAGAACCTTGAGCTCCAGCGAAATCTTCCGATTAAACGCACAAACCTTAACACAGGAAAACGGCGCTTTTGTTCTCTCTCCGGAAACCGCCGAACTGGTTTCAAAAGGACTTTACTACGGAGAACTTTCCAAAGGAGCTTTTGACATTACTATTGCACCGGTATCCTCTCTCTGGGATTTTACCTCAGAAGAAAAAAAAGTGCCTGCTGAGGAAGCAATCCGGTCAGCTCTTTCTTTGGTAAACTATGAAGCTGTTACAATAGAAGGGAACAAACTGACTTTTTCAAAAGAAGGTATGGGACTTGATTTGGGGGCTATTGCGAAAGGATATATTGCAGATAAAATGAAAGAATTTCTGGTGTCAAAGGGTGTCAAAAGCGCAACCATCAATCTGGGCGGAAACGTACTTTGTATTGGTAAAAAGCCGGATAATACCCCTTTTCGCATTGGTATTCAGAAGCCCTTTGCAGACAGAAGCGAAACCATTGCCGTCCTTGATATTGAGGATAAATCGGTAGTTTCCTCCGGCATTTATGAACGATATTTTGAAAAAGACGGGACTTTCTACCATCACATTTTAAATCCCGATACCGGCTACCCTTATGACAATCATCTGGTATCTGTAACCATTATTTCCGACCAGTCTGTAGATGGAGATGGACTTAGCACCTCCTGCTTTGCTCTTGGTCTGGACAAAGGTTTGGAATTAATCAACAGCCTTCCTGATGTTCATGCAGTTTTCATTACAGACGATTATCAACTGCATTACAGTGATCATTTTCAAGAAGAATTAAAGATTACTTATATGAAATAAAACATCGAAACACTTATAAAGCTGTCACTTTAAGTGTATATCAAAAATGTATATGCATTCCTGATTACTGCTTAATGTGACAGCCTTATTTTTCAAATTTTTCTCTTATTCTCTGCCCGGTTTCGAATTATGTTTGTCCTTTACTTATGCATTTCTTACCCATTTTCCAGAGGCGTCTACATAATATCCGTCAATCCATTGATCAGTTGCCATACTTCCGTCAGACTTCACATAGTAATCTCCAATCCACTGAGAAGTTGCCATACTTCCATCTCCATGTAAATAATACCAGTTGTTTTCCACTGATACCCAGCCGGTTTCCATTGCTCCATCACTATTCATATAATACCAATGATTTCCTACCAGTACCCAGCCGGTTTCCATTGCTCCATCACTATTCATATAATACCAATGATTTCCTACCAGTACCCAGCCGGTTTCCATTGCTCCATCACTATTCATATAATACCAATGATTTCCTACCAGTACCCAGCCGGTTTCCATTGCTCCATCACTATTCATATAATACCAATGATTTCCTACCAGTACCCAGCCGGTTTCCATTGCTCCATCACTATTCATATAATACCAATGATTTCCTACCAGTACCCAGCCGGTTTCCATTGCTCCATCACTATTCATATAATACCAATGATTTCCTACCAGTACCCAGCCGGTTTCCATTGCTCCGTCTTCATTGAAATAATACCATGTTCCGGAAATTAATTTCCAGCCAACTGCCTTTTTTCCGTTTTCATAGTACTGCCAGCCTTCCGCAGTTTCCTGCCAGCCTTCCTTTTTAACATTTTCTACTGCTTCTCTTAATTTTGCTGTTGCTAAATCAATTTCCTCTTTTGGTGTAATTACCGCAGATATTAATTGGACCGCTTCATCATATGCTGCTTTTACTTCAGGCACTGCCATCAATTTTTCTCTATCTGCATTTACGTCTGCCATAAGCTTTGTAATTTCATCTTTATTGCAAATATCAATGACAGGGTCAGGATTGCCGTACTCATAACCTGTTAAATCAGTTCCATAACCATAGAGTGTAAATTGAAATCGCAATACATCCCCATCTTTTGGCTCATAAGCAGAAATTCCATATCCAACCTCTACGCCGTTCACATGATACATCCAGCCTGACCAATTGCTGTAATCAAATTCACCCAGTGCGTCTCCGCCATCTCCGTTGTCTTCATTTCCCCATTCTCTGGCAGTTTCTGTTGTTACCTCTCCGTCACTGAGTTTTTCTATGTACTCCGGTACAACTACCTTATCTGTTCCCAAGTCTCCGCCTACAATGGCTTCCAGATATTCATCCTTACCCATGAAATTTTCTTTTCCGATTACTTTTTTCAATAAAGTAGCTGCATTATCGCCTTCCTCGAACGGCACCCAGACAGGTTCATAAATATATCCCTGACCAATAGTAAAACGTTCTACTGAAATAACTACATGCCCCGTATTCTCTGCTGCTTTTACTTTTATCGGTAATGCAATACCGATAAACATAAGAAACATTGTCAGAACCAAACCAAAAATTCGGTTTCTTCTTTGATTTTTTTGACTCATAGCGTTTTCCCTTTCTTTTATAATTTAAAAATCTTGTGTATTAAGCACTTTGTACCCATTTACCGGATGCGTCTACATAATAACCGCCAATCCATGTGCTGGTTGCCATAGAACCATCTGCCTGCACGTAATAGTCTCCAATCCACTGGGAGGAAGCCATGCTTCCATCACTGTTCAAATAATACCAATAACCGTTTACTGCTACCCAACCGGTCTGCATTGCTCCATCTGTGTTCATGTAGTACCATGTATCTCCTACAAGTACCCAGCCGATTTCCATTGCTCCGCTGTTGTTCATGTAATACCATGTATTTCCTACAAGTACCCAGCCGGTTTCCATTGCTCCCCATTGGTCCATATAGTACCAATGACCATTTACGGCTACCCAGCCGGTCTCCATTGCTCCCCACTGGTCCATATAGTACCAATGACCGTTTACTTCTACCCAGCCGGTACACATTGCTCCCAACTGATCCATATAGTACCAATGACCGTTTACTGCTACCCAGCCGGTGCACATTGCTCCCAACTGATCCATATAGTACCAATGACCGTTTACTTCTACCCAGCCGGTTTCCATTATTCCACTGTTATTCAGATAATACCAGTGACTATCTACGAATATCCAACCGATTACTTTTTCGCCGCTTTGATAGTACATCCAGCCATTTTCTGTCTCTTTCCAACCGTTCTGGTTTTCTTCCAGTTTCTGAAGTTCTTTCTCTGCTTTTGTCAGCTTGTCGTAATTGGTTACAAGCTTCTTCTGTGCATCTGTCAGCTTGTCATATTCTGTTCTTGCTTCCTCGATTGCTTTCTTACTGTCCAACGTTACTTTATCACCAATCGCATTAATTTTTTCGACAACTGCTTTCGCCTCCTTTTCATCTTCCTTCTGCTGTTCTTCCAGTTTCTGAAGTTCTTTCTCTGCTTTTGTCAGCTTGTCGTAATTGGTTACAAGCTTCTTCTGTGCATCTGTCAGCTTGTCGTATTCTGTTCTTGCTTCCTCGATTGCTGCCTTACCTTCTAAAGTAATCCTATCACCGATTGCTTCAATCTTTTTAATTACTTTATCTGCTGCATTTTTATCTGACTCATTCTGGTCTCCATCCATTGCCTTCTGCAATTTTTTAACCAACGCATCAATTTCTTTCTGTGGAGTAATCATAGCCACATTAGCTGCTACTGCCTCTTCATAAGCTTCTTTGACTGCCGGCATTGCCATATATTTTTCTTTATCAGCATTAACTTTTGCCATAAGTTTTATTAATTCGTCTTTATTTGAAATTTCTACATTTTTATTTCCTTTAACATCAATCCCTGCCAAAAGACTAAACTGAAAGCGAAGAACATCTCCATCTTTCACCTTATATGTCACTGCCATACTATCTTTTAATTTATTGTTTACTGTAAAGTACCAATCTGACCATTCAAAATAATCTCCGTAATCCAAATATTCATCACTATTTCCAATTTCTTTTGCTTCTTCAGTAGTTGGTCCTTCTAATTTTTCTGAAATAAAAGAAGGAATTGAAACTTGATTCACTCCTAAATCTGCATCTTTAATACCTTCCAGTAAATCATTTTCTCCTGCATAATTTTCTGTACCAATCACTTTTTTCAAAAGAGATGCTGCTGTTTCTCCCTTTTCTAATTGCACTTCTATCGGTTCTTGATAATATCCCTGTCCAATACTAAAGCGTTCTACTGAAACAACTGCTTTTCCTTCCGGTTTCTGATCTGCTTCCAGTTTTTTCAGTTCTTCCTCTGCCTTTGTCAGCTTTTCGTAATTGGTTACCAGTTTCTTCTGTACATCTGTCAACGCATTATATGCTTTTCTTGCTGCTTCAATCGCCGGCTTGCTTTCTAATGTAATCTCATCTCCGATTACTTCAATCAATTTGCTCACCGCATCTGCCGCTTCTTTATCCTGCGCATCTTTTCCTACATCTGTACAATCATATAAACGATTTTCATTTTCCGCAAAACGTCTGTATGCTTCCATAGCATAAGTGACCTGCTGTGTTGCCATAACATCCGGCTTTAATCCTGTCTGCCATAAAAATCCCTGTTCACCCTTATACGTGTGCAGATTTTTTATAATATTTTTATTGCCTACTGTAAATCCATTTTCCTTATTCAACGGATCAATGCCTGCTGCTGTAAGAGCTGTCAGTACCTGTGCTACGGTACAACTGTTTTCTTTTCCTGCGTCTGTAAACCCTGCTTCCGGCGTCATATTTTCTTTAAAATGCTTCAATGCTTTGTCAAATGCCGGCTTTACATTTTCCTGTTCCCTATATGGTGCCAAAGCCTGCAAAGCCATACCCGTCATATCAATACTACTGGTCTTATTATCTATCAAACCAAATCCGCCTTCCGCTGTTTGATAAGAAAGAATTAAATCAATCAACTTTTCTCTTGTCCAAACCGCATCAGAAGGTATTTCCGCATTCTGACAATCCAGCGCAATCAATCCCCAAATCGGACAATTCGATGTATCTTTACTCATCTTTGTTTTTAATTCATCATTGTAAATCATTTTCATCAGATTTACACCGTCAACATCTGTCAAATCTTTTCCCATTGCAGCCAATGTAATTGCTACTCTTGCAGCATCTGTATAACGGAATTTTCTGCTGAAAGTTGCTTTTTTCAACTGATTAGCAACACTTTCATAGTAAATATCTAATTTTTCTTGACTAATGCTTCCACCTGCACGAAGCACAGTAAAAATATTCCATTCATCTCCGTATTTTTCCATACTTTGTTTAGACAGGTACGCTGTTCCATGTGCAATATCTTCTTTTGCCATATCAAGATAATTTGTATTATCAGGAACTGTACCATCTTTTGTTACTTGAATTGTAAACTGCACCGGTTTACAACCTGCTGTTGTATCATATGGAACTCCTGTTACTGTAACTTCTCCTGCTTTTAAAGCTTTAATGTAATGTTTCGTTTTATGCGGTAAATTCACATTTCCGGTTGCTGTTTCAATAGCGTCTGATACAGTCGCAATACCCTCTTTACTATAAGACCAATTATAGCGCTGTTCTGTGGCATTTGACGGAGTTGTTAAAATCTTAAACTCCTTAGAACTTCCCTCCTCAAAAGTATAACTATCCTGTTCAGCCTTTGCATCTTTCAATGGATACTCATACTTGAATTCTACACTTACATCTTGAGAAGCTTTCGGATTGTCCTCGCTATATACATGAAATTTTGCAACACCGGCTTTTTTAGGAACAAGTCCACGATCAAACGACTCCACATATTCTGCAATATCCGGTGTCAAAGCTTCCCAAACCAATTTCTGATTGCTGGCATTTTCAGGTACAATACTGTAATTAAAGTTTTCTGTCGGATTGTTTCCCCGCATAATTCCAACATAACATAATCCGTCTAAAGAATCCCATTTTTTTATTTTCCACTCGCTCGGTACTTTTACATCAATACTTTGCACGTGAACTTTTCCTGAAATCACTTTAAAATTCACAGCCAGTTTTTTCATATCTTCCGGCATACAAATTTTCATTCCGATTTCACCCTCACCCAGTATCCTAAATTTTCCAGCTGTCATGGAAATTGCAGGACCATATGTAACTTCTACATCAGAAACCGTAGCATCTACATCTACAAATTCATTGCTACCCTTTACTCTTGCTTTCAATGTTGCTGTTTTCGTTGTAGAACCATCTACATACAAAGGTTTTTCGTCTGAAACCTCCTGTCCATCTACAAAAGCTTTCAATTCTTCAATATTGCTTGATACCTGATTAATGGTAAAGCTCTGATAAACCTGATTTCCGTTATTCTGATCCGTTACATTACCTGATACTTTTCTCACATCTCTTGGCTGATATCTGCCTGTATATGCCTGTATCCAATAATGTGTTTGATAACCTCCTTCCGATTGCTCAACTTGTTGTGAAAAATTCCACTCCGGTTTTGCCCCTTCCACACCTTCCAGCACAAAAGTTCCTTTATCCAATGCGGTTAATGTAAAGGTATTATTTTCGTCCATTTCCTGTGTTCTGCCATCGTCATATTGAAAATAGACGTGTGGCTTTTCTTCCGCAGCTGCCGCTTCTCCCTGACTGTTATCAGCCTGTACCGGAACAGTAATTCCTGACAGAAGCAAAACTGCTGTCAAAAACATACTCAGCAACCGCTTTCCAAAAGATTTTTGCTTTTGTTTCATATCTTCTTTTCCCCTTTCATTTACTACATAACCTACATAAAAAGATTGTGCAGCAGCACAATCTCTGCGCACGAGCGGTTCACAAAGTAATATTTTCATTTTTGCGAGCTCGCATCCTTGCAGAGCATTTTTAATTTCATAGGATGCAATTTCCTATGAAATTAAAAAACACCCTTTGTCCTGCCAGACAAAAGGTGTTCTGTAACTTTACCATATTAAACTTTTTATAAAGAGACCACATAACTATCCTCAGCCCGGAAAGACTTTAAGTGAATAATGGCAAGTATTCCGACTTCAATTACTTTTACGGCAGAGGTGACTGTATCAGATTTGCACTGATTTCCTTTTTAACACTGAACAAATTTCTTTCCTCAGTGACCATTAGAGCTATGCAGTTATGTTTTCTTTCACCTTCTATACTACACATACTCTCCATATATGTCAAGACTTTATTCCTTTTCTTCTTTATATTCTCTATCTTTTTTCAGGAGCTCATATAATTTATCTAAATAATAAAGTATTCCCGAAAGAAGAATAGCAATAGAGACAAATGGATAAGGAGTTACCAGAAAAATTACTGAAAACGTAATAAATATTATGTATTTTTTTGAAATTTTGCTGTTATTCATTCTATTTACCTCCTATTTAACCTTATCTTACATCGCTGTATTCTATTTGAAATTCTTTCTCTTTACAATATGCTTCTATCCTACTTCCTTTTCTGCATCGTATAACGGTACTCTTATTGATAATCCATTCTCCGATTTCTTCCGGATCTCCCAAGAATTCTACTTTTTTCAACTGCCCACAACCATGAAAGGACCATCTTCCAATCCTTTTTACAGATGCCGGTATCTGAACCAATTCCAAGGATCTGCATTTAAGAAAAGCGCTGTTTCCGATTTCTACAAGTGTAGACGGCAGCTTTATCTCCTGAATTGCCGTTTGATAAAAAGCTTCGTTTCCAATAATCCGAATTCCTTCCGGAAGCTCTATATCTTTCAAAGAAGTACATTTATAAAATGCTTTGTTTCCAATCTCTGTAAGTCCCTTTGGAAGACTGATTTTTTCAATGCTTTCACAATTTTGAAACACTCCGGCTTCAATTCCCTTTAACATAGTACTCTTTTCGAATTTTACACAGTTTAACCTTTTACATCCTGAAAAAGAACGTCTTCCCAAATAACGGATGCCGGAAGACAGAGTAATTTCTTTTAAATGTACGCATCCCAAAAAAGACTCCCAGCGAATTTGACTGACGTTTTCCAAATTGATATCACGTAAAGCCGTACAGTTGTAAAAACTTTGATTTCCGATTTCTTTTACGGAGTCTGCCAGCTTCACACTTTTAATCTTTACATTATTTTTCAAAGCCTGATTATCTATACTATGATATACATCTTCTAAAGTCAGTAATCTTCCTTTAAATTTTTTTCCTTGCTCGCAATTAAAAACGTCTTTTTCATCTGCATGCCATGTACGCACCTGTCCCATATCATCACCCCTATTCTATGCTTCTAAAATTCCGTATTTCTTTTTAATTCTGTCCAGCTTCCGCTCCATTGGAAGTGCCAGAAAGAACAAAAAGATGACGGTTGAAACTGCATGAATAACATTAAACGGAAATCCGCTGATATAAACTGCCAGAAAGGATTGCCACGTCAATTCCTGTGAGGACATAAATACCGTTGAAGTATCCATTAAAAATCCATAAATGACAAGCGTTGCCAATCCCCCGAAAATACAAAGTGTCAAAACATGAAACCACTCTGCTTCACGACTTCCCTTTCGATTTTTGCTCTTACTGAAAATCACACCTGCCAAAAATCCGATAATTCCAAAGGAAAACATCTGCCACGGCGTCCACGGTCCTTGCCCAAAGAAGAAATTTGAAACAAAGCCTGCCATAGCCCCTGTTAAAAATCCGGCTTCTGCTCCCAGTCCCACACCGGCAATAATCACAATAGCTGTCACCGGTTTAAACTGGGGTATCATAAAAAACGCCATCCTTCCTACCACTGCAATGGCAGCCATAACCGCAATTAAAAGGATTTCTCTTGCCTGCGGATTTCTTCCCTCAAATACCATACAGAAGGGTATCATGGACAGCCCAATAATACACATAGAAATAAAAATATCACTTCTGTCATTTAAAAAGAAAATCCCAAAAAAGATAACAAAAGGAATTGCCGCCAAAATCAACAGCAAAGATACCAAGGTTCTTCTTCCTATTCTTCTGTCTTTTTTCACGCTTCTTTCTATATACATCTGCTGTTTTTTCTCTGCCTGTGTATCTAAAAGTTTACGTGCGAATATAAATAATAGCACTGAAATAATCAGTTGTCCGTACTGCCATGAGGTCATCTGAATATAGCTATGTATGGTAAGATTGATAAAATCACTGGCACGTCCTATTCTTCCATTAATGAAAAGATTTCCTGCTCCAATCAACAAGAAAACAAATACAGGATAAAGTGCAGATATAAAAAATATGATTTTTACATATACAACACCTTTCCTTTTCATTTTATAAGAAACAATCCCGCAAACAAGCATAGCAACAATTAAAAAAAACGCTGCTGCCTTTAAAATCTGCCCAATACTTTGAAGCATCTCCATTTCCTGCCCTGTAAAAGTCTCCATTTTCAGTCTTCCGCCCTCTTGAATACTTCTCTGTACATTTTGGATACATTCATCAAAATTCCAAAAGGTATAGGTTGTGGGTAATTTTGAATACTTTAATACAGGTATAGAAATCCAAGGCAGAAAAATTGTGCAGATAATTACAAAGATACTCCCATATACCGGCATCATTGCCCATGTATCTACTCCTGTTGCCTGCTTCTTCTGCATGCCTTAATCACATCCTTTACTGTTACTGCATCAGGAAAAATCTGCCTTGCCATACGGTTTGCCGCCGTGGTGTAAAAGCTGTTTCCTGTAAAAAACTCTCTTGCCTCACATGAAGTTACAATACTTCCATCAAAAAACATCGCACACGTATCTCCATAAGAAGCACAAAACTCAATATCATGGGAAACCATTAAAATGGTAATTCCTTTTTCCTGTAATTTTCGAAAAATCCCAGCCAGCTTGCTTTTATAAAAACCATCCAACCCCTTAGTAGGTTCATCCAAAAGCAAAATCTGTGGTTCTAAAAGCAATACCTTTGCCAGTGCCGCCCTTTGTTGTTCCCCTCCACTTAAATCATAAGGATGTGCATGAAGAAGATGTCCAATTTCTGTATCTTCTACTACTCTTTCCACTCGTTTTTCATCCTCTTTATGACGAATAGGGGAAAATCCTCCTATCATTTCCCATAAATCTTCTTCTACTGAATTTCCAACAAAAAGGCTCTGAGGATTTTGTGGTAACACTCCTAAAAAATGATGAAACAGCTCCTTGTCGCTGATTTTACGAATATCTCTGCCATCTAACAATATTTTTCCTCTATAAGGTCTGTGAATACCGGAAAGTAAAGATAAGGTTGTACTCTTTCCTGTTCCGTTTCCACCCAAAATACAGAAAAGCTCCCCTTTTTTCACTTTCAAAGATAAATCCTTTACAATATCCTGTCCGTCTCTTTCATAACGAAACCAAAGTTCCTTTGCCTGTATCACATACTCCTGCTTTTCTTTCCTATTTGCAGATTTTTCTGCATTATCCTTTGTTTTTTCCCTTTCAGGCTCTGCTTTATAATGCTCTGACAACCAATTTCGTCCCTCGCATACAGTAAGGGGACACTCGCCTTCCTGACCTGTTCCGTTGTAAATCTGCACAGGACTTGGCATTGCAAGAAATAAATCATTGTCTGCCAGCGCTTTTCCTACCATACGGGGATTGTCAAAAAAGGTCTGCTTTCCGCCTTCCAATACCAGCACCTTGTCCGCCATTGGGAATACCTCTTCCAGCCTGTGCTCAATCATAATCACAGTAATTCCCAAATCCAAATTGATTTTACGAATGGTAGATAAAAAATCACCTGCCGCAATGGGGTCAAGCTGAGAAGTAGGTTCATCAAGAACCAATACCTTGGGCTGCATTGCCATAACGGAAGCCAGATTTAAAAGCTGCTTCTGCCCTCCGGAAAGCTCTTCCACATTTTTAGAAAACCAATTCTGAATACCGAAAAAGCTTGCCATTTCTGCTACTCTTAAACGAATAGTCTGCTGGTCATATCCTAGATTTTCCACTCCAAAAGCCAGCTCATGCCATACTTTATCTGTTACAATCTGATTATCAGGACTTTGCAGTACATAGCCAATTTCAGCTGACTGTGTACGCATGGAAACTCCTTCTAACCTCTCTCCACAAAATAAAATTTCCCCTTCTCTTTTTCCGTAAGGGCTTAAAACTGTTTTAAAATGACGCATCAGAGTTGTTTTTCCACAACCTGACTTTCCGCATATTACCACGAACTCTCCCGGTTCAATGGATAAATGGATATTCTCAATTGCCGGCTTTTCTGCGTCCGGGTAAGTAAATGTTAAATTTTTGATTTCAAATAGTGCCATTTTACATCCTCTGCTAAATTTATAATAATTGGAAGGAAACATAAAATTCCATAAAAAATATAAATCATTATCGCCCACAAAGTGTTCTCATTCATCACTAAAGTAGGATAATACAAAAAGTAAACTTGTTTCGTTACAATTCCTCCCAAAATCACACTGCCAAACACAAGTAAGACAGAAAAGAATATTCTGTCTCTTGTGTCAAAACGATAAATAGAAAAATTATTTCTTCCTCTTAATCCATATCCACGGGAACGCATAGAATCTGCTGTTTCCACAGAATTTTCCAATGCCCATGTTGTCATCACAGACAAAATTTTCATACCGTGTTTTGCTCTTACCAATACGTTTCCGTTTGTCACATCACGACCGATACATTTCTGTGCGTCCGACACCTTTGTTATCTGATTTTTAAATTTGGGAACAAATCGAAGCACCATAGAAAAAATCAATGACATTGCCGGAATTGCTTTTCCAAATAAATAGATAAACTTGTCTGAGGTCATTACCACCTGATAACAGGAAAACCAGTTCAACACACTTACCAGCATGATACCGGCTGCAAGACCGTAAAGAATTGACTCTAATGTAAGAGGATTTCCATTTTTCAGATACATAATTAAAGTAACACCCTGATGATTAAACAAGGGGTTAATTGCCGCCGATATAAGAAATACCGGCAGCATCATCCAAAGCGCTGTTTTTAACGCCTTCCATTTTTTTAAATAAATATAATACACCATGCCTCCCATACAGGACAATACCAAAAATACAGGGTGCATCATAAACATTGAATATCCGATTACCAACACAAAATAGGTAAAGTTAATAATCGGATGATAACTGGAAAAATTGTCTTGTTTCATAATTACTCCGGCCAAGTCTGTCCTAAATCACGACCTAAATCACATGTATAGTTCCATTTTATCACATCCCCCGGCTGCACAACATAACGACTGCAGCCGTAGTTAGGATACCAGCCGTTTACCTCATACATCCAACCGGACCAGCGTCCGCAGTCAAACTCATAGAGATTGTTAATCCCTTCCACGTAAGCGCTGTTGTATTTCGGAGTAAAGCTGGACTCCATGTGAATACGATTATTCTTCATTTCTCTTTGCAACACATCAAAAACAGACTCTCCTTCATAGAAGGTCACTTCTCTTTCGCTGTAAATCACACCATCTTTCGGAACTAAGGACTCTTTTCCCTCTGTGAGATTTTCCATATTGTCTAAAATGGTACTGCATGAAACACTGAGATAACAGGTATATTCCTTATCTTTATCAATATCTACTGTTCCCGGCTCTACCGGCTTTTGCTGTCCTTCCGGTACAGGCTGTGTATGATATTGGTCTTCCTCTTTATCTGTTCCGTCACTGTAAGTCACACCGCCCACTGCGCCATTTTGCTGTTTCTGTGTTTCCTTTTTTTCCTCATATTTAGAATAATCAACGGTTTCATCCTCCGCAGACTCCACATCTAAATATTCCTCTTCTTCTGAAGCTGGTGTTTCCTTCTCTGTTTCTTCTGCCTCTTTTGTTTCTTCTTTCTTTTCTTCTTCCATCCAATCATCGCTTTTTTCCTGTTTCTGATTGGGGTTATCAAGCTTTGTTGTCCCACAGCCTGTTACAGGCATAATAAAAAGCAATGCAATAAACAACAGCGCCAGAAATTTTTTTCCTCTACTTTTCATTCTTCTCACCTTGTTTTCTTTTCTTTCTTAAATAGTAGTACCATACTCCGCCAACTGCTACCCCTAATATAATAACAGAAGCAACAGCAATTACAACAGGATTTGTTTCGTTTTTTGTTCCTGCAACCATAACTTCATCTTCTTTTTCAGGAGTTTTGAAAAGAGATTTTTCTTTTATTTCCTCTTTTTTTTCATTTAAAGATTTGGTTTTTACACGTTTATCGATAAAGTAATCTCCGCCCTCTGAGACAATAAATTTCGTCTTTTTATCTTTTACTGTAACCTTCTGCATATAATCTGCTTTTCTTTCCTGCTGATTATATTTCATAAACAGATATTCCCCGTCTTCTTTATCTACTGTGATTTCCACCTGCATTTCTCCCGGAAATTCACCTTCCTGCTCAAAGTGGAAAATAAACGGATTTTCTGCTAACTGTTTAATATCTTCTTCGTATTGGCTGCCTTCCTTTATTCCCACTTTCATGTCCTTGGCAATTTTTATATCTTTTCCATTGACTGTTATGGTGTAAGGACTATCCTTTTTCATTTCACCCTCAATTTTCAGGTTTTTATCTTTTCCCTTAATTTCTTCAAATGCTTTTTTCTCTACCATACCGTCTTTCACAGTTGCCTGAATTGTATTTGAAGCTGAAGATGTATCGGTCTGCTTTGCTGTATTTGCGGTTTTACCTTTTGCAGTTGTCTTATTCTTATTCTCTGAATTACTTCCCGCCTGAGACAGCGCTGTTTCATTTTCTGTTTTCGGTTTCTTCAATATATATTTTCCACCGACCTCTATGTCACAGACAATCTGTCCGTTATTTACCGATACCCACTGTTTTTCCTGCTGTTTTCCGTCTTTTTCATAATACAGCATGTATACGCTTTCTTTTAATGCTGTATCAATAGCAACCTCAACTTCTCCCGGAAACGCTCCTGTTTCCTTGGTTTCAAATTCCAAAGAATTTTTCTGCTCTTTTATCTCTATTCCTGCTTTCATATCTGCCGGTTCATATACATTTTTTCCTTTTAAGCAAATGGTGTATCCATTTCCCTGATATGTATAATCTTTCTTGGAATTTTTCACATTTTCAAAAATTTCTGCTCCGATAACTTCCTTCTCCAGTTTTTTTATAATACTGTCTGCTCTTAACAGTTCTTCTCCATACTGTAAATGTTTTCTGTTCGCTTCCGGAATTTTATAGAAAGCAGTTAAAAGTTTTCTTACTTCTTCTTTGTCTTTCAATGTAATATTTAAAGGATCAAAGCCTTCCCATATTTCCTTATCTAAAGTCTCAATTTCTGCTGCCTGTGTTTCTACTTCTTTTAACATCTGCTCCAGCTTTGCTTCAAAAGCTTTTTTTTCGGAGAAATTCCCCATGAGACTTAATTCCACTTTCAATGCGTATAACTCATCGGCATTATCTAATGTCAGATTACCGGAAAATGCTTCCAGTTTTTTTCGAAACGCTTCAATTCTTTCCGGTGTTTCCTCTCCGCCTGTCTGCCCATTCTCCACATCAGTCATATCGTACAAGGAATTTCTTCCCGTAACAGCTCGATACCATGCTGCTAAAGCTAAAGCTCCCTGCTCTGTTGCCATCTGATTAGAGCCGCCGTCAATTATATGACAAAAAGAACCGTCAGAAACCTGAAAACGCAGCATTTCATCTAATAATGTCTTTCCATTTTTCATAAATTTTTCGGAATTCAGTAAGGACACATCAATGGCTGAAAGAGCAATCACTACCTGTGCTGTGCTTTCCAGATTTTTGGCACTGTCATATCCTGCATTACTGATATAACCGCCTTCTTCATCCTGAAGCTGCGCCAGCATTTCAATTCCTCTGGCCACTGCCTCCTTGACTTCCTGCTGCTGTGTATAAGGAGCTAAAGCCTGCAATGCCATTGCTGTTATATCCGGATCCGGCTGATTTCCCATTAGCGCCCAGCCTCCTCCGGAAATTTCTGCTGACAAAATTGTCTGGATAAGTCCTTCTCTGGTTGTCTGTGTACCCGAACCTTCCAGCTTGGGGATTTCATATTGATGAGAGTCAAAAGCAATCAATGCAAAAATTGTACCGTTAATCCCCTGTCTGTTTACCTTTTTCATATTCGCCAAAGGCTGAAGCAGATTATATCCCTCTACGGATGTGGGATTTATCCCAATAGAAGTAAGTGCAAGAGTTACTCTGGAATACTCTGTGTATTTTGCGGTGTGAAGTACCCCGTTTGTCTCCCTCAGCTTTTGATAAACATTCTGCAAATAATTATTCTTGGCTTCTCCACTTAAATTTCCGTTTCTTGCCATTGCCATTACAGCCCATTCTCCGCCAATGGAGTCTACAATAGGATTTGTAACTGCTGCCTGCAAATAGCTTTCGACTTTATTCAAACCTTCAAACGCCGGCTGATAAATTGTTATTCCATCCTGTTTCTGCGCATCGGAGACAACCATTTCCTCTGCACCTTCTGTCTCCTCTGCCGTTCCTGTAAGGAATTCCTCCTCTGCACCAGCATCTGCTGTTCCTGACAGCAGTTCCTCCTGCAAAACCTCATACGTTTCTGCTCCTAATACCGACAGCGGTGACTGAATGGCTAACATAACCGCTATCGCAGAAACTGTCATTTTTAAATTCTTTCTTTTCATTCCCAATCTCCTTTAATTGTTCATTCTATGTCATATACAGAAATTTCCTATGAAAAGGAATTCTGCTTTACAGAATTCTCCGCCTATGGCGGGTTGCTTCAGCAGCATGATACCTGTCCGCCGCAGTGCACATCCTTTCGGAGCAGTTTTATTTCATAGGACGCAATTTCCTATGAAATAAAAAAGGTCCTTTTCCCATATCGGCAAAAGAACCTCTCACTCAATCATTCAATATGAATTTTATCACTGCATATTGCTGTACGCAAAAAAATCTCCTCAGCCCGGAAATACTCTATATACATGGCAGGTGTTCTGACTTTGCTTCATCCTTGGAAATGCCTTCTCGAATTGCTATTCAATGGCTTCTATTTCCTCGTCCGCTTCACAGCAGAGGTGACTGTACCGGAATTTCACCGGTTTCCCTTTTAACCTTGAACCTAAGGTTCAACGACCACTTAGACTATGCAGTTATATACTCTTATAGTACATAATTAAAAGAAATATGTCAAGCACGTGATTTTCACTCTTTTCTGGTAAAATTAGATATTTCCACACTATCGTCATCCAGACTTTCTTCTTTACAGGAAAACTCAATCCTGTCCCCTGTCTCAGTATTATATAATTTGTAATCTACCTTTTCACAATCCAACATTACACTTTGAGGTTCTGCCCCTTCCTGTATTGCTGTATCTTCTTCTATGATGACCTCCATTTGGCTGTTTTCTATATCAATCTTCTGTACTACTGCGTCAAAAGAAGACGGTGGTATAAAATCACATTTTGAAGTTTTAAACTCTGTGACTTTCTTGTAATATCCCCAGCTTAATGCTCCCACGACAATACAAATCACTGATATTCCTGACAAAATCAATGTCCGTTTTCTTAATTTTTTCTTTTTATCCATTTTACGTCCTCCTTTATCCATGTAATTCTAAAGGCAATCCATCAGGATCAAAGAAGAATGTCATCTGCTCTCCTGTAAATTCATCTATTCGAATTGGCTCTGTCTCTACTCCCAACTTTTCCAGCTCTTTTGCCGTTTTTTCTACCGACTCTACTTTAAATGCCAGATGACGCAAACCATTTGCCTCAGGATAACTTAATCTCTTAGGACATCCCGGAATAATAAACAATTCGATTTCTATATCTCCCTGACGAAGGTCAATTTTATAATCCTTCCGCTCTTCTCTGTAATTTTCCCGAATAACTTCAAACCCCAGAATATCCACATAAAACTTTTTAGACTTTTCATAGTCACTGCCAATAATTGCAATATGGTGCATGGTATCTAATTTCATCACTATCACTTCTCCTTATTCTTCACCGGCAACCTCAATAAGATTACCGTCCAAATCGTAAAATCGCACAACTTGTCTTCCCCATGGATTTCTTGTCAAAGGCGTCACATATTCTATAACATCTTCATAAGATTGAAGTTTTTCTAAAAAATATTCCATATCTCTTTCTGTAAAATAAAGCTCTGTTTTATTATGCTTCGAGTACAACTCTCTGTGTATTGTTTCTTTCCAAAGACCTTCCTCTTGAAGAACCAGTCCTTCTGTTAAGATTACATTTCCCCCGCTGTCCAGAACAACCTCAAGTCCAAATAAATCTTTATAAAACTTTTTGGATTTTTCTATGTCCTTTACAACAATCAATACATTTTTTAGTTTCATCTTCCGCCTCCTAAAAAGAAGATTTCCAAATTCTCTTTCAATCATAGAATTCCCCTGATTTTTTAACTTCGTCTGAAAAGTTACTAATAGATATGACTTATAAACAATAGATATAAAACAGATTTGATATTAGAATTTTTTGATATGTTGTTTTTATCTATGATTTTTGAGATTTTCTAATTCTTCCAAAGAAATATCGCAAAGCTCCATGATTTCCTCGTCACTTAGCCCCTTAGATAACATTTTCGATACAATTTTTTTATGAGCTTTTATTGTTCCTTCTTTTATCCCCTCTTTTAATCCTTCTTTTCGCTCATCTTTTAACATTTCTTCTAAAGTCATAAAGCGTTCCTCCATCTCGCGACTTTCTTTTACATGCCTGATAAACTCCTGAAGCTTTTTCACATAGTCATCATGAAAATCCCCCTGACTTTCTTTTAAATCTGCTTTTACAAATTTCAAAAAAGCCAACAGTTCCTTGGAAATTTCATCCTTATTCTCTCCGCAAGTACTCAAAAATACAATTCTTCTTCCATCTTCCAATGGTGTTCGATTGCTTTCTTTGCACTGCATCTGAAAAGTATAACGATATTTTCTTTCACCAAAAGGATCAAAATCACAGATAAAAATCACGTAACTATCGGGTAATTCTGCATATTCTCTTCCTGACAAAAGAATATCCATATCCATTTGACTTTGATAATATCTGCTGCGTCTGCCAAGTGCAGGTTTTTTCGTCATCTGCATCTCCACATTATAGCAAGTATTTTTCTCATCTTTGGCATAGACATCTAAACGAATACCTTTATAATCAGGGTGATAGACCATACTTTTTTCCCTGCTAACATCTACACGGTCAATTTCTATTTCCAATGCTCTCTCCAAAAACTCTTTACAGTTTTCAGGATTTATCATCACTGCACCAAACATAAAATCATTCTTAATTGTAAGATCACTTAAACATCTTTTCTGCATATTCTTCCTCCATCTCCCAGAGGAATTCTATGAAAAAAATTATAACATGTAGATTTTATAGTGTCAAAGATGAATAATTCCATTTCTAAATCAAGTTATACAAAAACTGCCGCCCCGCAGTTTTCTAACTGCAAAGACGACAGTTTTCTTTTAATAAATACTTAAAATCATATAGATAAATCCCATTGCCAGCATTTCCACCGGTAATCCACGGAACGCTTTTCCTGTTCTTGCAAATTTCAATGTTTTCTTTACAGAAATAAATAAAATAATCGGAACAAGAATAGTCCATACTAATCCTACAATTTCTCCGAAGCTTTCCATATCAAATGGTCTGATAAACATTGCCAATGGAATAACTAACAGCAAGCTGTGTGTATTTGTAATCTTTTTCTTGATAATTCCGTTGGTAAAGGCAAGCGCCATACCGGCTGTTAAAAATCCGAAAATTGTTTCTAAAAATACTTTAGACTGCATTTCGGTTTCTAAAATCATATTGCCGAAAATCATTCCTGAACCAAAGAATTCTCTGGCAATGCTTAAAAGTATCCAAAATCCCCATGCAATGGCACATTCCCAGAAAAGTTCTCCGTACTCTGCCTCTACATTGTCAGCCAATACATGCTTTGCTGCAAAAAGTCCCAGAAGAACAGTCATAATCCAAAGTCCTGTACTTACTGAAGTTCCCAGATAAGAAAATGCCAGCAAAAATGCAGATGCACTTACTGCCCCTGTTCCAATAAATACGCAGAGTTTCAAACTCCAGTCAGGTACAAAATCCTGTAAAAGGTTTTTCAGAAATTCAGCAAATACTACGGACAAAATCACAAGAATACCCGCCGCAAAGGCTTCCTTCATTCCTGCTGAAAATAATACAATCCCAAAAGCAAAGGCTTCTGCCGGATATCTTAATTTCATGTTATATCCTCCGTTTTCTTATTTTACTGTCTGTAAAAATTCAAATGCTGTGTTAATACCTGTTACTACTGCCGTAGAAGAAATAGTTGCTCCTGATACAGCATCTACCTGTGTTCCGTTTGCAGGTACTTCTTCTTTTTCTTCAACGCCTGCCGCTTCATTCATACATTTTTCTGCAAGACTGATAAATCCGCCAACAGAAATACTTACGCCTGAAACCGCATCTGTTTTTCCCTGCTCATTTACCTGAAGGAAATCTAAAGACTGATTTTCAATAAGAGCGTTTGCAAGAGCTTCTGCCTGTTCTTTCCATGTAAGTCCGTCTTCTGTCATTACATATTCTCCGTTTTCAGACAGTACACTCTTTTTGCTTCCGTCTTCTCCTACCGCTTCCCAGTTTACTTCTGTAATTTTTCCGTCTTTTACAGTCATTGTTACCTGATCTGTAAATCCGTTATTATCTGCTGCTTCTGCTTTTGCTTCATAAGTTCCGTCTTTCAGCTCTAAAGTCTGAGTAATTCCCGCTGCTTCTTTTAAACATTTCTCTGCAAGAGCTGTAAATCCACCGATGGAAATACTTACACCGGAAACTGCATCTGTTTTTCCCTGCTCATCTAAATTTAAAAAGCTTAAAGACTGATTTTCTACTACTGCTTTTGCAAGAGCTTCTGCCTGTTCCTTCCATGTAAGTCCGTCTTCTGTCATTACATATTCTCCGTTTTCAGACAGTACACTCTTTGTACTTCCGTCTGCTCCTACTGCTTCCCAGTTTACTTCTGCAATTTTTCCGTCTTTTACAGTTACTGTTACTACATCTGTAAACCCGTTATTGTCCGGAGCATCTGCTTTTGCTTCATAAGTTCCGTCTTTTAATTCTTTTAAAAGCTCTTCATCAGATACTTTTTCTTCTTTTTCAAGGCTCATACCCGGTAAAAATACAGGAGCTTCTACCCCTTCAAACTGGCTGAGGAATTCTGCATCTGCAACCTTTGCTCCAAGACCTTCTGTTTCTTTCTGTTCTGTTACTTCTACTTTTGTTACTTTTTTCTTTTCTGCATCAAAGGATACGTTCATCACAATATCTCCGCCATATCCTTTTACTTTTGCAGTTACCATGTAACCGTTTTCTGTCTTAACAGCTTTTTCAATACCTTCTGCACCTTTGGTATCGATTTCTTCTTTTACCTGTTCTTCTGCTGTATTAGAAGCACCTGTTCCCATGTCCTTTGCGAGAGCCTTAGAGCCCATAATCACTCCGAAAGAAAGTGCTGTAACAACTGCTAATGCAATAATCCCTCTTACGTTTTTATTCTTCATATTTTTCCTCCACTACGCTTCTTTTTTCTTCATTCCATACACATGCTTTTTATAAAGCACAGACAACATACCTGCCATACAGTTTGCTGTTAAAATACCGAAACAAATACCTTCCGGATAAACGCTGAAAATTCGGATTGCCGCAGTAATAATACCTGCCACAGCCGCATAAATCAGTTTACCTTTTCTGGATGCAAAGGCATAATCTGTCAGCATGTAACAACCGCCCATAATCAGACCGCCGCCGAAAAGATTTAATAAAATATCGCCTGTAAAGAGACCATCCGGTCCGAAGATAAACGTTAAAATTGTAACTGTTCCGATATAGGTAACTGCTGCTTCCGCATTTACGATTTTTTTATAACACATGTAAGCAAAACCGATTAAAAGCAGTAATTTACTTGTTTCTCCCATTGCTCCCGGCATTTCGCCCAAAAACATCTGAAGATAGCTGTAACCTGTTTCTGCACCGCTTTTCGCTGTTCCCAGAATAGTTGCCGCTGAAACAGCATCTACGGAAATTGTTCTCGGCACCACATACTGCATTACGGCTGCCGGCCATGCTACCATAACAAGAAGTCTTCCCATAAGAGCAGGATTTACAAAGTTATTTCCAATTCCGCCGAACATCTGCTTTACAACTAAAATACTGAATACGTCTGCTGCAACAAGTGTCCACACCGGAACCGTAACCGGCATATTAAAGGCTAATAAAAGACCTGTAACCACAGCGCTGAAATCCCCTGCTGTCACCTGCTTTTTTGTAATTTTCTGCCACATAAATTCTGTCAGCACACATACTGCCACAGAAAGACCTGACAAGTATAATGCCTGAATTCCAAAATAATATATTGCTCCTAAAAGTGCCGGAATTAAGGAAATTGTTACGTGCATCATAACATTTCTGGTTGTTCTTGGAGTACGAAGATGCGGTCCGTTAATTACTCTTGTCTGACTCATTATTTTTTCACCGCCCTTTCTCTCATTCTCTGTTTCACCATATCTCTTGCCATTCTTGTCCTTACAGACAGTTCTCTCTTGGCAGGGCAGATATAAGAGCAGCAGCCACAGGCAATACACTCACTGGCGTATAAGCTCTCACACAAATCGTAATCTTCTTCTAAATATGCAAATTCAATCTGATAAGGAACTAATCCCGCCGGACACACACTTTCACAGCCTGCACATCGAATACATGGCTGTTCCTCATACTGACTGTCCGGAAGAACTAAAATTCCGGAAGTGTTCTTTGTTACATAGAAAAGTTCACTTTCACCATTCCAGTCAGAAGCTACACAAGGACCTGTCATCGGTCCGCCTGCAATGACTCTGTTATTCTTTACTGTCACTCCTCCGCAAAGCTCTACCAGCTCTTTTGCTGAAGTTCCGATTGGAACCAAATAGTTCCCCGGATTTTTCACACATCCTGTTACTGTCACAATTCTTCTGATAAGAGGTGTCTTTCCAAGGAGCATATCTGCTGTGGCTTTGGCTGTTCCTACATTGGACACAATAGCTCCTGCCTCTGCCGGAAGTCCTCCCATTGGCACTTCTCTACCCATAACAGCCTGAATGAGCTGACGCTCTCCACCCTGTGGATACTGTGTAGGCAAAACTTTTACTTCTATATCCTTTGTATTTTCTAAAATTTTACCAAGAACTTTTGCTGCCTCCGGTTTATTATCTTCCATACAAAGATATGCTTTTGGAGCGCCGGAAGCCTTTAGCAAAAGACGAATACCATTTGCTACTGCATAGCTGTATTCCAGCATCAAACGATAATCACATGTTAAAAACGGCTCACATTCTGCTGCATTAATCAGCAGCGCATCGATTTTTTTATCTGTTTCGTATTTCTTATGAGTCGGAAATCCTGCACCGCCCATTCCTGTAAGACCGCCGTCACGAATTCCTTCAATAATTTCTTCTTTTGTAAAATTCTCAATATCTACCAGTTTGCTTTCATATTCCTGTGCATCCTGTTTTGAGGTTTCCCCTCTTTTAATAATACACGCCAGAATATTTCTTCCCTGATTGTTTACTTCTTCTACTCGGAGAACCTCTCCGCTTACACTTGCATGTAAAGGAGCTGCCATAAATGCCTCAGGAATTCCGATTTGCTGTCCTGCTTCTACTTTATC
>UQAX01000039.1 GCA_900539145.1 uncultured Blautia sp.
ATTGCTCTTTAGGCAGACATATTCCTTTTTGAATTACAGTTTGCGGAAACTCAAGTCTTTTTCTACATAAATTCATGCTCCTTACTGAGCTTCTTCACAATCTTAACAGATGCCAAAATCGCAATCAGGTTCGGAATTACCATAAGTCCGTTAAACATATCAGACATATTCCATACCAAATCAACCTTTAAAGTAGAACCTACCAAAACGCAGATAACTACCAGAAAAGCATAAATCTTCACTGCTTTTGAACCAAAAAGGCTACGCACATTTACTTCCCCAAAGTAGTACCATCCGATAATTGTCGTAAATGCAAAGAATAACATACAAATAGCAATAAAAATCTTACCGAAAGAACCAAAGGCTGAATCAAACGCAATCTGTGCCAACGCCGAGCCTGTCTCTCCGCTTGATAATGCTCCTGTGGAAAGAATTACGAGAGCCGTTAAAGTCAAAATTACAAAAGTATCAATAAATACTCCCATCATGGCAATCACGCCCTGCTCACCCGGATGTTTTACATCTGCTGTTGCATGAGCATGAGGTGTAGAACCCATACCTGCTTCGTTAGAAAAAAGACCTCTTGCCACACCAAAACGCATTGCTTTCTGTACGGTAACGCCAAGAGCGCCGCCAAGAACAGCTTCCGGTGCAAATGCTGCCACAAAAATATCGTGGAATGCAGTACCTACTCCGCTTCCGTTCATAAACAAAATAATCAGACATCCGATAATATAAATAAGCGCCATCAAAGGAACAACCTTTTCTGTAACTCTTGCAATTCGGTTAATGCCTCCAAGAAAAATAAATGCCGCTACAATAGCTACTAAAATTCCCACATGGAACGGTTTAATTCCAAAGGCATTATAGAAAGAGCTTCCGATAGAATTGGACTGTACCATGTTTCCCATAAATCCCAGCGCTAAAATAATTGCAACAGAGAAAAATCCTGCAAGGAACTTTCCGAATTTGCCTTTAAAAATATATTTAATATAGTAAACAGGTCCTCCCACAACAACACCGTTTTCTTTTACTCTGGTATGCTGTGCCATAACTGCTTCTGCGTAAATGGTTGCCATTCCAAAGAAGGCGCTTACCCACATCCAGAAAATAGCTCCCGGACCTCCGGATGCAATGGCTGTTGCCGCACCGGCAATATTTCCCGTACCTACCTGTGCCGCAATAGCTGTTGCCAATGCCTGAAAGGAGCTTAGTCCGTTTTCACTGCTTTTTCCGTGAAGTGAAAAACCGCCGAACATCTTCTTCATTCCCGCACCGAATTTCCTCACCTGAATAAATTTCAGTGTAAAGGTATAAAAAATACCTGTACCTAAAAGCAGGATTAAAAGTGCATAATCCCACAAAAACTTGTTTACCAGCTCTACAATAGACGCTATCATTTCCATTTTTTTCTCTCCCTTTTCTTTTCATTCTATTTGCCTATTGTTGTCTGAAATTTATGTTTTTGTTTCACAGAACATCATTTCCTCTAAAACAAAAAATCCGTGGGATTACGAAAATCCCACGGACTAAAGTTCTTTCCAAGCGCAACTGCGTTCAAACATAAACATAGCGCCCAAAAGCACTACCTTTACGAAAAACTTCACTGTCCTTTTGCCTGAGAGATTCACAGACCATGTCTGCTTACACCTTCGGCACCCTTTTCGGGATTCTCCAGAGAGCCATCCAGATGCAGTCCTGCTTTTTTCAAAGCCCCTGAGAGTATTACTCCTTCGGTGGGCAATTTTGCCTCTTTCCTGCAACCTTCTATTGGCACAATATGCAAATAACGATTTTATTATAGCACCCGTTTTCCATTTGTCAATCCCCTTTGTGAAGACAAATGTGTTTTTCTCAAATACATTTTATTTTTTTCTGATATAGCAAATATTACTAACCAGCGAACAACTGTATTTTTTCACATAATTCTGATATTCATAAAAATTAACATAATATTCCCTTCCCCATGAAGAAATACGCAGCCATTGTCCTTCAAATCCTGTAATCACAACGAAATGTGCTGCTGCTTCCGCTATCTTCTCATATCCTTCCTCTATCTTTTCATAAAAAGCCAATTTGTGTTTTCTCACAGGAAGGGGGAAATTCGGTCCTATTGCCAGTATAACCGGTATGTCATGCGCCAGCATTGCTTTTATCCTGTTTGGTATATTTCTGCTTCTTACACCAAAAGTTGCTTTTAAAGGAATTCTGTTCTTTATAAAATAGCGATTTATCTCCATTCCTAAAAGCCAGCCCGGAATTCCTAATGAAGGAATAACCGGAAAATATTTTTTTCGCATTGCTTCTGCACACCTTTGATAGGTTTCAATGTCCACAATCCCACTTTTTATATCTTCTTCCTGAAAGTCCTTTCCCTTACAATATTCCTTATGTAAATCTAAATAGAAAAGAATATCCGTTGCCGCAATCACACCGCAGCCGTAGCCTGCCATGATTTTTCTTCTCCACCATTCCTGACTTCCTCCGTAAGACAGACTGCCGTCCTTCATAATTGCTATATAAGGCTCTTTTAGCTTCCCTTGCTTCATCTTATGTCAACCTTCATTTCTTCTGATATTGTTACCGGTCCTCCCATTTTACAGGATATTACCTTGCCCTCTTCTTTTTTTACATACGCTTCTATCATGCCGCCCGGCTGGTAAAGCTCATATACAAATTCTCCTGTATCTGCATCCTTAGACAGATATACAGCAGCTCCCATGCTGCCGCTTCCGCAGCTGCTTTCCCATACCATAGAAGCTGTGCTCTCTACATATACCACAGGCGTCATCTGATTTCCTTCTAAAAACATAACGCCATAGGCATCACAGGGACATACTTTCTTCGCCTCCCCAATAAGCTCATCTACAAATTTCTGAGCTTTTGGCGCACTTTTTACAATAATATGGCAAATCCCCTCAAAGACTACCATAGAAAAAACTTCCCCTTTTACGGAAATCTCTTTTATCTCCAGCGGAAGGGGCATTTCTGTCCTTGCAGTGCCTTTTTCCATATCCACTGCCACCTTCAATTTCTTCTGAGAACCGCTGACATCCACCCACACTTCCTCTGCCTTTTCCTGTGAAAGCATATTCAGCAGATAGCCAAAGCTTCTGGTTGCGTTGCCACAGAATTCTCCGCCCATCATCTGCATGTGAAAATTTCCGTCCTGTGCTTCTTCCACAAAGCCTACCTGCTCGCCATGAAGCTCCTCCATGCACAAAAGTTCTCTGGAAATTGCTGCGTACTCCTCTCTTTTTGCCGGACTCATTACAAAAATCGTTACATTTCCTGCCGGATTTGCTACTCGAATTTTTAATTCCATATACTCATACCTCCCAAATATTTTCGTTCCCCAATATATTTTAATCATATCACATTCCACATCAAAAAATAATAAAATTTATCGACATTTGTAAAAAGCTGTGCTATATATTGAGTATAGGATTTCATAAAAAAGGGGGGACTTTTATTGAAGACAAAAAATACTTCTGTGAACCAAATTACAGAGGGTGTTATATGGAAACAACTCCTGCTTTTCTTCTTCCCGATTATGCTGGGAACGCTGTTTCAGCAGCTCTACAATACGGCTGATGCAGTTGTTGTGGGACGTTTTGTGGGGACACAGGCGTTGGCTGCCGTAGGAGGCTCTACCGGACAGATGGTTAATCTGATTGTAGGCTTTTTTGTAGGTCTTTCTTCCGGCGCTACGGTAATTATCGCCCGCTATTACGGAGCAAAAAACAAAAAGGAGTTAAACGACACTCTGCATACAGCCGCTGCTCTTTCTGTTGCAGGCGGCATTATTATCACCATTGCCGGTATTGCTTTAACACCTTTCATGTTAAAGCTTATGAACACTCCAAAGGACGTTTTGCAGGACTCCTCCACTTATCTTAGAATTTATTTTGCAGGCATTATTTTTGTATTTATTTATAACGTAGGTTCTGCAATTTTAAGAGCTGTGGGCGACTCTACACGCCCTCTTTATTTCCTGATTGTATGCTGCTTTATTAACATCTTTCTGGATATTCTTCTGGTAGTGGGGTTTGATATGGGTGTTGCCGGTGCTGCTCTCGCCACGGTAATTTCTCAGGCAGCCAGCGCTATTTTAGTAATTTACGCCCTGATGAAATCCAAGGATATGTATCGTCTGAAGCCAAAGGAAATTCATTTTCACAAGTTCCTTTTGCTGTCCATTGTTACCATTGGGCTTCCTGCGGGCATTCAGTCTGTCATGTATAACGTTTCCAACATGATTATTCAGACTTCTCTTAATGATTTGGGGACAAGTACCATGGCAGCTTATACCGCTTTTGGAAAGATTGATGCTATTTACTGGATGATTTCCGGCGCTTTCAGCGTGGCAATTACAACCTTTATCGGGCAGAATTACGGTGCCGGAAAATATCACCGTATGAAAAAGAGCGTTGCAGTCTGTCTGTTTATGGATTTTATTGCTTCTGTGCTGGTAAGTATTCTTTTACTTTCTCTGGGAGAATATCTCCTGCGAATGTTTACCACTGACCCGGAGGTGATTAAAATCGGTATGAAAATTATTCATGTGATTGCGCCCTCTTACGTGCTGTTTATTTTTATTGAAATTTTATCCAGCGCCCTTCGAGGAGTGGGAAATGTATTAGTTCCCATGCTTATGACTTGTACCGGCGTATGCTTGCTTCGTATTATCTGGATTTTCCTTGTAATACCAAAAAAACCAAGCATTTCTGACATTTTGCTGTGTTATCCTATCTCATGGGGATTGACAGCAGCCCTGTTTGTTATTTATTATTACTTTGACCAGAAAAAATTCTATAAAACACATATAGAACATTAAAACAATGAAAGGAAGCTATTATTATGACTTTTTCTTATTCCAACGCACCTTCCTCTCTGGAGCTTGCACTGATTGAGGAAAGCACACAGATACTTTTAAATGAATACAGCAAGCAGTGTGCAGACGCAGAACAGCTCTGTGTAAACGTCACTTTTACTTCATCCGGAAACACTTTAAGGGTTTCTAAAAAAGGAGAACAGTGCACCATTACCTGCCATGAACCGGCTCATTATTTCCGCTGTCTCAATTACCTTATTCATCACTTGAATGAGGATTTTGACTTTGAAGAAACGGGCTTTTTCGAGAAAAACGGTTTTATGCTGGACTGTTCCAGAAATGCCGTTTCTACTGTAAATACAGTTAAAAAATTAATTCGTATTATGGCAAAGCTGGGACTTAATCAGTTACTTTTATATACAGAGGATACTTATGAGGTTCCGGGACTTCCTTACTTCGGTACTTACAGAGGCCGTTACTCACAGGAAGAGCTTCGCCAGTTAGATGACTATGCTTACCAATTCGGAATTGAGCTCGTTCCCTGTATCCAGACACTCGCTCATTTAAGAAATGCCCTGAAATGGCCTATGGGACAGGACTTAAAGGACAGCGCCGATATTTTGCTGGTAGGTTCTGAAAAAGTCTACGATTTTATCAGACAGCTTTTAACCTCTGTAAAAAGCTGCTTCCGTTCTGAAAATATTCATATCGGTATGGATGAGGCTGTTATGCTGGGACTTGGAAATTATCTGCACCAAAACGGCTACAAGAAAAGCTCTGAGCTGCTTTTAGAGCATACCGACCGTGTTCTGGAAATTTGCAGAGAATTGAACTTAAAGCCTATGATGTGGAGTGATATGTTTATTTCCTCCAACGCCGGAACATGGTATTACAATGTTGACGAAAACGTTGATACTACAAGCTGGACAAAACCGGCAGATGATTTGGCTTTGGTATATTGGGATTACTATAATACAGACAGAAGCGTATATCGCAAGATGCTTCGTATTCATAACGAAATCGCTAAAAGAACGGTATTTGCCGGCGGTATCTGGAACTGGAACGGTATTGCGCCAAACTACGGCAGAACAATCAACTGCACAATTCCTGCCCTTTTAGAATGTCAGGCACAGAATGTGAAAGAGGTATTTGCTACCGGCTGGATGGACAACGGAGCGGAAACTCCGATTGACGCTATTTATCCGGGACTTGTGGCATTTGCTACCCTTTGCTTCCACTCTGATTTAGATGAAGCCGTTTTAAAACAGAACTTTGCTGACTGCGTAGATGCAGCTTGGGAAGATTTTGAGCTTTTGGACAGATTTGACTCTCTTTTCCAAGGAGACGGAAATAACATTTCTGCCGATAATCCTTCCAAATATTTGCTGTATCAGGACGCTATGCTGGGTATGTTTGACTACCACATTCAAGGAGTAGATACAAAGTCCTATTATAAAGATTTAGCTGACAAGCTGGACAAATGTGCAAACGAAAATTCTTGCTACAAAACATTATTTAATTTCTATAAATATTTTGCCCTTGTACTGTCTGAAAAAGCGGATTTGGGAATTCGTTTAAAAGAAGCTTATGATAAAAACGATTTGTCCACATTAGAAGAATTAAACGCAAAAGTTATCCCCAATATTCTGGAGAATTTACAACTTATGCACCAATTCCGTGAGGAGTTATGGATGAAAGATGCAAAGCCTTTTGGTTACGAGCTTATGGATATTAAACTTGGCGGAGTTTCTGCACGTTTAAAAGCCTGCCAGAGACGTATTGCTTCTTATCTTGCCAAGGAAGTGGATAAATTAGAAGAATTAGAGCAGGAACGCCTGCCTTACTGGACAGTGGAAAATATATATCCACATGATATGAAGGTAGAACTTCGTGAAAATATCTGGAGCAGAATTGTCAGTGGATGTGATTTAATCGATACGATTTAAGAGATTTTAAAGGTTTCCTCTTTTATTTCCATCATTTTATGATACACTATAAGGAAATAAAGGAGGAAATACTTTTATGGAAGAACACACATTACCCCATCAGCACGGAGAACATGGGGAACATTTAATAGAACATATACCTGACACAGAAAAATTTCAAATTGTTGCTTCTATCTTCAAACAGCTCAGTGATACCACACGTATTCGCATTTTTTGGATTTTATGCCACTGCGAAGAATGCGTAATCAATATCTCTGCCTTAATGGATATGAGCAGTCCTGCGGTAGCACATCATTTACGGCTCTTAAAAAGCAGCGGTCTGGTAGAAACCCGCAGAGAAGGAAAGGAAACTTATTATAAAGCCAGTTCATCAGAAAAAGCACAGTCTCTTCATCACATGATTGAACAGATGATGGATATTTCCTGTCTATCGGCATCTAAAAAATAAAGAGTCAGAGCTTTAAATATCATTCCGAAATATTTATACACTTTTAGCGAATTTGTCGAGCACGCTTTGAGATTACAAGCTCAAAGTGAGCGCAGGCTGAGCATAAAATGTATAAATATTCTGGAGATGTACCTAAAGCGCCAACTCCTTATTTTTTTAATTTAGAGTAACATTGCAATATGATAAACTGCAAATGCTACAATCCATGCAATGACGCACTGCCCGATTACCATAGCTGTTGCCCATTTTCCCCCAAGCTCACGTTTTACAGATGCAATTGCTGCCACACATGGAGTATAAAGAAGGCAGAATACCAGTAACGCTGCTGCTCCCGGTATACTTATACTGCTCTGCAACGCAGCGGTACTTCCAAATAATACAGTAAGAGAAGATACCACGCTTTCTTTTGCCATAAATCCTGAAATCAAAGCTGTTACAATTCTCCAATCTCCAAATCCAACAGGTGCAAAAACAGGCGCCAATACACCGGCTGCCAAAGCCAGAATACTGTTCTGCGAATTTGTTGTCATATTCAGACTTGTATCAAAGTTCTGTAAGAACCAGATTACGATAGTTGCAATAAAAATAACAGTAAAAGCTCTCTGAAGGAAGTCCTTTGCCTTATCCCACAACAGATGTCCCACATTTTTCAGTCCCGGCATACGATAATTGGGAAGCTCCATAACAAAAGGAACTGCCTCCCCTTTAAACGCCGTCTTTTTGAAAATCAACGCCATAATAATTCCCATAACAATTCCGAAAACGTACAGAGAAATCATAACCAGAGCTCCGTGTTTTGGGAAAAATGCTGCTGTAAAAAACGCATAAATAGGAAGCTTTGCAGTACAGCTCATAAACGGCGTAAGAAGGATTGTCATCTTTCTGTCTCGCTCAGAAGGAAGGGTACGGCTTGCCATAACACCCGGAACAGTACATCCAAATCCTATCAGCATAGGCACAATACTTCTTCCGGAAAGTCCCAGCTTTCGAAGCAGCTTATCCATAATAAATGCCACACGCGCCATATAACCGCTGTCTTCCAAAAGGGACAGGAAGAAAAACAAGGTTACAATAATCGGCAGAAAGCTCAAGACACCGCCTACACCGTTAAAAATACCATCAATGACAAGAGAATGCAGCACACCTGATACATGTGCTTCCTGCATTGCCATATCCGCCAGTTCTGTAAGATAGGTAATACCGGACTCTAAAAGCCCCTGAAGAAAAGCTCCTACCACACTGAAGGTAAGCCAGAATACAATTCCCATAATTCCGATAAACGCAGGAATTCCTGTATACTTTCCCGTAAGAAAACGGTCAATACTTCTGCTTCTGATATGCTCCTTGCTTTCTTTGGGCTTTACCACAGCTTCTCCGCAGACATCTTCAATATACTGGAAACGCATCTGGGCAATTCCTGCCGCTCTGTCAAGACCTGTCTCCTCCTCCGTCTGCTTTGCAATTTGCTCTAAAATATTCTGTTCATTTTCTGTAAGCTCCAGTTGTTCTAAAATTTTTCTGTCACCTTCCATCACCTTGCTGGCTGCAAAGCGCACCGGAATTCCTGTCTTCTGTGCATGGTCTTCAATAAGGTGCATGACTGCATGAATTCCTCTGTGAATTCCTTCCTCTTTTCGGCAAAAATCTGTTTCCATCGGTGTTTCCTGATATTTTGCCACGTGAAGGGCATGCTGGATAAGCTCTTCAATCCCTTCCCCCTTTGCTGCCGAAATAGGCACAACAGGCACACCAAGAGCTGCCTCCATCTCATTTACCAGAACAGAACCTCCGTTTTCCCGAAGCTCATCCATCATATTTAAAGCCACTACCATAGGAAATCCCAGCTCCAAAAGCTGCATGGTAAGATACATATTTCTTTCAATATTGGTAGCATCTACAATGTTAATAATTCCCTTTGGTCTTTCACGGATAACAAACTCTCTTGTGACAATTTCCTCACTGCTGTAAGGTGACATAGAGTAAATTCCCGGCAAGTCTGTTATCAATGTGTTATTATGACCTTTAATCACACCATCCTTGCGGTCTACGGTAACACCGGGGAAGTTCCCCACATGCTGCTTCGAGCCTGTAAGCTGATTGAATAAAGTTGTTTTTCCGCAGTTCTGGTTTCCCACCAGCGCAAAGGTTAAAGTTTCACTGTCCGGTAATGGATTTTCACTTTTTCTGTCATGAAATTTTCCGCCCTCACCATATCCGGGGTGCAGCTTTTCCTGTCTGTTCTTCTTCCTTTCCTTATCTTTCGGTCGATGCTCTTTGCTGATTTCAATGTTTTCTGCATCTTCTAAACGAATAGTCAGTTCATATCCGTGGATACGCAGCTCAATCGGGTCTCCCATCGGCGCATATTTTACTACGGTTACTTCTGTTCCCTGTATCAAACCCATATCCAGAAAATGCTGACGTAAAGCGCCGCTTCCTCCTACGGAAAGAATAGTGGCTGTGCTTCCTATCTGTAATTCACTTAGCTTCATCTTCTGCCTTCTTTCTTATTAGTTTCATCTAACTCATCTTGTAAGGATTGGAGCTGCTCTATATAACAGCTCCTTAAAATCTTTTCCTTATACAGTATACGTTCTTATCCCTGTAAAAGCAACTATTTCTTACAGTAACTTTTATAAATTTTGTACTCTGAGAGCACGAATTGCATTTAAAACAGCAATAATCATAACTCCCACATCTGCGAAAATCGCAAACCACATGTTGGCAACGCCCACTGCTCCAAGCGCCAGACAACCGAATTTAATCACTAATGCAAAAACAATATTCTGATATACGATGCCAAGACATTTTCTGGAAATTCCAATGGCTTTGGAAATTTTTAAAGGGTCATCATCCATCAGAACCACATCTGCCGCCTCAATCGCTGCATCAGAGCCCATAGCGCCCATGGCAATTCCAATATCTGCCCGTGTAAGAACCGGCGCATCATTAATACCGTCACCTACAAATGCCAGTTTTTCCTTTTCAGACTTTGCCTCAAGTAATTCTTCTACCTTTGTCACCTTATCTCCCGGAAGCAACTCTGCATAAACCTCATCAATTCCCAGCGACTGTGCAACCTGCTCTGCTACCGTTTTTGCATCTCCGGTAAGCATAATCGTCTTCTTTACTCCTGCTTTTTTCAGTCGTGCAATGGCTTCTTTGGAATGTTTCTTTACAAGGTCCGAAATTACAATATGTCCTTCATATTTGCCGTCTATTGCCACATGAATAATCGTTCCCACTTTGTGGCAATCCTGATATTCCACGTTTAATTTCTTCATCAGCTTACTGTTTCCTGCTACAACTTCTCTTCCGTCTACTTTTGCAATTATTCCATGACCGCTGATTTCCTGAATATCGGAAACTCTGTTTCTGTCAATTTCTTTACCGTAAGCTCTTTGAAGACTCTTACTGATTGGATGAGAAGAAGCACATTCCGCCAATGCAGCATATTCCAACAATTTCTTTTCTTCCATTTCATTATGATGAACACCGCTTACCTCAAAGACACCCTGTGTTAAAGTACCTGTCTTATCAAAGACCACATATTTCGCCTGAGATAAGGTTTCCATATAGTTAGAGCCTTTAATTAAGACGCCTTCCTTGCTTGCCCCGCCAATTCCTGCAAAAAAGCTGAGCGGAATACTGATAACAAGAGCACAAGGACAACTGATAACAAGGAATGTCAATGCACGATAAATCCATACGCCCCACTGGGCTGTCTGTCCCAAAAACAACATCTGTACCAGAGGCGGAAGGATTGCCAGTGCCAAGGCACTATAACAAACTGCCGGTGTATATACTTTTGCAAATTTGGAAATAAAGTTTTCGGATTTGGACTTTCTGGAACTGGAATTTTCCACAAGCTCTAAAATCTTCGATACCGTAGACTCTCCAAATTCCTTTGTTGTCCTGATTTTCAGCACACCGTTTAGATTGATACATCCGCTGATAATCTCATCTCCCTGCTTTACATCACGGGGAAGGCTTTCACCTGTTAAAGCGCTGGTATTTAGACTGGAGCTTCCCTCTGTAACAATTCCGTCTAAAGGAACCTTTTCTCCCGGCTGTACTACAATAATACTGTCGATTTCCACTTCGTCCGGGTCTACTTTTTCCAGCTTTCCGTCTCGCTCTACATTGGCATAATCAGGACGGATATCCATCAATGCACTGATATTTCTGCGGCTTTTTCCTACTGCATAGCTCTGAAACAGCTCGCCTATTTGGTAAAACAGCATAACCGCAATGGCTTCATTGTAATCTCCGCTTTTGGAATAAATTGCCAGAGCAAAAGCTCCCACAGTAGCCACTGCCATTAAAAAGTTCTCATCAAAAACACGCCTGTTCAGGATACCCCGTCCGGCTTTTCTTAAAATATCATATCCGATAATCAGATAAGCTGCCAAATAAAGGGCTAACTGTAATATTCCTGTTGCAGGTATCCAATTCAGCGCAATCACCATCACTGTTGTAATGATAATTCTAATCAACATCTTCTTCTGCTTTTTGTTCAAAACTGCCACCTTCCTTCTGCTATAAATTTGCACCCCTTTTGCGGTTACCGCCGGGGTGCTGATTTTTAAAGCTCAATTTCACAATCGGACTCTACTTTTTTACAAGCCTTTAAAACATTTTTCATGACCTTTTTCGGGTCCTGTCCTTCTTCAAATTCCACAATCATTTTCTGGGTCATGAAATTTACAGTGGCAGAAGCAATGCCCTCTGTTTTTCTTGTTGCATCTTCCATTAAGTTTGCACAGTTTGCACAGTCTACTTCGATATTGTAAGTCTTCTTCATAATAAAATACCTCTCTTTTCAATATAATATTTTCTTAATGATTAAATATATGTTTAATTGTTATATCTATACTATAAAGCAGAGAGATAAAAAAGTCAATAGAAAAATAAAGTTTACATCAGTTTTGTTTCTTCCAGCTTTTCCGCAAACATTTCATTTAACCGAATAACAGGCTTACGAAGCACCAATCCCAAAAGTAGGGATAAAATCAGAAACACACTCAAAATCCCCAACTCTCTTACATAAGCATTTCCGTATAAGCCGGCTATTGCCTCCCTCATTGCTCCCATACTGTGAGTGAAAGGAAGGAACTGATATATCTTCTGAAAGACTGACGGCGTCATCTCAATCGGAAAAGTTCCGCCTGAACCAGCCACCTGAATTACTAGCAAAACAACACAGATTGCTTTTCCCACATCTCCGAAAGAAACCGTCAGTGTGTAAATAATATTTACATACACAATACTGGTAATCCAGCCTGACAATACAAATAAAAACGGATGCTCACACTGAATTCCCAAGAAAAATAAATCCCCCAGACAAATTAAACCGCTTTGAATAAGCCCCATAATAAGAAACAGCAAATATCTGCCAAAATAAATCTGATAATTTTTCACATTATTAAGATTTTTCTTTCTATCCTCTGACAGCGTTACTTTCATCATAGCAACCAATATAATACCGCCAACCCAGATAGACAAGGTAGAATAAAACGGCGCCATGGCAGAGCCGTAATTCTCTATCGGATAGATACTTTTTGTCTCCATTTTCACAGGTGAGGCAAGAAAAGTACTTACTGTATCAGGACCATTTCCCAAAACTTCTTTTAAGGTTTCCAAATTTCCGTTTTCTGCCGCTTCGGAAAGCCTCTGTAAAACATCATTCATTTTACCGGATGCTTCATCTAACAAGGAAGCAGAGGTATCTAAAGCTGCTTTTAATTTTCCCAAATCAGAAGATGCAGAGCCTGACAAGTCTTCAATTCCCTGTGCCCCCTCCTCTAATTTTGATAAAATCAGGGATACGTCCTTGTTGGTGTTGCCCAGCGTCTGAAACAGCTGGTCTAAATTTCCCTTTACATTTTTCTCATAATCTGCCTGCACGTCTTGAATTTGCTGAGCGCTTTGTTTTGCAAGCTCTTTTAATTCACTCTGATAATTACCTGCATCTGAAACGGACTGAGAAATTTTGTCAGCTGCCTCGTTTAACTTATCTCTCACAGCCTCCTGCTGTGCAATAGAAGCATTTAATTTTCCGATAACAGTACCAAGCTGTTCCTTTATATGTGGAAAAACCTCCGGCAAGGAGTCGCTAATCCCCTGCAAACTGTCACGAAATGAAGTATATCGGTCGATGATTGTCTGTACCTGCCCTGCCAGCCCATTTAAGCTCTGTCCTGCTGCTGCGGCATCCTGTGACAGAGATGAAAAGGTCTTGTCCACCTGTTCTGATACTGCACGGTAAACATCACTGCCTGCATCCAGCACATCATTTACACTGTCCGTAGTACCTGATAAAGCTTCTTTTAAGCTCTGAAAACTTTTTCCCGTGTCTGTAAGAAGAGACAAATTAGTGTCAGCATTGCTTCCTGTCTGCTCCAAAAAGGAAGCGGTAGACTCCAGAGTATTTCCCATAGAGTCTGTCATATTAGAAAATGCCTTAATCGTTCCTGAAGCAGCGGAAAGATTATCTGCAATTTCTGCAATGTTTTCATGTACCCTGCCAATCATTTCTTTAGAGTCTTCCTCGCTTAACATAGAAGACAAACTGTCCATAAGCTGTAATCCTACCTGAGAAATGGTTTTCGTAAACAATTCTGCAATCTGCTTACGAACAGCTCCTGCACCTTTGTCTGTTACCTTGGGTGCAATGGCGTTTTCCTTTTCGTTTAAATAATATAAAATATCAGAATGTTCCACATCATCTGAAAAAAGACTCATCATATCATTACTGAAGGTTTCCGGTATCACAATCGCTGCATAATATTTTCCTGATTTTACACCTTCTACTGCTTTTTTCCGATTTGTAAATACCCAATCCAACTGATTATTCTCACGCAGGCCCGACACCACCTGCTCACCCAAATTGATATTAAGAGGAAGCAATTCTCCTTCATACCCTGTATCTGCATTGGCAACCGCCACCTTTAAGCTGCCTGTGTTGCTGTAAGGGTCCCAGCTGGCAGCAATATTAAACCACGCATAAAGAGAAGGAACAACACTAAGTCCCAGAATAACAATCCACGCAATGGCATTTTTTTTAATTTTCTTCAGGTCTCCCATGAAAATTTTCCATATATTTCTCATTGCTCCTTTTCTCCCTTCTGTGTATTTTCTCTTACTTTTTTCAAAAGAACCTCATCTGACATTTCACTTAGACGTTTCTTTCCTTTCAGGCTTTCATGAATATATTCCACTACAATTAAATATAAAGCAATTAGTATAATAGAAGCTATCCATAACACCAAAAATACCATTTTCGAGTCAATGCTGAACATCAGTATGAGGAAAATAACAGGGATAACCAGAATGGCAAGAAATCCCCTGCGTATTCTTTTCTGATAACCGGACTCAAATTTTTCAATTTTATCGTTTAAAGCTTTACGAAATTCATCCTGTCCTGCCAAAATTTTCACTGCTGTTGACAAACTGATTTTTTCTCTTTTCATTCCCTCTTCTTCGCAAATCATCAAATCGGTTTCAGCCAGTTTACGGTCAAATAAATAATTTAAATTTAAAAGGCGTGGTCTTAAAAGAAGCCCTATTCCCAAAGCAATAGGCAAAAATATTGCCAAGCAAAGCAGGTTTTTCCAGTAGTGCATTCCGTAAATTCCCGCAATCGCTTCCCTCATAGCATTAATTCCGTATGTAAAGGGCAAAAGTGGATGTACGAACCGGAAAAATGCCGGTGTCATTTCAATAGGATACGTTCCTGCTGAACCCGGAATTTGCAGAATAACCAAAATCACACTCAATGCCTTTCCGATATGTTTAAAGGTAATAGATAGCGCATAAATCAAATTCACATACACAAAAGAGGCAAATAGCCCTGCAAATATAAAGGCGGAAGGATTTTTACATTGTATTTTCAAAAGATAGATGTCCCCAAGGCAGATAATAAGCGCTTGTATCAGACCTGTTATCACATACAAAAGCCACCTTCCAAAATATCCCTGTGTTACCGTAAAGCTTTTAATCTTGTCATCCTTGTCTACTTCCAGTTTAAAAATAGCAATTAAAACAATTCCGCCTACCCAAATTGCCAAATTTGTATAAAAAGGAGTCATGGCTGAACCGTAATTCTCTACATGATAGAAACTCTCTGTTTTCAGCTGTACCGGAGAATACATAAACTCAGCTACCTCTTCTGCATTCTTTTTTGTAAGCTCTGTTAAGCTTTGATAAATATCCGAGCTTTGTAATGTTCCCAAATCTGCAATAGCTGTATTCAACTTTTTCTGTACTTCTTCAAAAGCCTTTTGGCTGCTCTCCATTGCTGCTTTTGTGTCGCTTAATGTCTGTTTCAAATCCCCGGTTACATTTTTAAGCTGTTCTGCGGAAGGCTCTACTCCTGTAAGAATTCCCGAAATCCTTCCTGAAAGCTGTGCAAAAGAGTCTAAAGATTGATTTAAGGAAGGAAGCACATTCTGCTCAAAAGACTTTCTGGAGGTCTGTAAGCTTTTCTGTCCGTCACCAATAGCTGCGGCAATCTGATTTAATCCCTGAACAGAAGTATTTACGGCATTTCCTATACTGTCATTTCCTGTCTGAAGATTTTTCAAAATTTCTTGATGCCGCTGATTTTCTGCTTCCAGCTTTCCGATAATGTCAGACAGCGGACTTCCGGGAACCTGATTGTCCAGCTCCCGGAGAACAGCCAAAATTTCCTCGTTCTGTGCGATTAAGTCCTGCACAGATGTAATGGCATTTCCAAGCTTTTCATTTACATTCTGAACCTTCTCATTCAGCTTTCCCAGGTCTGTCCCCACTGCGCTGCTGATACCTGACAGTGTATCCGCTCCCTGTGTAAGCCCCTCAGATAAACCTGTGCTTAACGCACCTACGCTGTTTCGTACAGACGATAAAATATCTGTTCCCTGATTAATAGACTTTGCACCGGATGATGCTGCACTTTTGAGAGTATCCAGTGTTTCCTGCGTTCCACTGATTAAATCGCCACTTCCGTCAATGGTTTTATTGAGATTTTCTAAAACCGCCTGATATTCCTCCAGATTTTTCTCTACTGTCTGCATCTTCGTAATGAGATTTTCCTGTGCCTTGTCAACCTGTGTGCCCATTTGCTCTGCTGTCTGTCCCAATATCTTAGAAACAGAGCCTGCCGCTGCCGCAATAAATTCTTCATTTACCTGCTCCTGAATTGTGGAGGCGCCGGTATCCGTCACTTTGGGGGCAATGGCATTTTTCTTTTCATTTAAGTAGTATTCAAACTGAGGCTGCTTCATATCTCCGGAGAGGATGCTCACTAGAGAAGCGCTGAAGTCCTCCGGTATTACAATGGCAGCATAATATTTTCCTGACTTTACACCCTCCACTGCCTTTTTCTTATCCGTAAATTTCCAGCCTAAGTCTTTATTTTCCTTTAAGTTTTGAACAATCTCCTCTCCCGCATTCAAGTCTCCTATTAACTCATTTTCTGTACCTTTGTCTGCATTTGCCACTGCAATCTTAATATTTCCGGTATTTGCATACGGATCATAATTTGCGGCAATATTAAACCATGCGTATAGAGATGGTATCAGACATACACCAATTGTAACAATCATTGCCACCATGTTGTGGGACAACCGATTTACATCTCTTCTAAAAATTTCAAACGCCCGTTTCATGCTTTTCCCTCGCTTTTCTATAATCTTGTCATGTAAGCATATTGTCTGCAATTCGTATATTTTATCACCAGAATTTGAGATGTCAATAATTTCGGAGAAAAAATATGACTTTAAGTCAATTTTTTTATCAAATATCATTTCTAATCTGGATACAAGCTTAAAAATAAAGGTGAAAAGCTGATTTTACTCAACCTTTTCACCTATTATCATCATACTATTATTCTCTTATTTCTATAAAAGTGCTTCCTGCTGCTTTCATAGTAAGGCAAATCCTGCCGCCTTCCACAGGTATCTGTTCTTCTGTTTCCAAATTAATATACTTCTTATCAGCAAATGGCACCGGAATACTTATATTCACTTCCTGCTCATCATTATTTACTGCCACAACAAGCCCCTGCTCCTGAGTAAATCTGGCAAAAGCATATTGCCTGTTTGTCAGCAGTAGTTCCCGATATCTTCCATAAGCAAGACAATCTGTATATTTCTTATGCAGATTTCCCAACCATTTCACATGCTGCATAATCTTAGAATCTTTTTCCTTATTTAAAGCCTCTTCAATCTCTACTGCCGGACGCAGGGGATTGTCATTTCCGCCTTCCTTGCGTCCCTCAATTCCCCATTCAGAGCCATAATAAACAGAAGGAATTCCCGGAAGCGTAAATAACAGTGTATAAATAGGAAAAATATGGTCTTTTACCTGAATTTTGCTGATAATTCTGTCTACGTCATGATTGTCTACAAAGGAATATAATTTCATACCCTTGTAAATTCCACCGTTTTCATCAAATTCTCGGCGGATGGTATGGGCTATCTCAAAATAATTGTGGTCATTGTGTCCGGAATAAAGCCCTTTATGCAGCTCATAATTTGTAACACTGTGAAGCATTTTTTGCCCATCCTGAATATAACGGCTGTAATCTCCGTGGATGACCTCGCCCATAAGCCAGAAATCTGCCTTTTTCTCACCGGTTCTTCTTCTCATCTCTTCCATAAAAGAAAATTCCAGACAATCGGCGCAGTCCAATCGAATACCGTCAATATCAAAAGTATCTATCCAGAAATCAATGACTCCAAGCAAATATTCCCGCACAGCCGGCTCCCATAAATTCAAATTCACCAGTTCAAAGCAATTTCTCCATGCTTCATAGCCAAATCCATCATTATAAGGACTGTTCCAGCCAAAATTAACACCTTTATACCAGCTGCAATACGGTGACTGCTCTCTGTTTTTCTGTATATCCTGAAAGGCAAAAAATTCTCTTCCCGTGTGATTAAATACACCGTCTACTACAACCCAAATGCCTGCCTCGTGAGCCTTTCTGACAAAGCGTTTGAAATCCTCATTATCTCCTAATCTACGATCCACAACCTTATAATCCTTTGTATCATATCCATGGGTACTGGATTCAAACAACGGTCCTATATAAATAGCAGTACAGCCTATGTCCGCAATATGAGGAAGCCATTTATCCAGTTCTTCAAACCTGTGTACAACCTCTTCTCCCTTATTTTCTTTGGGTGCACCTGTCATGCCGATAGGATAAATATGATAAAACACTGCCTCTTCATACCATGCCATAATCATTCCTCCTGCTTGTGAATAACTTTTACTCACATTATACCAATCGGTATAGAAAAAATCAATGGTGATAGCAATATTCCTCCAGTGTAATCTGATTACTGTAAATATATTTTGCTGCTTCCTTGCCCACATATCGATAGTGCCATGGTTCATAGACAATTCCCGTTATATCTGCCTTATCCTCAGGATAGCGCAGTATAAAACCATATTTCCAGCAATTTTTCATGAGCCATTGTTGTACAGGCTGTTCCTCCATTCCACTGACTATTTTTTGTTCCGCAATATCTGTTATATCTACAGCCAGCCCTAACTCATGTTCACTTGTCCCCGGAATTGCAACTGATTTTGCCGTTTTTTCTTCTGCCTCCTGTCTGTCCATCCCATCTTTCATATATATCTGAATTTGCTGGTTAAAAAGTTCCTGTTGTTTTTCATGAGTCCGATAGGAAGAACAAATAATTGGTGAATATCCCTGCGCACGGCAATCATCCATCATCTGCTGCAATTCAGGATAACATCTGGAATCAATACTCTGCCCGTTTCTAAGCTGTGTAAGAGATATATTTTCGGCATAAGATTGATCCAGCTTGTGCGAACTATTTACTAAAATTAAGTTCCACTTCGTGCCCGCATCTGTTGATGAATCATTTTTCAAATTATCATTATTCTGATTAATTTTTTTAGAATTGTTATGTTTATATAAAATTTTTCCCTCTACCGAAACGCTTGTTCTGACAACTCCTGCTGCAACTATGACACAAATCACACATACCATAATTTCGCTCATCAATACACCTACCATCCTTCTTTTACGTGACATTCCCTTTCTTCGTCTTATTTTCCTCTTAATCACAAAACGCACCTCTCTTTCCTTTTTCTAAAGGATAGCGCGGTGCGTTTTCAAAATATATTCAGTTTGCCATCCATTTGGCATCATTCAAATGGTAATAATTCAGGTCCCTTATAATAAAAATATACAGACATCAAAATTTCATCTTTGTTTTTATCAACCAATTTGATTACGTCATAACTATCATCTTCCGGTTCTATACTAAGTTCATAATACTCTTCTAAATATGAAATTAAATTAGCCTTAACATACTCGCTATTTTTATTATCAATACAATAAGCTGCTGAATTTCCGTCATCTGCTGTAACATTGTAACTCATCTGGACAACCTTTTTATTCTTATCATCCACACACAGCACCAATTCATCACCTGTTAAGCATTTCGCTTTCACCGTCCATATTACAGCAGAAGTAGAAGAATCCTTCATAACCAGCAGGTTACATTTTGCATCCATACTTGATTTATCAATACTTATCTGCATATAACCCCATCCCTCTAATTGCAATCCCTGCAGGAAAGAGTTACAGACTTCTGCTAATTCTTCTCTTGATAAATTTGCCAGTTCTTCCTGATAATCAAACTCATAGTCTTTTTTATACACGACTCTCATAGCCTCTATAATACTATTGGAATGGGTAATTTCTATGGGATTTACCTTATATTTTTCCACCTGTTCCAGATTTTCATTTAAAACATTTGAAAAGACAATACGAGGAAAAAACAGTCCAAAACCAATGCATAAAATCATGATAAATACTCCAAATACCCATGAATACTTTTTCATATTCTGCCTCCCCGTATCTGCACTTTCACCACTGTTCCAACACCCACTTCACTTTCTATTGAAAGACTTCCGTTATGAATTTTTGCTATCCGATCACAAAGTGACAGCCCCAGTCCGGCACCTCCAAAGCTACGGCTTCTGGCTTTATCTATACGATAAAAGGCTTCTGTTATATGCACCAGTTTATCTTTTGGAATACCACATCCGGTGTCCTGAATGAGCAAATCGCAACCATCTTTTTTCATGGAAAGTACTATTTTGATAACACCACCATTTTCCATAGCACGTCTGGCATTTTCTAAGAGATTTACAACCAGAGAGACAAAAAGATCCGGTTCCAGCATACAATTACCAGCCTCACATTTTTTCTCTATCTCTATCCCATTTTCTTGAAAATATGGTACATAATACTTCACCACATTTTCTATCAAATATGCCGGGTTTTGAATTGTCAGCTCCTGCTCTTTATTACCTGCGGCAATGAGTTCAAGAAGCTTTATAGACAGCCTCTCCAATCGTTTACTTTCAGAATATATATAGTTTGCAGCGTCTGTCTGCTCCTCCTGACTTAAATTCTGACGTCTCAACAAATCTGCATATCCAATCATAGATGTCATTGGCGTTTTCAGTTCATGTGTAAAATTTGCAATAAACTGATTCTGTCTGTCCACCGCCGCATTTAATTCCTCCATTTTGTCAACAAGCGTATCTGTCATACGGTCAAATTCTACTGAAAGTTCTTCTATCTCATCGTTTGTATGAATATCACTTCTCAAATCATAGTTCCCTTGTGTAATACTGGAAACGATTTTCTTCAGCCTGCTTATGGGTTTTGTTAAAAAATATGATAAAATATAAGAGAAAACTGCGCTGCAGGTCACTACAAAAAGAAAAACCGCTATATAAAGTTTCTGCAATTCCTCTCTTTGCTCGTATACTTTTGTGATGTCATATAAAGCATCTATATATAAGTCTGCATTTTCCACTTTAATCACTGAACAAAGCTGAATATAGTACTGATTTTCACTATGGATAATCTTATATGCTACATTTCTGTAATCTGCTTTATCACACATTTCTTCCATATCATTCACAAAATCACTACTTTTATATATAAGTTCTTTGTCTTTATGCAGACTTATAGCAACAAACAAATCATTTTGTTCCACAATCTTCCCAAAATCCTTAGAAATCTCACTTGCTGTCGTCCAAGTAGTTTCCTGACTAAGCAGAGAAAATGTATGAATAACCATGTCAAATGATTTTATTGCAGATATCTTTTCACGATTTATGGAGCTTTGAAAGGAACTGTATAAAAGAAATGTACCACCAATTCCAAAAATAAACGCAATCATGGAAATCATACACAAAGTCACTTTATATCGAAACTTCATGCCCTCATCTCCAATCGATATCCTACTTTATTAACTGCTTTTATCATGTCTTCCAGATGAGCTTTTCTTCGAAGTCTCTGTACATGCAAGTCCACTGTCTTACTGGTATATTCCAGGTTTCCTCCCCATACCCGCTCATATATAGTTTCTCTATATAATGCCACGTTTGGATTCTGTGCAAAAAGCACAAGCAAATCATATTCCTTTGGTGTCAGCGCTACTTCCTGTTCATCATATCGAACCACATGCTGTTTCAAATTAATTGTCAGCTTATCATTAATTTGAATAATATCCGAAGTCTTATGAAATCTTCTGAGTACCACCTCAACCCTTGCCAAAAGTTCTACAACCTCAAATGGTTTTACGATATAATCCTCTGCACCCATTTTTAAACCTTTTACTCTATCATCAATCGAATTCATTGCCGTGATAAAAATAACCGGGATATCAAAGGGTTTTATATATTCCAGCAATTCAAATCCGTCAATATATGGGATCATAATATCCAGAAGAATTAAATCATATCTGTTTTCCTCTATCATATCAGCCGCAGTCTCACCATCATACGCACAAGAACAAAAATATCCCGCTCCTTTCAGCGACAGCTTTATCAAATCAGAAATAGGTTTTTCATCCTCAACAATTAAAATATTTACCATAGCTTTCCCCCTGTCTATATCCTGCGGCTATTATATATCATAACGGCATCCTTTTGGCATCAAAAAATCTTATCTTACGTGAAAGCCTTTTTCATGCTGCTCCTTGGGAAGTGGTTTTCTATCCAGCCATGAAATCTGAATATACGGGCTTTGATTAATCATCTTCAAAACCCTGTTAATCTGGTCCGCTGTCCCCTGCGCTTCCATCACAACACTGCCATCCCACTCGTTTGTTACCCATCCGGTAACTCCCGCACTGTCTGCTGCATGCTTTGCCCGATAGCGAAATCCCACGCCCTGTACCCTTCCTGTAAATGTCAGACGTTCACGGATGATATTTTGTTCATTCATTTTATCGTTCCACCTTTCCATTATTAGATGTAATTACCTTTTTCCCGATATTTCTGTGCTATTATCATGAAAACATAAATGCAGCCAGAATAAACACCATCAAAAATAAAATATTTGCAATTGTAAAGTACAAAATATACTTTCCTTTTCGACCAGGTCCAGAGGCTACAATAAGCCGGTAAGAAATCAAACTCGCCATTGATGCAATCAATGTTCCAAGCCCTCCGATATTTGTTCCGACAATCAAAGCTTCCCATTTCTGTGTAAATCCGGACAATAACAGCGCAGCCGGAACATTGCTGATGACCTGTGAAGAAGCTACTGCTGTGAGTATTTCATTGCCACTGATGATTCCTTTTAAAAAATCACAAAAAGCCGGAATACGTCCCATATTTCCGATAAAAATAAAAAATCCCGCAAATGTAAGCAGCAAAGAATAGTCAATCATCTTTAACGTATCCCTATCTGTGAAAAATACAACAAAAACTGTCACAATAGTGACAAACCATGCGGGCAATATCTGTGCCACACAGAGCAGACACAGCACAAACAAAACCGCATAGATCACTTGCTTCCGATAGTTCTTGAAAGATACTTCCGAAGCAATCTGTAACGTGTGCAACGGCTGTTTTTTTCGAAGGACAATGGTCACGAAAAGTAACACCGCCGCAAGAACAGTATACGGGAGCATCAATATAAGAAATTCTCCCACTCCCATCCCCGATTTAGAATACAGATAAAGATTTTGGGGATTTCCAATTGGGGTAAACATACTTCCAAGGTTCGCTGCTATTGTCTGTAACACAACCACCAAAATAATGCTCTCCCTCCGGTCAGACATCTCTAATACCTGAATTGCAAATGGCACAAATGTGATAAGCGCCACATCATTGGTAATCAGCATACTGGATATAAAACATAAAAAAACAAGTATCAACTCCAACTGGTGACTGTTTTTTACTTTTGTAAGTAATCTATCGGCTGCCTGCCGGAACACGCCGAGACGATTTGCTCCTGCCATCACTGCCATCAGACAAAACAAAAGCCCAAGCGTATGAAAATCAATATAACTTAAATATGCACTATCCGGCGGAACTACAATGGCAGATATAAGTGCAAGTACCCATGCAATAATCAATACAATATTCATTCTTTTTCCTTTTCTATTCTTTTTTCTACAAATACTCCCCTAACCGCTCTTTTACATTCGCTTCAATCCCTTTCATGATATCCAGACATTTTTCTTTATTCATTCCTGCTGCTATGCCCACTGCAAGAATTTCTTTTTCTCCCGGATTACGTCCATTTCCATCCACTGCTGTCGTATGCTCCCCATAATACGTATTACTATAAGTAAGATCATAAGCAGGACTCAAACGCCAGCTATCATTTTCTTCATCATAAAGAAATGTGAAATTCTTCGAATGATCATCTCTGTTATGCGCAAATACATTAAAGCACATTCGGCGAAACATATTTTCTAAATCCATCTCATTATTATTCGTTAATATTTTTGTCAGCTTCATAAGACCATGATAATCCATACTTGGCTATTCAAAATCCAACTCCAAAAGTGCCGCAGCTGTAAGCATATGGTTCTTTTTTTCTCCTTTTGTATCCACTGCCCTGTCAAAACGTTTTGTTCCAAAATATCCTTCGCATTTTTCAGATGGAAATAATCTGGTCTCACTCATAATAATTCCGCATTGTCTTGCACAGCAAGAATAGTCATATTCCATCTTTCCTGCATTTTCGCCATCTACATGAGCAGGAAATTTAATAATCCATTGCTCTCCATCTATTGATGTCATAATCTTCGGTCTGGCTCCACCACTTGTTACAGTCAAATCATCTGGATTTTGTTTATGCGAACGTAATAATCGGTTCAGCAGCAAGTTTCCCCAGCCATCCGGAAGACTATCCGCAAATACTCCAAAAAGTCCCTGAAAATAATCTTTTGTCGGAATAAACACCTGGTCTTTTAATGGAAGAGAAAAGGGGCTGATTGAAAATCCTTTTTCAATCCAGCTTTTACTATACTGAAACGCAATTTTACGACCGGCTGTCATCGCCAGCGTCCCGACCAATCGTTCATTATAATATACTTGTAACGAATTATCTCGTTTCATTAATAACCTCCTGAATATCCTTATATGGTACATTCGTGAATATATCTCTAAGCTCACCAACAATATCCAAAGCCATTGCAATCTTCGTCAGTGAGAGTAAGGATATCTTTCCTGTCATTTCAAATCTCTTGATCGAACCATAACTCACTCCACTCATAGAAGCCAGTTTTTCCTGTGAAATAGAACGCCTTTTTCTGATATTTCGCACTCGCTGTGCGAGTTTCTGATCCAGTTCTTCTGCTGTTTCCCATACAAGCTGTCGCATTTCTTCACCTCTTTCTCTGATAATATATTATCTATTTTTTGTGATTTTCTGCTATTTTAGATAATATATTATCTATTTTTATTTTATCACATATTTCTTGTAATAACAATGATTTAACCATAAAACGATTACCTGTATCATTATAAAGAATGGATTGTAATAGTGCTCTATAATATTAAAAAAGACGGTAAATATGAACTGTCCTTTTAGCTGAAATCTCTTTTCCCTTTTCAGCAGGTACACTTCTAATGTCTACTTTTCCATTCCTTGGTTCTAAAAATGGGCAATCCCCCTTGGGACTGCCCATTTAATCACATTTTATTAATACAATTTCGCACCTGCCGGAATTCTATCATCAACCATAAGAAGATTTAATCCTTCACGACCGTCTTCCTCATGTACTGCTGAAATCAGCATACCACAGGAGTCAATTCCCATCATTGGTCTTGGAGGCAGATTTGTGATAGCGATACAAGTCTTTCCAACCAGCTCTTCCGGTTCATAATACTCATGAATACCGCTTAAAATTACTCTTTTCTCCTCTGTACCGTCATCTAAAACAAATTTCAAAAGTTTCTTTGATTTCGGTACTGCTTCACATTCCAAAACTTTCACAGCTCTGAAATCAGATTTGCTGAATGTTTCAAAATCAACCATTTCTTCAAACAATGGCTCGATTTTTACATTGGAAAAATCAATTTTTTCTTCCACAACCGGAGTCGCTGCAACTGGTGCTGCTTTCTGTGTTGCATTGTTTGCTTCGTTCTTCGCAGCGCCCTGTGACTTCATTGTAGGGACTTTCTCCGCCACAATTCTGAAAAGGGCTTTAATAACAAGCAATGCCATTTATCGCTATTTTCGCCTAATTATAATACCCTTTTTAGCTTTAAAATTTGCGT
>UQAX01000040.1 GCA_900539145.1 uncultured Blautia sp.
GATTATGAAAAGTAACTATTCCGTCTTTACAAGCTTATCACGCATAGTATATAATGTAAAAGAGAAAATAGCATCTTTAGATAATAAACAGACAGGATGTGATGTTATGAAAATAGAAAGAATTAATGAAAATCAAATACGCTGTACACTGACAAAAGAAGATTTAGAAGCAAGACAGCTTCGTTTAAGTGAGCTGGCGTATGGAAGTGATAAAGCAAAAGATCTTTTTCGAGATATGATGCAGCAGGCAAATTTGCAGTTTGGCTTTGAAGCAAACGATACCCCTCTGATGATTGAAGCAATTCCCATTTCTTCAGAAAGTATTATCTTAATTATTTCCAAAGTAGATGATCCGGAAGAACTGGATACCCGCTTTTCTAAGTTTACCCCCTTTGGAGAACCTTCTTCTGAGCCTTCACCTGCTATTGAAACAGAGGGAGCGGATGATATTTTAGACCTCTTTGCAAAAATTTATAAGGCTACGGAAGAACAAAAAAAGAAAAAGGAAAAAAGAGAGAAAAAAGAACCTGTTTCTCAAGAAGCGGAAACAAAGCCGCCTTCTGAACATATCAATTTAAGACGGGAATATGTTTTTCCTAATTTAGACACTGTGATTGAAGCAGCTCATGGCTTAAACAATTTCTTCCAAGGCTTCAGTTCCCTGTATAAAGATGAAAAGGCAGACACTTATTCCCTGCTTCTTCATCAGGATCAGACTTCACCGGAGGATTTCAACCGTGTATGCAATATGCTCTCCGAATATGGAAGCGGCAAAAAGCTGTCACCTGCCAGAGAAGCATTTCTTGCAGAACATGAAGGATGTATTCTCCCTACCGAGGCTTTGCAAAAGCTGACACTCATCTAGGATGCTAAAAAAGGAGTTGTCGCATTCGATACACATTCGGAATATATTTCTGAATGATGTTTCAAGCGGCAGCTCCTTTTTCTTATTTATTCTCTAAAAAATCGTTAATCTGTGCAACTAACATATTTCCGTCAATTCCGTGAACCATAGCTGCTTCTGCAATGCTTTCTCCCTGTGCAGAAGGGCATCCGATGCAGTGCATACCTGCTCTCATGAGAATTGGAATAATGTTTTCATCTAAACGGATTAACTCACCGATTGTCATATCTGGTGTTACCTTCATGAGTATTTCCTCCTTATTCTGATTTATAGATTTTATTATAATCTCTTTCCCTTTTATGTTCAACTCTTTTTCTGCATTGTTTCTAAATTAAGACTTGTATTATAGAGGTAAATATATTAGAATACAGCTAAGAACTGAATTCTTAAGTTCAGAATATAAAGGAGGATATAATCATGGCATACGTAATTACAGATGAATGTGTAAGCTGCGGAACATGCGCTGGCGAGTGTCCAGTTGAAGCTATTTCTGAAGGTGATGACAAATACGTTATCGACGCTGATACATGCGTTGACTGCGGAACATGCGCTGGTGTTTGTCCAACAGAAGCTATCGTTGAAGGCTAATATTTTGAAAAGAATTCTGCTCAGCAGAATTCTCCGCCTGCGGCGGGTTGCTCCGGCAACATAATACCTATTCGCCGCAGTGCGATCCTTGCGGAGCATTTTTAATTTCATAGGACGCAATTTCCTATGAAATTAGAAAAGGGGCAGAACTTTCAAAGTCCTGCCTCTTTCTTTTTCCAGTACAGCAAAAACTAAATTTCTGCTATATTGACGTAGAATAATTGTTCCATATGCAAGGCGGAGAAATGAGGCGTAGTGGTGCTACGCTGATTGACGACAACGATGCAAATGAACAATTAGACAAGTCATATGGCAGTTATTTAGTTTTCGTTGTACTAGTATTCATTTTCTCGAAAATATCCCTTTCTTTTTGGAATTTTTCTTTTCAAAAGCAGCCGCCACCTCACGCCTTGACTGCTGATAATTGCGAATTCTTTCATCCAGCTTCTTATATCGGTCTTCTCCTGTTTTTTTCTCCTTTAATTGCGCCTGTACAAGCTTGCTGACAATCTCCATAAATTCCGGGGAAATCTTACTCTCTTTTTCCTGCCTTTGGTAAAAAATATCAGCCAGTTTGCCGATTTCTTTTAATGAATATCCTTTTTTCTTTAGTTCCTTAATACTCAAAAAAACCTGAATATCCCATCGGGTGTAGTATCTGTGTCCCAACTCGTTTCTCTTAATGGGAAGCTTCATTTCTTCCTCCCAGTACCGCAGTACATGAGATTGAAGCTCTAAAATTCCCACGGCTTCCGAAACAGAGTAAATGGTCTCCTGCATACCTTAACCCCTTTCTCACGTTCTCCTAATTATTATAACAAACACACTTTAAATTGCAAGAAAATACGTTCGACAAAAACATTGACAAGTCCCCATAGCAGTGCTACACTGAGAAAAAACAACCAGGGAGCCTTAGGGCTGAGAGGAAGTCTGACTTCGACCTGTATTACCTGATTTGGATTATGCCAACGTAGGGAGTTTATACCAGCATTTACAGTGTCCGTATACCCTTTTTTGGTACGGGCACTTTTCTATTTCGGGGAGTTTTTTAATAACATAAGATTGGAGAATGAATATGACGTACACAACGCAAATGAACGCGGCACGGCAGGGTATCATCACCAAAGAAATGAAATCCGTGGCTGCAAAAGAACAAATGGATGTGCAAAAGCTTCGTCAGCTTGTGGCAGAAGGAAAAGTGGCTATTCCCGCCAATAAGCTGCATACCTGTCTGGAAGCAAACGGAATTGGCTCTATGCTGAAGACAAAAATCAATGTTAATCTGGGAACTTCCAGAGACTGGAAAGACCTTGATATGGAACTTAAGAAAGTAAACGACGCAGTAAAAATGGGCGCTGAGTCTATTATGGATTTAAGCTCCTTTGGAGATACTCAGAAATTCCGCCGTAAATTAACCTCAGAATGTCCGGCAATTATCGGTACTGTACCGATTTATGACGCTGTTGTATACTACCACAAGCCATTAAAAGAAATCACTTCCGAAGAATGGATTAAGATTGTGGAAATGCACGCAAAAGACGGCGTGGATTTTATGACTATCCATGTAGGTATCAATAAAAATACTGCCAAACGCTTTAAGGAAAACAAACGCCTTACTAATATTGTGTCCAGAGGCGGCTCTATTATCTTTGCGTGGATGGAAATGACAGGACAGGAAAATCCTTTTTATGAGCATTATGACCGTATTCTGGATATCTGCCAAAAATATGATGTTACGATGAGTCTTGGAGATGCCTGCCGCCCCGGCTGTCTCGCAGATGCGGGAGATATTTCTCAGATTGAGGAATTAGTTACTTTAGGGGAACTGACAAAACGTGCATGGAAAAAAGATGTTCAGGTTATCATTGAAGGACCGGGACACATGCCCTTAAATCAGATTGAAGCAAATATGAAAATCCAGCAGACTGTATGTCAGGGTGCGCCTTTCTATGTACTCGGACCTCTTGTAACCGACATTGCTCCCGGCTACGACCATATTACTGCTGCTATCGGCGGTGCCATTGCCGCAACCTACGGCGCATCTTTCCTGTGCTATGTAACACCTGCGGAGCATCTGCGCCTTCCTGATGTCAACGATGTAAAAGAAGGGATTATTGCATCTAAAATCGCCGCTCATGCCGCTGATATTGCCAAAGGCATTAAAGGTGCTGCTGATTGGGATTATGAAATGAGTACCGCCAGAAAAAATCTGGACTGGGAAGAAATGTTCCGCCTTTGCATTGATCCTGAAAAAGCAAGACGCTATCGCTCAGAAGCAAAACCGGAAAAGGAAGATACTTGCAGTATGTGCGGAAATTTCTGCGCTGTAAAAAATATGAACCGGATTTTAGATGGGGAAATTGTAAATATTTATGATGAGTAATTCTTTCTCTTGATTATACTGATTAACTATGCTATATTCATGCCAAGGAACAATCGTGTTACAGGATGGCGTTGACCTCATTCTACATAGAATGGGGGGGTGGTGCTCATGAAAAACGACTTCAGTTTTAACGACTTGATGCAGTTTGGATTATTTTTGATTGCACTACTGACATTCATTTACTTAATTAGTCATTAGTACCGCATAGAAAAAACCACCCTTAAACTTTGACAGGTGACAGGGTGGTCTTTTCTACTTATTCACAGGTCAAACCACTCGTGGGCGATTTGTTCCTTTTGTATTTGTATCATAACACATTTTAAAATGATATTCAATTTTTATTTCTTCATATTCACAAACTTTGTATAATTTGGCAGCCATACCAGATTTACTGTTCCGATAGGACCGTTCCTCTGTTTGGCAATAATAATCTCTGCTATGTTTTTATTTTCAGAGTCTTTATTATAATAATCATCACGATAGATAAACATAACCACGTCGGCATCCTGTTCAATAGCTCCTGACTCTCGAAGGTCGGAAAGCATCGGTCTGTGGTCAGGACGCTGCTCTACGGCACGGCTCAACTGAGAAAGCGCCACAACCGGCACATTCAATTCTCTGGCAAGCGCCTTTAAGGAACGGGAAATCTCTGAAATTTCCTGCTGTCTGGACTCGCTTCTTCCGCTCCCTGTCATAAGCTGCAGGTAATCGATAAAAATAACTCCCAGATTATGCTCCATCTTATACTTTCTGCATTTGGAACGCAATTCGGAAATGGAAATACCCGGCTTATCGTCAATAATTAAATTGGATTTTCCAATAATATTTGCGCCCTCAATAAGCTTCGCCCATTCTTCATCCTCCAGATTACCTGTTCGGATATTCTGTGAGTCTACCTTTGACTCCAATGCCAGAAGACGGTTTACCAACTGCTCCTTTGACATCTCCAAACTGAAAATAGCTGCTGTTACATCATTGTGAAATGCCATGTACTGGGCAATATTCAAAACAAAAGCTGTCTTTCCCATAGAAGGACGAGCTGCCACTAAAATCAAATCAGAAGGCTGAAAACCGGACATTTTATAATCCAAGTCAATAAAGCCTGTGGGAATACCGGTTACGCTGCCCTGACTTCTGGAAGCTTTTTCAATTTTCTCAATGGCATTTAATACAACCTGACGAATAGGAACAAATTCCTCACTGCCTCTGTTCTGTACCAAATCAAAAATTTTCTTTTCCGTAACCTCTAAAATATCCTGCGTCTTTTCTTTTCCCAGATAGCAGGCATTGGTAATTTCCTCTGTGGTCTTTATCAGCTTCCTCAGCATAGATTTCTCTGCCACAATTTCCGCATAATACTTTACATTTGCAGAAGTCGGCACAGCTGACAGCAAATCCCTTACAAACTCCATACTGGAAATCTCAGGCGGCAAGTCTTTCTCTTTTAACCGCTCCTGCAATGTAATCAAATCCACTGCCTTTCCTTCATCATGAAGCTCAATCATTGCCTCAAAGACTATCCCGTACTGCTGCTGGTAAAAATCTGCTCCTGTAATAATCTCAGAAGCCTCCACAATGGCATCTCTGCTCATAATCATAGAGCCAATAACCGATTGCTCCGCTTCTGGACTGTGAGGCAAAATTCGTTTTATCAGTGCTTCTTCCATGTTGGTGAAGACTCCCTTCCTATGCTTCCTTTACCACAACCTTAAGCTGTGCAGTAACCTGTGTATGAAGCTTTACAGGAACCATGGTTGTTCCTAATTCACGAATTGGATTAGAAAGCTGCATTTTCTTCTTGTCAATATCATATCCTAACTGCTTTTTCACTGCTTCGGAAATTTCTTTCGTGGACACAGAACCAAAGGTTCTTCCGTTTTCTCCCACTTTAATTGCCAAGGTTACCTGCTTTGTCTCTAATTCTTCTTTAAATTCTTTTGCAGCCTGAAGATTTTCTTTTGCCACTTTTTCTTCATGCGCTTTCTGAAGTTTTAAATCGTTAATGTTTTTTGCTGTTGCTTCCACACCTAATTTCTTAGGGAAAAGCATATTTCTTGCATATCCGTCGCTTACGTTTACAATTTCACCTTTTTTTCCAAGAGATTTTACATCTTCAATTAAAATTACTTTCATACCTCTATATCTCCTTCTTTTATCATCTTGTCAATGGTATTTTTTAACTGTCGGATACCTTCCTCTACGGAAACTCCCGGAAGCTGTGCGCCTGCCATATTAATATGACCGCCGCCGCCCATTTTTTCCATAATCAACTGTACATTTACCTCATCAATAGCTCTTGCGCTGATATAAATCTTGCCCTGATAATCGGTAAGCACAAAGGTCGCCTTAATACTGTCTACATTTAAAAGCTCATTTGCCGCCTGAGAAGCTACAACCGTGGGACTGTCAATACCTTCACTTGGGCAAACCGCAATGGCAAAACAATTCTTGTAGGTTTCCACATGACGAATTGCCTCTGCCTTGGCACGATAGGATTTCACATCGTCACGGAACATTTTCCGTACTCTGGTAACGTCTGCGCCGCAGCGGCGGAGAAATGCTGCTGCTTCAAATGTACGAACTCCTGTCTTCGCTGTGAAATTATTGGTGTCAATAATAATACCGGAATAGATAGCATCTGCTTCAATATTGTAGATTTTAATATCATCAGAAAAATACTGAAGGATTTCCGCTACCATTTCGCAGGAAGAGGAAGCATAAGGCTCAATATAAGACAATACAGCATTTTGAATAACCTCGCTGCCCTGTCTGTGATGGTCTAATACCACAATGGTCTTTGTCTTGTGCAGAAGCTCTTCACACTCTGTATAGCTTGGCTTATTGGTATCTACTACTACTACTACGGTATTATTATCTACAATTTCTTTTGCTTCATCACTGTCTACAAACATATCCTCATCATAGTCAGGATTATCTCTGAAATTTTCAATAATCGGACGTACCGACATTGTCGGGTTGTTCACAACAATATGTGCCTTCTTGTTTAAGGATTTTGCTGCTCTGTAAATACCAATGGCTGCACCGATGGAGTCCACATCAGAAATCTTGTGTCCCATAACCACAACTTTATCCTTACTTACCATAAATTCCCGCAATGCGTGAGCTTTTACACGAGCCTTTACACGGGTATTCTTTCCTGCGTGCTGAGATTTACCGCCAAAATAAATCATCTGGTCTTTATCTTTAATTACTACCTGATCGCCGCCACGTCCCAATGCCAAGTCAATGGCAATACGGGAATATTCATAATTCTGAGCATAAGTCGGTGCGTTGATACCAATACCAATGCTGATCGTAACTGCCATATCGTTTCCGATGTTTACCGTCTTTACATCCTCTAAAATATTAAAGCGTTTCTTTTTCAATTCTTCTAAAGAGCTCTGGCGCATAACAAGGATAAATTTATCCTTTTCCAGCTTTTTAATCAGTCCGTCTACATCATTAAAATATTTATTCAGCTTTCTCTCAATTAAGGCTACCAAAAGAGAACGGCGAACTTCTTCTACACTGTTTAACGCTTCTTCGTAATTATCCAGATATAAAAGACCTGTAACCAGCTTTTCATCTTCCTTCTGTCTGATATACTGATTTAATTCTGTTTCGTCAAACAAATACAGGGCAATTAAATCATTTTCCTGTGCCAGCTCCACAAGACCGGACTCCTCTAAAAGCTTATCCATAGAAATCACACGCATCACTGCCTTGTAATCTCTTTCGCCATATTGAACAGCGACCTTGGCATCTGCCTCTTTTGGAAGCTTATCCTTTGTAATCTCCGGAAAAAGAGTGCTAATGGATTTGCGATATTTTTTGTTCTTTCCTGTAAGCTTTACAAATTCCTCATTCAGCCACAAAATCTTTCCATTAGAGTCCAACAAGGTGTAGGGTACAATAAATTCATTTAATAAATTTTTCTGCACCTGTCCGTATTGGGTTGCAAAGGAAATCAACTCATTCATAATGCCGGCACGACTGTGAAAATATAAAAATACTACAATCAAAATATACGCAGCCACAAAAACACTAACCAGCGCTCCTGCCTTTACGCTTACCGCAAATACAGATATATTCATGATTATAAGCAAAATTCCCAAAATAATCGGGAACTGCATATATACTTTCAACTGTCCCTTCATCTTAATTTTTCCATTCATCTCTCCACCTGCCAATACAAAAATTACAGCAAGCCAATTTCATTGGCTTGGTTTGCACGTTGTGCAAACATTATACCATTGTTTTTCCTTTTGTACAAGCAAAAAGCACACTGCCGAAGCAGTGTGCCAAATATCAATTAGTCCTGAACGTAAGGCATGATTGCCAAATGTCTAGCTTTTTTGATTTCTACTGTTAACGCTCTCTGATGTTTTGCACAGTTTCCTGTAATTCTTCTAGGAAGAATTTTACCTCTTTCAGATACGTATCTTTTCAGTTTGTTAGCGTCTTTGTAGCTGATTTCGTTATTTTCCTGTCCACAGAATACACAAACTTTTTTTCTTCTGCGTCCGCCTCTTCTCTTCATTGGAGAATCCGGTCTATTACCTTTTTCGTAAGCCATGATTGTTTACCTCCTATCAATATTGCCGCCGCTGTTTAGCTAAATGGCAGCTCTTCGTCAATTCCATCCGGGATATTCATAAATCCATCTGCGGATGCCATACTTGGAGTAGGCGCCGGTGCAGGTGCTCCCATAGAAGCTGCCTGTCCTACATGACTGTCACTTACAGATTTGCTCTCTGCAAATTCCTGTTCTTCTACTACAACGTCAGTTGTATAAACCTTAACGCCGTCTCTGTTTGTATAGCTTCCTGTCTGAATTCTGCCGCTTACTACAATGCGGATACCCTGACGGAAGTATCTCTCTGCAAATTCTGCTGCTCTGCCGAAAGCAACACAACTGATAAAATCAGCAGTTGCCTCTCCGTCTCTTTTAAAACGTCGGTCTACAGCCAGTGTATATCTGGCAATTGCCATTGAATTCTCTCCTGCGGAATATCTCACCTCAGGATCTCTTGTTAAACGTCCCATTAAAATTACTTTATTCATCTAATCACCTCATTATACTTAATAAATAACTGCCTGTTCTCTCGAAGCCCAAAGCCCGTAAAACGGCTTTCGGTGCACTTGATAAATCTGAATTTTAATGTTTGTTTGTGCTGTCGAAAGAATTAAGCTTCTTTTTTAACAACTAAATATCTTAATACATTGTCCATAATGCGAATACGTCCTTCAACTTCTGCTGGGCATGCAGCATCAGATTCGAACTGGATGAAGTAGTAATAACCTTCGCGCATTTTCTGGATTTCGTAAGCTAATCTTTTCTTGCCCCATTCTTCAACTTCTGTAACTGTTCCGTTGTAACGAGCAATGTAATTTTTTGCTTTTTCCACTACTGCTGCACGAGCTTCATCATCAATTTTTGCATTTACAACTAATGCTAATTCGTATTTGTTCATGCTTGTTGTACCTCCTTTTGGTCTTTTGGTCCCCTGATGAGCAGGGAACAAGGATAATAATATATCACGATTTTCAATTTTACCATAAGGATTTCCATTTTTCAAGCTTTTTTTCGTAAATCTCTGGTATTTTTTTCTACCAACTTTCTGGAAAGCATTACCTGATGTCCGCATCCCATGCATTTTAAGCGAAAATCAGCTCCTACTCTTAAAATTTCCCATTCATTACTTCCGCAGGGATGCTGTTTTTTTAATTTTACAAAATCTCCCACTTCATAATTTAAACCCATTTTCTGTCACCTCATCTATTTTATTTGCTCAAACACCTTGCCGATTGGCTGGTTAATCACAAGCTCTGCCATTTCATCCTGTGGTGTTTTGTCACGATTGATTACAACCAGATGCTTTCCGCTGAAATAATCTATTAAAGAAGCTGCCGGATAAACAGAAAGAGACGTTCCTCCTATAATTAAAGTATCCGCATGAGCAATGGCATGGATAGACGTATTTACAACCTCCTGATTTAAAGCTTCCTCATACAGCACAACATCCGGTTTAATAATACTGCCGCATTTGCTGCATCTGGGTATTCCCTTATTCTTTTTCATATAAGCAAAATCGTAAAAGGTATGGCACTTTACACAGTGATTTCGATAAACACTTCCATGCAGCTCCAACACATTTTTGCTTCCTGCCATCTGATGGAGATTGTCTATATTCTGCGTAACAATCGCTTTTAATTTCCCCTGTTCTTCCAACTGAGCAAGCTTTTTATGTGCTGCGTTTGGCTTGGCTGTATCACACATCATTTTTGCCTGATAAAACCGATAAAATTCTGCCGGCTTCCTTTGAAAAAAAGTATGGCTTAAAATTACTTCCGGCGGAAAATCCCATTCCTGATGATACAATCCGTCCACACTTCGAAAATCAGGAATTCCGCTTTCTGTGGAAACTCCGGCTCCTCCAAAAAATACAATATTTTTGCTCTCGTCAATAATCTCCTGCAATCTTGCTATCTCTCCCATAAAAAATCCCCTCCTAATATTCTCCTTCTCTCTTTGCCTGCACAACAAATCGGGTGGCATCATTTCCTGTACAAGTGGATAACGTAATGACTTTATCCTCTTTCGTAACCTCCGTTCCAAAATCTACCAAAGACTGCTGCTTCATGCTGTCAACATAGCTTGCAAACTGCTTGTCTGCCTCCGGAAACAGAGTATAGGTTTCTCCTGTGGCATCTACTACATGACTGGAAAAAATTTCATAGCGGTAATTTTTATCCGGCGTACAAATCCAGATATATCTTCCCGGAACAGAGTCCTTATCTTTAAAATATCTCCTTAGCAGACCAAACATGGAGCCGTTTTTCATATTATGTCCGTAAATAAGAGTGTTGCAGTCCTGAAAATCACTGCGGTTGGTATAATCGATAAAAATTGCCCCTGCTGCGTTGGAATTTTTCTCAAAAGTATGCTTTAAATAATAGGAATTATCTATTCCTTTCACAATGGGATAACTGATTTCCGTTCCTTCTATCTGTATCCAGCCGATAATATCTTCATTGATTGCTTTTAAATTTGCCCAATCCACCTGCGGCGGTGTAGGCTTTGGCATTTCCTCCCCTTCTAAAGGCTCTTGCGTTTCTTCCTCAGGCTCTGTTGTGGTGACATATTCTCTTACCCTGTTATACTCATCTGTTCCCTTTTTGTATTCTAAAAATATTTTAGCCAACTGTACGGCAGAAAAGAGAAATACCGCCAATGCTGCAAACATAATAATTGTGCGGATAACGTCTCCTGCTGTTCTTTTTTTCTTGTTTTTTTTACTCATAAATCCTCCTGCTGAGAAATAGTATTTTCATAAAAGGAAGCGTAATCCTCACTTACAATCCCTTTACTTGGGACAAGCATGACTGTCATATCTCCCGTGTCTATCTGTGTTCCTTCGGACAAAACCACATTTCGATAATACACAGAAGTATAAAGATTTCCTTCTGTCTGCATAGGCTTCAGCCAAATAGACATCTGAATTTTATCCTTATAGCTGTAAGTAAAAGTCCCCTCTTTTTCACCGACTGCTTCTATATCATAAGTTCCTGCCGCAAAATCTCTTCCCGCCACTGCTTTTCCGATTATCTGTACCTGATTGGTAAGAGGATTTTCTACTCTCTCTGTAAGATTTTCCACCTCTGCATCCCAACTGAAAAATCTCATATTCGAGCCGCTTACCCGCACTAAAGTACCCTCATAAAGAGGAATGTTTTTTACTTCTTCTATTCCCGAAGGCGCTTTTCCAAAGCTTACATGTTCATCTTCATACTGAGGGTTATTGTAAGTTTGAAATATACTGCCCGGCGGTGCGGTAATGGTATATTCTCCCGCCGGAATGTCTACGCCTACTACATACAAGCCTGACTCCAGAGTATTTTCCCATTGCGCTATAACGGGAAACTGCACCTCCTGTTCTGCATTTTCCACAGACATATCGAATACTTCCTCCTGCACCTCTGTATTCAGCTCCAAATCTGCTTCAGAATTATCTTTCGACAAAAACAGCGCCGCCAATACCAGCAATACTGCCGCACCGTAAAAAATCACTTTTATATTCTTAACTTCCGAATGCTGCGTTTGCTTCTTAGATACAAATTGGTTTCGGACAGAATTGCTTTTCGTTTTCTTTTCAGCCGTTGTATGCTCTGCCTCATGAATGTGCTCTGCCGAAGCATTTTTCTCTGCATGACGGGAATATTTTTCATCCGTTTTCCTGTTGTCCATACCACATTCTGTGCATATACCATTTCTCAGCTTTCCGCCGCACAACCTACATCGCTTTCCCATTTTTCCTGCCCCCTTTCCCTTTTTCTATTGTATCAGAACGCCCTCTTGAAGTCTATAAAAAGAAGCTGCCACGTTAAGCAATATTCTTGATATACACTTAAAGCGACAGCCCATCCTTACAAACCTACTTTTTATTGTTTTTTTCGTATAAAATATAAAGTCCTTTTAATAATAAATCATCATCCAAGACAATCTCTCTTTTACAATATGGAATAACCTTCTTTGCCAGACCTCCTGTTGCGATTACTGTGGTTTTTTCGCCTATACGCTCCTCCAGCCTGTCAATAATACCATCAATCGCTGCCGCACTGCTGTAAATCATGCCGCTCTTCATACACTCTATGGTATTTTTGCCAATCATATCATTGGGGGCTTCCAGCCCAATTCCACGAAGCTGTGCTGCTCTTTCTGTTAAAGAGTCCAAGGACACGCCGATACCCGGATAAATCATTCCTCCGATATAGTTTTTCTTACTGTCAATGACACTGACCGTATTGGCTGTTCCCAAATCAAAAATCAGCATTGGCGCTTTGTATTCTGCAATTCCTGCCACAGCATCTACCACTAAGTCGCTTCCAAGCTGCTCCGGACTTTCAATTCTGATATTTAAACCTGTTTTAATTCCCGCTCCTACTACCAGCACTTCTTTATCTAGTATTTTTTCTACGGCAAGCTTTGCTGTTTTGGTAATTTTCGGCACAACAGAGGAAATAATTCCTCCGTCCAGCTGCTCTCTGTGAATATGATAAATATCTAAAACATTTTTAATGTCAATGGCATATTCCAGCTCTGTTTTTGTGTGTACCGTTGATAATCTTTCAATAAAAATTCTTTTCCCTTTATCGATACAGCCAATTACAATATTGGTGTTTCCTATGTCAATCGCTAAAATCATTGATAAACCCTAATCTTTCTCTGATGTTTCTTTTCATTAAAATCCTTCCGATAAAGAAAACCAGAACGCCTGCCACAATGGCTTCCGGCACGCCGTTTATTCCGATAATGGATAAAATAAATCCGTAAACCGCTTTTACCGTAACTCCATTGGCTGCTGCATAAGCTTTCCTGAAAAACAGAAAAATCAAGTTCATAACCAAAAGTGTATTTACCAATGAGCCTGTAACTCCGGCAATAATCAGTCCCCATGGGGATACCGATTTTTTGTCTATTTTCTTTATCAGCTTGTAAATATAATATGGAAGAACGCCTACTAAAATTCTGGGAAGAAAGCATATTACAATACTTCCGAAACCGCCTTCAAATTCGCCCAGATTATAAAACGGGGTAAATACAAAGGATGTAATGGTAGGGTTCGTGGTATTATTTATAAAACTTGTAAGTCCGAATAAAAAGCCTAACGCCGCTCCCTTTTTCGGGCCTAAAAGCAGAGATGCCAGAATAACCGGTATGTGGATAATCGTTGCTCTGGTAAAGCCCAGCGGAATATATCCCAAAAAGGGCGTAAATGCCATAATGATAATAATTGCGCCAAAAATTGCTGTCTGAACCATACTTCTTGTATTCTGTCTGTTATCTGCTGTTAAATTTTTCATAATTTCTCCTTGTTATCGTTCTTTTAAGATACAATACATTGTTATTTTGTCATTTTTAAAATCTGGTTTAAAATTTCAAAGGCTGTTTCCTCTTTTGACATTTTTCCGAGTGAAATCTCCTCATTTTCTGTAATCATCGTGACAACATTGGTATTTCCCGCAAAGCCTGCGCCTTCTACCTTTAAATTATTTGCCACAATCATATCCAGATTTTTCTTTTCCAATTTTTTTCTGGAATTTTCCAGCATATTTTCCGTCTCCATGGAAAAACCGCATAGGAATTGTCCCTGCTTTTTATGTTCTCCCAGATAGGCCAAAATATCCTGACTGCGCTTCATTTCCAAAGACAGCTCCCCATCTTTTTTCTTTACCTTTTCTGCGCTTACATACTTTGGACAATAATCTGCCACGGCTGCTGCTTTGATAATAATATCCTGCTTTGGTGCACGTTTTGTTACTTCCCGAAACATGTCTTCTGCCGAAATCACCGGTACTACGGTCACAAAGGGCGGTGCAGGAATATTTACAGGTCCGCTTACAAGAGTCACCTCTGCGCCTCGCTGCATACATACTTTTGCAATGGCATATCCCATTTTTCCTGTGGAATGATTGGTGATATAACGTACAGGATCAATAGACTCCTGCGTAGGTCCTGCTGTTACCAGAATTTTCTTTCCTTTTAAGTCTTTTTCGTAAGCACATTCCCGTAAAATATGCTGCAAAAGGAGTTCCGGTTCAGGCATCTTTCCCTGTCCTATATCTCCGCATGCCAGATATCCGTAAGCGCTCTCTACAATTTCATAGCCATAGTGCTCCAGAACCTTTAAATTGTCCTGCACAATGGGATTTTCGAACATATTGGTGTTCATTGCCGGCGCAAGGATTTTCTTACATTTGCACGCCATAATGGTAGTGGTAAGCATATCGTCTGCGATGCCGTGAGCCAGCTTTCCAATACAGTTTGCACTGGCAGGGGCAATCAGTACCACATCTGCTTTCTTTGCCAGAGCCACATGCTCTACATTATACTGAAAATTCCTGTCAAAGGTGTCCACCAGACATTTGTTTCCTGTTAAGGTTTCAAAGGTAATGGGATTGATAAAATTCTCCGCATTCTTTGTCATTAACACCTGAACGTCTGCGTGAAGCTTTTTCAGCATACTGGCAAGGGAAGCAATTTTGTATGCTGCAATACTTCCTGTAACTGCAAGCACTACACACTTTCCTTTTAACATTGTGTATACCTCTCTTCTTTTTGTGAACATCTGATTTCAGATTGCTCCATTTCAGCTTCTTATTATATGCAATAACCTGTAAAAAATCAATATGCCATTTTCACTTCCTCTTGTCCCTTCTCCTGTTCTGTGCTATGCTTTTTTCAGAATTTACATTTTTAAAGGAGTATTTTTCATGTCACGTAACAAACAAGTATCAGAGACTCACCTTCTGGGGCTCCTTCTGGCTGTTGTGGGAGGATTTCTGGATGCCTATACCTATCTTTGCAGAGGTCGTGTCTTTGCTAATGCACAGACCGGAAATATTGTGCTTCTGGGTGTAAACCTTACAGAACAAAATTGGAACAGAACTTTTTATTATCTGATGCCTATTTTCGCCTTTGTGCTGGGTATTCTAGTATGTGAAATCATACAAACATATTTTAAATGGAAAAAGAAACTTCATTGGAGACAGCTTATTGTCCTTATGGAAATTTTCTGTCTGATTATCGCAGGCTTTCTGCCTACTCCTGCCTTGGACACTCCGGTAAATATTATGATTTCCTTTGTGTGTGCCCTTCAAGTAGAGGCTTTCCGAAAAATGAACGGAAATACTTATGCCACTACCATGTGTACGGGAAATTTAAGAAGCGCTTCTCAGCAGTTATACTTATATGCAACCACAAAACAGAAGGTTTATCTGCACAATTGCCTTCAATACTATAATGTTATTCTGTTCTTTATTATCGGAGCAGGGGCAGGCAGCTTTTTTACCGGTATTTTTCATACAAAAGCCGTATGGCTTTGTGCACTGGGGCTTTTAGCCGCATTTATTGCCATGTTTTTAAACAGGGAGGAGAGTCTATGAGCCACGCAGATACACAATTAAAAGAGCAAAAAGACCACGGAACCTCTCTTTTTCCCTGTGCCTTATACGAGGTCTGTGAGGAAAAAAACTGGTCCGGCGTGCCCCATCACTGGCATGATGAAATGGAAATCCTCTACTTTTCTAAGGGCAGCTATACTCTTTTTGTCAATATGGAACAGTTTCAGATTGAGGAAAAATGCTTTTATTTCATTTATCCAGGCGAGCTCCATGCCATTGTTCCCCATTCGGACAGTACGGAGTCTGCCCTTGTGTTTCATCCAAGCCTTTTGGGCTTTGAATATAAGCTGTTTCCTCAATGTCTGAAGCCCTCCAATCCTGCTTTTTCCCCTTTTGAAAAAGAATATCGGAAGGTTTTCCACATTTTCCATCAGTTTCCTGAGGAAAATCTATCTGCCCGCCTTTTTATACAAGGGGGGATTTTCAAAATGGCCGGTATTCTATCCACTTTTCCCTCTTTACTTCAAGCAGAACGTAAAACGGACATGCGGATAGAAACCATTAAAACGGCACTGGATTTTCTCCATAGTCATTATCAGGAAAAGCTCTATATTCGGGATTTAGCTCTGCAAGTCAACATGAATGAACAATATTTCTGCCGTTTTTTCAAAAAGGTGCTGGGAAAATCCCCCATTACCTATCTAAACGAATACCGCATTAAACAGGCTTGCATCCTGCTGCAAACCACGGACCTTCCCATTATGGAGGTTGGCATGGACTGCGGTTTCTTTCATCTTGGAAATTTCATGAAAGAATTTAAAAAATATACAGAGACTACGCCTTTACAGTACCGCAAAAAGTCATAATAACGCAGTTTTTAATCAAATATTCGCAAGATATTTTTAAATTTGTTCATTATAATAGAATCTACATTTAAAATACACTTAGGAGGTTTGATTATGGAAAGAAAATGGTGGCATGACAAGGTTGCCTATCAAATTTACCCAAAAAGCTTTTATGACTCAAACGGAGACGGTATCGGCGACTTACAGGGAATTATTCAAAAGTTAGATTATTTAAAAGCTTTAGGCATTGATATTCTGTGGATTTCTCCTGTCTATCCCTCTCCTTTTGCAGACCAAGGGTACGACATTTCAGATTATTATAATATCGACCCTGCTTTTGGCACATTAGAAGATATGGAACAACTGATTAGCGAAGCAAAAAAACGGGAAATGTATATTCTCATGGATTTGGTGGTAAATCACTGCTCGGATGAGCATGAATGGTTTGAAAAAGCCTGTGAAGACCCAGACGGAGAGTACGGAAATTTCTTTTATATCGAAGATAGAAAAGAGGGAGAAACGCCCTGCAACTGGCGAAGTTATTTCGGCGGTTCTGTATGGGAACCTCTGCCGAAAAATCCTGATAAGCAATATATGCACGTATTTCACAAAAAGCAGCCGGACTTGAATTGGGAAAATCCCAAAGTAAGAGAAGAAATTTTTAAGAATATAAACTGGTGGCTGGACAAGGGGCTGGGCGGTTTCCGTATTGACGCCATTATCAACATTAAGAAAAAACTGCCTTATAAAAATTATCCCTCTGACCGTGAGGACGGCTTATGTGACCTTGCCCTTATGCTGGCTGACGCAGAGGGCGTGGGAGACTTCTTAAAAGAAATGCACGAAAAGACCTTTAAGCTTCATGACTCCTTTGCAGTGGGAGAGGTATTTAATGCAAAAGAAGACGAACTGCCTGCTTTTATCGGAGATGACGGCTATTTTTCTTCTATTTTTGATTTCTCCACTACTTCCTGTGGAAAAAGTGACAAGGGCTGGTACGACTGCCGCCGTATCACTCCCGATGAATATAAGGAATGTTATTTTCAATCACAGGAAAAAATCGGCGATATGGGATTTTATTCCAATATTATTGAAAATCATGACGAGCCCAGAGGGGTGAGCTATTATCTGCCTGAAGACGGTCTTTGCTTAGAGGGAAAGAAAATGCTGGCTGTCCTTTATTTCTTTATGCGAGGTCTGCCTTTTATCTATCAGGGACAGGAAATCGGTATGGAAAATCTGGGTGTTCTTCCTTTGGAGCAAATTGACGATATCAGCGCCCTTGACCAGTATCAGGTGTGTGTGGATGCAGGCTGCACCTCAGAGGAAGCTTTGAAAATCGTTTCTATTTATAACCGTGACAACGCCAGAACTCCGGTTCAATGGGACAGCTCTCCCAATGCCGGATTTACAACAGGCACTCCATGGCTTATGGTAAATCCTAATTACAGAGAAATCAACGTAGCAACTCAGGAGCAGGATGAAAACTCTCTCCTTTCCTTTTATAAGCAAATGATTAACCTTCGTAAAAATCAGGACTACAAAGAAACCCTTGTGTATGGGGACGTTATTCCTTTTGAAAGGGAGCGTCACAACCTTATGTCATACCACAGAAAAGGAGAAAAGGATTTGCTGATTATCGGCAATTTCCAAAAAGAGCCACAGACAGTTACTCTCCCTTCTTCTGTAAAAAGGGTTCTGTTAAATAACTATCCTTCCCTTTCAAAGAAAGGGGATACCTTGCAGTTGTCTTCTTATCAGGCAGTTGTGCTGGAGCTTGACTAAACCTTCACCCTTCTGTCTTCGGCGCATATACTGATTACAAAAAGGAGTTTTCAGCATGACTTACATTCCTCTGTGGCAGCTAAAAGAGGGACAGTATGGCATTATTCGAGGCATCACCTGTCCCAAAGAGCAGACGCCTGAAAAGCAGGCGATTTTACAGAGGTTTCTGGATTTGGGGTTTTGTGAAGAAACGCCGGTACAATGTATCAACACCGGCATTTTTCACAATCCCCATGCCTATAAAATCAGGGGCAGCGTTATGGCTATTCGAAATGAAGACGCTGCTTTCATCCTTGTAGAACCTCTTGCTGAAAGTTGTAAGATTTCATGACATCTACCTTTACCATTGCACTTGCGGGAAATCCAAATGTAGGAAAAAGTACCATTTTTAATGCACTGACAGGTATGCACCAGCATACGGGAAACTGGGCGGGAAAAACAGTAGATTTGGCAAAAGGAAACTGCGCTTTGGGAAATCAAGTCTGTACCTTTGTGGATTTGCCCGGCTGCTATTCTCTTGCCGCCTGTTCCAAGGAAGAAGAAATTGCCAGAGATTTCATTGAAAACGCTCACCCTGATTTAGTTGTTCTGGTATGTGACGCAGTGTGTCTGGAGCGTCACCTTCAGCTCCTTGTGCAAATTCTTTCGATTACGCCAAAAGTTCTGCTCTGTGTCAATCTAATGGACCAAGCCAAGAAAAAGGGAATTGATATCTCCTGTTCTGCCTTAGAAAAGGAATTACATATTCCTGTCATTGGCATTACCGCACACAGACGCTCCGATATAAAGCAATTAAAAGCTTGCATTTTCGCCTCCTTAAATAACCACCTTCTTTCTCCTGAAAATACAAATTCCAAAAAGATATCTGCCTGCTCTTTGCCTAACCCACGAGCCTGTGCACAGGAAGCCACACGACTTTACCACATTGCCCTGCAAGCTGCTCCTAAATCCCGTGTCAATAAAGACCAGTTTCTTGATAAGCTTTTCACGGGAAAATTTACGGGAATTGCTTGTATGCTTTGCTTTCTTTTGCTGATTTTCTGGATTACGCTTACAGGAGCAAACTATGTTTCTCAGATACTCCATGATATACTTTTTTCCTTTGAGCCTGTTTTTTTCCGCTTTTTACAGGGTTTTCTTCCTGCAAAGCTCTGTCATCTGCTGACCTTTGGCTTTTATCGGGTAACTGCGTGGGTGGTAAGCGTAATGCTGCCTCCTATGGCAATCTTTTTCCCGCTTTTTACTCTATTGGAGGATTTCGGTTATCTGCCCCGTGTCGCCTTTAATCTGGACTGCTGTTTTGCCAAATGCAAAGCATGCGGAAAGCAGGCGCTTACTATGATTATGGGCTTTGGCTGCAACGCTGCCGGAGTAACAGGATGTCGTATTATCGACTCTCCCAGAGAACGCTTGATTGCCATTTTAACCAATTCCTTTGTTCCCTGTAACGGACGCTTTCCCGCTATTCTGGCTATCCTCACTATTTTCTTTGCAGGAAGCGCAAAAAACCTTGAACTGGCAGTTTTGCTCACACTTGTTATTCTGTTTGGTGTGTTTATGACCTTTGTTTCCTCATGGCTGTTATCCAAAACAGTCCTAAAGGGCGTTCCTTCCTCCTTTACGCTGGAACTGCCTCCTTATCGGAAACCGCAGATTGCCTCCGTTCTGGTACATTCTGTGATAAACCGCACCTGTCGTGTTTTACTGCGTGCCGTTATGGCGGCAGCTCCTGCGGGTATCCTGATTTGGCTTATGGCAAATGTCAGCATTGGTACGGACAGCATTTTAAATCTGGTATCAGATTTTTTAAATCCCTTTGCCCAGCTTTTAGGCTTAGACGGAAGTATCCTTCTTGCCTTTCTTCTAGGGCTTCCTGCTAATGAAATTGTTATTCCTGTGCTGATTATGGCTTATACTGCTCAGTCCTCCCTTACAGATTTTGAAAGTCTGTCAAGCCTTCATGCACTGCTTGTGAGGCAGGACTGGACAATTTCCACTGCCGTTTCCATGCTGATTTTGTGTGTTCTTCACTGGCCTTGTGCCACTACCCTTTTAACCATAAAAAAAGAAACCCACAGTTTAAAATGGACAGCGCTTGCCTTTCTCTTGCCTACCTGTATAGGGTTTCTCTTATGTTTTCTTATAACCTGCGTTTTTCGCATATTTTTGTAACTTGTTGAGGCTGTCGCTTTAAGCATTATCCCCGGATATATCTTAATTCAACAGCCCCATACCTTTTATAAACAGCTTTTCTATTGAACTTTCACACCTTTATATTTCTCTGCCAACATCTGCAAATTTCTGTCAATGATATTATAATGCTCTCGAATGCGTTCAATGCCTTCCGATACGTCCTTTTTCCTCAAGTTTTCATAAACATTTCTGTGAAGACATACCAGACGTTCTTTATCTTCATCCGTCACATACTTTGACATTTCGCTGATAAAGATTTCAAATACTCCTGACAGAGCTTCATTTAAAAGCTCCAACAGATGATTATCGGACATCAGCACAATCTGGTCATGGAATTTTTTATCCAGCTTGGCTCTTTCTTCTCCTCTTACCAGCTCCATTTCGTCTAAAATTTCGGAAAGACAATCTAAGTCTTCCTCTTTTGCGCTTTTTACAGCCAGAAGGTATGCTCCGATTTCAATAAATCTGCGTAATTGGCTGATTTCAATATAATTGGTCTGTTCCATAGACAACAGCATAGAAAACACGCCGCTTAAGCTTTCTCCTATATGATTAACCAAAAAATTGCCCTGTCCCTGACGACTTTCGATAATCCCCATGTTTTCCATAGTTCTTAGCGCCTCACGTATGGAATTTCTACTAAATCCCAGCGTTGCCATCAATTCTCTTTCTGACGGAATTTTACTTCCGAAAGAGATTTCTTTTGTTGTTGCAAGATTGGTAATGTGCTCGATTACCTGATGATAAACCTTTTCATTTTCACTTGTTTTTCTTTCCATTTCCTTCCTCACTCCGGCTTACATAAATCCGGCAAACACAGATGCTCCGATTACGGTTAAAAGCCCTGCAACCGCAATGGCAAGGCTGCTCATAGCTCCTTCTATCTGTCCCATTTCCATTGCTTTTGCTGTTCCGATGGCATGAGACGCAGTTCCCAAAGCCAGTCCCTTTGCAATAGGCTCATGAATTTTAAACACTTTACAGATAAATTCTGCAATCACGTTTCCTAAAATACCGGTAATAACAATCACTGCCACCGTAATGGTAACAAGACCTCCCAGTTCCTCTGAAACCCCCATTCCAATGGCTGTTGTAATGGATTTTGGAAGCAAGGTCACATACTGCTGATGGTTTAAATCGAACAGCTTTGCCAACGCCAAAACGCTGACCAGACTTGCCAGAACACCGGACAGAATACCCACTGCCACTGCCATAAAGTTCTTCTTTAAAAGAGATAACTGCTCATAAAGAGGAACTGCCAGACAGACCGTTGCCGGTGTAAGCAGATAACTGATGTATTTTGCACCCTCGTTGTATTCCTTATAATCAATGCGGAAAATCAGCAAAAATCCAATGACACAGATTGTTCCGATAAGAAGCGGATTTAAAATTGCCAGCTTAAATTTCTTTTTCATCAGCAAGCCGATTTCGTAGGCTGCAAGGCTTAATACCGCCCCAAAAATAATAGACTCACTCAGAAACTCTTTCATCTTTTCTTCTCCCTTTTTTAATCATAATCTGTGTAACCAGCCCTGTAACAACCATCACGACTACTGTGGTTATGGCAGTAATCATCAGCACCGGCACAACAACAGGACGCAGAGCATCCCATGACTCCAATAATCCCACTGCCGCCGGAATAAACATCACCGGCATAATCTCAATGAGAAAAACTGCCGCATCTTTTACCTGTTCTACTTTTAAAATTCCTGTACAAAGCGCCAGAAGCATGAGCATCAGTCCGTATACACTTGCAGGTATGGGTAACGGTAGAAACATTTTTAATCCTTCTCCTAAGAAGGAGAGAAATAAAATAATACTGAATTGTCGCAAAAACTTCATTTCTATATCCTCTCTTGTACTTTCATTGGTACTACCAGTAGTATAGGCATTTTACGCAGTAAAGTCAATATAGACAACCTGTTTTTCCTGTGATAGCATGGATATAATATGAAACGTAAAGGAGAATAAATATGACTGTATTAGAACGTTTTTTGAATTATGTTGTGGTAGAAACCACCTCTGATCCTTACTCTGAAAGCTTTCCAAGTACCAAAAGCCAGTTGGATTTCGGACATACTTTAATGGAGGAAATGAAAGAATTAGGACTTACAGATGTTGCTCAGGATGAATATGGATATGTTTTCGGTACTATTCCGTCTACTATTCCCGATTACAAAGGAAAAGTTTTAGGTCTGATTGCCCACATGGACACAGCGCCTGCTGCCTCCGGAAAAAATGTCAAACCAAGAATGATTAAAAATTATGACGGAACAGAAATTGTATTAAATGCGGAGAAAAAAATCGTAATGACACCGGAAGATTTCCCTTCTTTGAAGGAATATGTGGGGCAGGATTTAGTTGTAACAGATGGTCTTACTCTACTGGGCGGTGACGACAAAGCCGGCGTGGCAGAAATTATGACTGCCGCAGAATACCTTATCGGACATCCGGAAATTCCTCACGGACCTATTCGTGTGGGCTTTACTCCTGATGAAGAAGTGGGAAAAGGCGCTGATTTCTTTGATGTTAAAAAATTCGGCGCAGATTTTGCCTATACCGTAGACGGCGGCGAATGCGGAGAACTGGAATATGAAAACTTCAATGCTGCCAGCGCTTTTGTAGATTTCACAGGTCTTAGTATTCATCCCGGTTCTGCTAAAAACAAAATGGTAAATGCCCTGCTTTTGGCAATGGAATTTCAAGGTATGATGCCGGAAGCACAGAAACCGGAGCACACAGAAGGCAGAGAAGGCTTTATTCATTTAGATGTTATGGAAGGCTCTGTGGAACACGCAAGCTGTGAGTACATTGTTCGAGACCATGATTTTGATTTATTCAAAGAGAAAAAAGAATATATGCAGAGAGTTGCCGATTACATGAATGGAAAATATGGAGAAGGTACGGTAAGCCTGAGAATGGAAGACTCCTATTATAATATGAAACAGCAAATTGAACCCCATTACTTCTTAATCGAAAATGTGTTAAAAGTATATGAAAAACTGGATATTGAGCCAAAAATCCAGCCAATCCGAGGAGGTACAGACGGCTCACGCTTATCCTTTATGGGACTGCCATGCCCGAACCTTGGAACAGGAGGACATAATTTCCATGGACACTTTGAATACGTGTGCGTACAGTCTATGGAAAAATGCGCGGAAGTGTTGATTGAGCTTGTGAAAACTTTTGATTGATTTAGAAGATAAAGAAAATATCTATACCGATATATTTCGATTACTTGATATTCGCAGAGGATAATAAATTCTATTTTACGGAGCTGATTACTGTGAAAAAAGTAAATCACCATCCTCTTAAAATATAATTTTCTACGTAATTATATATCTCTAATTCTACCCTGTTTTCTTCAACAACACAAGTAACTTCCATGATGTAATGTATAGAGGGTGGATTACACCAAAAAACATTACATCATGACTGGCGGCTCATTTGTGGCGAATGAAAAGACAGTTATGATAAAGGAGGGATGCCCTCAAACCTACCGTAACTGTCAACCACATTCCCACGAAAGGAGCCTTGTATGGAACTGACTTACACCAAATGCGGTGACTATCTCATTCCCAACCTTGTGTTATCGGACACCAAAGAGTACCATATCGGGAAATATGGCCGGTTGCGCCGTGCCTACTTAAAAGAACACCGGCCCATTCTGTATACTGATCTCATTGTCACCGAAAAGCTGTTTCCCCACTTGGAGGAAATCGACATCGCCTGCCGGGAGCGGTTGGAAATCATTGAAAAAGCCATGATGCAGCAAGATGGCGTCACAGAAGCTCTGAAAGCTACCGACCAGATGGTATGGGTGCGCTCCATGAACTCCATCCACAACAGGACCGAGGAAATCGTCCTGGCTGAACTGATCTACTGTTGAGGGAGGGAACGCCATGATATTAGAAGCCATGTATAACGGAGAGTTTTATCCCTGTGAAACCGTTGTTCCCACATCCCCGGAATACCGCAAGGCAGTCCAAACCTGTGCAGCGTTGATGGATCAGTTATCCCAGCGGCTCAGCAAAGAGGACTATGCTCTGGTGGAGGAACTCCGGGCGCAGAACGCTATTGCCCAATGCGAGGAAAGTGAGAGCCATTTCAAGTATGGCTTTTCGGCGGGGCTGATTGTCCAGCAGGAAGCCCATGAACAGCTGCAAAACAAGAAATAAAGCAATGGCCGAGTCAAGACCACCGGCTTAGCCGGTGGCTTGCTTTGACCCTATAAGGGTCTATTA
>UQAX01000041.1 GCA_900539145.1 uncultured Blautia sp.
ATCAGATTCATTAAAAAATGTCCGAAAAAGTGTCTTAATTTATGAGACCATTATACTCGATATCGAAAAATTATGTAAAAATACATCTATAATTCCTCTGAAGAATGTTTTTTTAGAACATTCTTCAGAGGCGTTCTTTTACAACGTTTATCTAAATATATGTTTGATAGGTTCTTGTTTTTTAGAAATGTGAAAAATTTAAATTTCCTGAAAATAAAAAATTGATATGTTTTCAATTATTTTAATTGATCTTCTGTTTCTTGAAGCAATTCACCTGTTTCCAAATCATACTCTTTCGTTGAATACGTTCCGATACACTCTTCTTCATTCTGATATACAGATTTTGTATACTGTCCTATTACAATAGCCTTTTTCTTTGTCTTATCATAATCTATATATTTCATTGCAGGGGAATAACCGTCTTTGTAATTCTCATAATCCAGAACGACACTATTTTCCTCGACTGCTTCCATATTAATTTCATGTAGCATTTCAGGTGTTAAAGCATTTCCCCTTCCCTCAAAAACTTTTCCTTCATGCAATTCATAATGATTAGACGTAGGAATATCATAATAATACATATCCCAATAAGAGTCTTGACCTCTTGGATCGGTGTCAACCATATAAGTAATTCCGTCTCCGACTATAAGCTCATCGTCCGTTCGAATTCCATCTCCGTTTAAATAATAACCATCTGGGGTAAAGGTATCGTGTAGCATTACGCCATCTTCATTTAAATAATAATTATTTCCGTCTGCTTCAATCCAGCCTATTTGCATCCAGCCTTCTTTATCAAAATGATACATTTCTCGATCCAGAAATAACCATGTATCTGTGGCAAATGCCCCATCTTCATATTGATAATGCCAACCTTCATCTGCTTGTACCCAGTTTCCCTTCGGATTTTTCTCAGACTGAGGAAGTGATGTGTTTTCATACGGTTCATATGGTTCATACTGATATTGGTTATCTGTTTTTTTCGGATTTTCTTCCGGATTTTTTCCTTTCCACAAGATAACAAATATCAAACAACATATAAGTCCAATGCTAACTACACCAATAAGTTTTTTCATGCGTGTCATTTTCTCCGACCCCTTTACTTTAAAAACGATTTTATAATAAGTTTAATTTATTTTACATAATATCTTCAAATATATCAACTACTTTTGTTATATCTTGATTACTTTGTAAATCGATGCAATCATATTCCAAAAGTCCATTAGCAATGTATGAACAAACTCTAACAACTGTAGGATTATTTTCTACCATTGCAATTATATCAAAATACTCTTCGTATTGTTTATCAGAATAATATGTGTCAAATGTAGCACTATTCTTTTCAACCTCAGCAAAATTGATTTCTGCCAAACGACTTTTGTCAATTAGATTTCTTTTAAACACGTATTCTTCATGTTTCTTATCATAAACAATCTTATCTGTTGTCTCATACCCATTATATTCTAACACATATAACTCTATAGGACTTCCGTCACCTTTATAAACATACCCCTCGGGAATATATAGCTCTTCGTTTCCTTTAATCGTATATGTATCTGAAATTTTAGTATTTTTGTTTCCAGCAATAACAACATTCCCTTTTTTAATTGGAGCATAATTTGAATATCTTTTTTGAGCCGTATTCACCGCATCATATAAACTCTTACCATTCATCATTTCCTTGAAAATTAACTTTGAAACACTTCGATCACCCTGTACTTTCGAAGCAATTTTGTATGCAAAACTTGCTTTCGCTCCAGCTTTAACAGCAGCAGTTGCCATGCTATATCCCGTTTGATTAGGTAATCCGCAATAACATGCAAAGAAAAAAGCAACCTTAGTATTATTCATTTCCATATTTTTCAATTCTGACGGAGAAATTGAAGATCCACCTCCCAAAGACATACCGTTTCCACTTGTCAGTCCATGACCACTGTAATAAAATATGCCTCGGTTTAAATTATTTATTTTAAAAAGATTATTAGTTGATGTAAAAGACGACTTTGTAAAATTATCATATTGTTCAATTTTATAGTCATCTCTTATTAAACCGGAAACTAAATCTCCATCTGGTAAAGTATTAATATTATTACTGCCATAGTTCTTTGTATAAATTGCTGCTGCTAAAGATGCGTCATATGTTAATGTTCCACTACTATTAAAATAATAATCAATATTGGAAATTCTCTTATTTCCAGTCACCATAACGCCATTTGTGTCAAACCAATAATATTTTCCATCAATTATTTCCCATCCTTGACGCATGTACCCTAAACCATCATTTCCAAACCAATACCATTTTCCGTTCAGTTATTTCCAACCTGTCTGCATACATCCATTTTCATCAAACCAATACCATCTGCCATCGATTATTTCCCATCCTTGACGCATGTACCCCAAACCATCATTTCCAAACCAATACCATTTTCCGTTTAGTTGTTTCCACCCTGTTTGCATACATCCATTTTCATCAAACCAATACCATCTGCCATCGATTATTTCCCATCCTTGACGCATATACCCCAAACCATCATTTCCAAACCAATACCATTTTCCGTTCAGTTGTTTCCACCCTGTTTGCATATATCCATATTCATCGAACCAATACCATCTGCCATCAATATACTCCCAATCATTGACGGTATAAGTTCCATCTGTATGTTTATACCACCATTTTCCACTTGAAGAATTCTGAATCCAAGTTCCTCCTGAAACTCTCTCTTCATAAGCATTAACTTCTGCATTGGTAATTACAGGAGCAACTCCAGAAGCTATCGTAATTCCTAAACACGCTACTAAAAATCTCTTACATTTTTTCATATACCTCATCTCCTTACCCAGTAATTAAATAAAAGTTTTGATAAACCGTCTAAATCATAATGACATTTTTTGTACCAGCTTTTATGTGATTTTCAGCAAGAAGTATAACATCAGTATTATTAGTTTATGTTAAAATAATATTGGTATTTATAATATTTTCGTTAATAAAGATTTGCTTGCCATAACCGTTGTTTTTATTGTAAATTTTGTTGTTAAAAAAAGTATTTGACACAGTTTTTTGTTTATTATCAGCTAGGGCTGGCACAGTTAAAATTATTTTTTTCATATACATACAGATTATTAAAAATCCTTCTTTTATAGAGAAGTAATACTTTTAACTTATTCTCTATAGCGTATGCGAATTTTTATAGTTTTCTCTTTTTTTACTCCATTCCTGAGCTAGTCGTAACACCTCTTCTGGTATTTTAGGCTCATAAAAATTAATTGGTATACTCCTTCCCACACTTTGGATTGAAATCTGTTTCATCCAATTTTGTACTCGTTTTGCCATACTCTCTGCAAAGCTTTTTTTCATTTTTAATCTTCCTCCTTTCCAATATAACGGTTATTGTTTCTGTAAACACCACAACTGTCAATATACCCCTCAATTTAGAATAAAAATAAGCAGTAGTCATAAAACATATAGCCAATAGTACCGTAAAGATTTTCTTTTTTATTATTACTTTTGGGAGTAGCTGAATTCCTTTGTCAGTAAATTGTGGAGCTATACGACTCAAAATGAAAAGGCAGTATATCCCCAACCATAATACTTGCATTCTACTTAACTGCAAATATTCATTAATAAAAATTCCTATCCCCCATACACCAACCATTGCAAATAAACATCCCAAACCAGTTTTAGCATGGATACCTCCAGCCTGTGACCTCAAAATTGAAAATGCCAATAAAAAAATTACTGTTTCTATAGTTTTGTTACAAATAGTTCCTACACTAATCAGTACAAGAGTTTTAATGAAAAATTCTAATAATATTTCAATTCCATAATTGATAATAACATTGTGCTCTTGTTTCTGTGGTGAATATTTATTTAAAAAAACACCTATTTTTATTGCAATTTTTTCTACCATACTCTTTCTTGTCTTCCTTAGTTATTATGGTATAATAATAACACAATAGATTACTAGTAACACAATTTTTCTTAAACGTTAAATTTACTTCCTAAACGTATATATTTACCGAGAATTTATTTGAGAGGGGAATACTTTTGATTATTATATATAATATAATTGCTATTTGTACTTATTTCTTTAATATTACAAACTTATTGCCATTTAAACTTACAAAAAAACAAAATTTTTATTATATCACATTATTATCCATAACATTTTTTCTTTTTACACCAATTATTCCACAATATATGACGATTTTACTTACAATTTGTACCAGCTTATTTTTATGTCTATATATGAAAAAAAGAGAGATAGGTATTTTTGTCGCTCTATTTGGATATTTTTACGGTATTACTTTAAACAATGTGTTGCTCTTTTTCTATAGTAAATATATAGATCCGAATATTTATAGTCGACAGTATCCATTTACATTTATGACCATCTTTTTTCTTATTTTATTTATTACAACAAAGTTTCTGGCTTGGTTTTTATATAAGAAAATCAATTTATTTGGATTTTTTTCTATTAATAAGCTTTTTGTTCCCTTAATACTCAACTTAGGACTTTGTATAACACTTTGTGTTTTTAATATTGCAATGGGGAATATAATTGGTTATAGTCATAAGATTATCCGTTTTAACACTTTCATCTTTTTTGCATATTTTTGTGTATCATCCTTCCTGTTATATTTGGTTTATCAAGATACAAAAAAATTAGAACAGGAAAAACAGTTAGAGAAAGAAAATAAGATGTTATCCGGATATATAATAGAATTAGAGAAATCCTATGCAGCTGTCCGAAAGCTAAAGCATGATTATGATAACATACTAATAAGTATTGGAGAATATATAGAGTCAAATAATTTATCCGCATTGAAAGCTTATTTCAATAAAGAAGTTCTTCCATACAGTAAACAGTACTCTTACAACTCCGGTTTTTCACAACTGTCTAATCTGGAAATCCCTGAGTTAAAGAGCCTTTTTGCAGCTAAACTTTTTCAAGCAAGCAATACAGGAATAGCTGTACATCTGGAAATTTATAGTCCTATAACAAGTTTTTCAAAACCTTTAATCCATTTTGTACGTATCCTAGGTATCTTTTTGGATAATGCCATAGAAGCAGCAGCTCAAACTCAGGAAAAAAGACTTAATATTGCGTTGATAAAAAAAGAGTCTAATATTACAATTATTATAAAAAACACGACACAACCACTCCCCTTTCCTTTATCAGATCTATGTAAATCATCTTGCACCACGAAAGGAGCTGGTCGTGGATTAGGGCTTGGAAATGCTCAGGATTTGATTTCCAAACATCCTGAGGTTCTCTGGACAACATTATATGAAAATAATGAATTTATACAAAAATTAGAAATACAGGAGAACCATCTATGATACCAATTTATATATGTGAAGACAATACTGTAGAGCTGGCAGTTATAAAAAAAATTATTACCAATTTATTGTTTATAGAAGACTATGATATGAACATTGCTTGTTGCACTACGAAACCGGAAGACATTTTATCCTTTTTAAGACCTAATATGCCCGTAGGTATTTATTTTTTTGATATTGATTTACGAACAGATATAAATGGATTGGCACTTGCAGAAAAAATAAGGGAATATGATCCTTCTGGCTATATTATTTTTATTACTTCTCATACAGACATGTGGAGATTAACCTTTGAATATAAAGTGTCAGCTCTGGATTTTATTGAAAAATGTGAAACAAAATATTTGGCACAAAAAATTGCTCCCTGTTTAAGTGCAATCTGGAAGCAATACGGAAAGCTAAATCTCCAGCTTAAGAAGACTGTCCCTATACAGATAAATGGAAGAATTTTGCATAAAGATATAGATGAGCTTCTTTACATGGAAGCCACACCACCGCATCGTATAAAATTTTGTACCGCTACACAAGTTCACTTTTCCGTAGGAAATTTAAACGAATTTGAAAAATTACTTCCTGATTATTTTTTTAGATGTCATCGATCATTTATCATCAACCTAAAAAATATTATTTTCTATGATGAAAAAAAGCAGATTGTTTATTTTACAAATCAATCATCTTGTCCTGTTTCTGTCAGAAAAAGAAAAGCTTTAAAAGATGCCTTAAATAACATTTAAAAAAACAAGGATATATCCTAATTCATGTTAAGATAGTATCCTTGTTTTCTATTTTCTGTTAAAAGGCTTTTAAATTTTTCTATATTAGCTCTTTATCCCACTTTCGTTCCCATATAATAAAAGCCGCGGCATTCATCTAAACGAACCTGACAAAGCTGTCCGATTAAGGAAGTATCTCCCTCAAAATGCACCAGCAGATTGTTGGAAAGACGTCCGGTCATCAAATGCTTGTCTTGACTGTTTTGTTCCTCTACCAGAACTTCCATGACCTTTCCGGTATCTCTTGCAGACATTTCTCTGCCAATGGTCTGTACGGTTTCCAGAAGGCGGTTAAAACGGTCTTTTACTACATCCTCCGGCACTTGATTTTCCATAACGGCAGCAGGTGTTCCCGTACGTTTGGAGTAAATAAAGGTAAAGGCACTGTCATAGCGAACCTTCTTTACTACGTCAACGGTTTCCAGAAAATCTTCTTCTGTTTCTCCCGGAAATCCTACAATAATATCTGTGGTAAGAGAAATATCAGGAATGGCTGTTCTGATTTTTTCTACCAGATTTAAGTATTTTTCCTTGTCATATCTGCGGTTCATCTTCTGCAAGATATCGCTGCTTCCTGACTGTAAAGGAAGGTGGAGATGCTTACAGATTTTTTTGCTGTTTTTCATAACTTCAATGAGCTCGTCAGATAAATCCTTTGGATGAGAAGTCATAAAGCGAATACGTTCTAAGCCTTCGATTTTCTCAATTTCCGTAAGAAGCTGGGCAAAGGTCATTGGCTCGTCTAAATTCTTTCCGTAGGAATTTACATTTTGTCCCAAAAGCATAACTTCCACAACGCCGTCTTTTACCAGACGTTCAATTTCTCTTACGATATCTTTCGGATTTCTGCTGCGTTCTCTTCCTCGCACGTAAGGCACAATACAATAGCTGCAAAAGTTGTTGCAGCCAAACATAATATTGACACCGGATTTGAATGGATATTTTCGCTCTACCGGAAGGTCTTCCACGATTTTGTCTGTGTCCTTCCAGATATCAATAATCATACGGTCAGAATGCAGAGAAGAAACCACTAACTCTGCGAATTTATAAATATTATGGGTACCGAAAATCAGATTGACAAAGGAATAGCTTTTTTTCAGCTTTTCCACTACCTGCGGCTCCTGCATCATACAGCCGCATAAGCCAATCATCATGTGCGGATTTTTCTTTTTCAGACTGTGAAGATACCCCAGTCGTCCGTATACACGGAGATTTGCATTTTCTCTTACAGTACAGGTGTTGTAAATTACGAAATCTGCGTTTTCGTCAGGAACCTCCACATAGCCGATGCGTTCTAAAATTCCTACCAGTTTTTCAGAGTCTCTGGCATTCATCTGGCAGCCGAAAGTCGTAATATTGGCAGTAAGCGGTCTTCCCAGTTTTTCAGACTGTTCTTTTACAAGTTGACGTGCTTTCTTCATAAACCAATACTGACGCTGAGGTTCTTCCACGGGAGCTTCCTGACTTAAATCCATAGCGTCAATTATGTTTTCCATTTCATCATTAAATAAAAGTGTTGTATTTTCCATTAAATTCATCCTTTAATTGATTATTCTTGTTTCTGTAATTACTTTGTCGGGAAAAATATCCGTAGCTTCCGCAGGTACTTCTTCTACAATCTGGAAGTCAAAAGCTACGGCTGCTGTTTTGTGTTTTCTATGTATGGACAAATAGCGGTCATAAAAACCCTGTCCATAACCGGCTCTGTGACGGTTTTCGTCAAAGGCAACGCCGGGAACAATTAAAAAAGCATCCTCATCTTTTGCTTCTTCTCCCCATGCAGGCTCCGGTATCTGGAAATACCCCGGTTCTAACTGCTCAAAGCTTTCCAGATAATAATATTTCATTTCATGAGCGCCGGTTACTTTTGGAACGGCCACTCGTTTCCCGGCTTTCCATGCAGCTTCAATCATGCCTCTTGTAACGACTTCTTTATTGTAGTCTACATAAGCGTAGATACAGTCTGCTTCCTGAAACTCCGGAAGAGAGATAAGGGTTTCACAGATTTTTTCGCTGCATTTTTCAGCTTCCTGCTGGGTAAATTCTTTTCGTTTTCCGAAAATATATCTTCTAATTTCCTTTTTTTCTGCCATATTTCTCACCTAAATTGATAATCGTTCCATCTTTTTCCTGAATGTCAATATTATCTAACTGTGCACGCATATTCATGCGGATTGCCGCAATGTATTCAGCACGGAGTTTTCTCTGCTCCTCTTTTTCTTCCGGTGTTAAACCTTCTCCTTTTGATTTTCTTGCTAATTCGTTAATACGGTTAATGGTGTTTTGATCCATCGTGGTTTCTTTTCTCCTTTGCTTATAGATTTTCAAATAATTTCTGTAAAATATCCTGTTCTTTTTTATCTGCCAGAAAAAGTGTTCCGTACTTTCTGCCCTGCATGATTTTATGTATGACATGGAAGTCTGCGCCGTTGGCAATGACCATGTCTGCTCCTGCACCGGTTGCAATACGGGCAGCGGAAAGTTTGGTAGCCATTCCTCCTGTTCCCACGCTGCTGCCGGTAGAGCCTTTTCCCATTTCCATTAAATGATTGTCCAGCTTTTCTACCACGTCAATAAATTCTGCGTTTGGATTGACATTGGGATCGTCGGTAAACAAACCGTCAATGTCAGAGAGCAGAATAAGCATATCTGCATCGACCAAAGCGGCAACTAAGGCAGAAAGCGTATCGTTGTCACCGAAGGTGTTGACAAATTCGATTTCGTCGGTGGAGACCGTGTCGTTTTCATTTACAACAGGAATTGCCCCCATGTCCAAAAGGCTCTGAAAAGTATTTCTGGCATTTTCTCTGGTAATGTCGTTTACCATGGTGTATTTGGTAATCAATACCTGCGCTGCTGTCTGACTGTATTCTGCAAATAGCTTCTGATAAATCATCATCAGCCTTGCCTGTCCGATGGCTGCGCATGCCTGTTTTTCAGAAAGACGGGAAGGCTTTTCCTGTAAGCCCATGGCAGCACGACCTACGGCAATAGCGCCGGAAGACACTACAATGACTTCTTTCCCCTGATTGTGCAGGTCTGCCAGTTCCCGAACCAGTATTTCCAGCTTAATTAAGTCCAGCCGTCCGGTTTCTTTATGCGTCAGTGATGAAGAACCGATTTTGATTACAATTCTTTTTTTATCTTTTAATTTTTCTCTGATATTCATGTATTTTCCCTCTTTGGTTCATTTTCACATCATTTTATATTACACTATTTTTGTCTATAAGTCCAGACAGGGATTTTAACGCATTTTAGCTGGAATAATTCTCCAAAAAGTTGTAAAGCTCGTCAATGGTTTCCACCTGCTTTCCCAGTAAAACTTCACTTTGCAGTTCTTGTGGCAGAGCTTCCAGCGGAATGTCGGTATATTCAAAAACCTGATTTTGAGAGTTTTCATATACAACGATATACCCCTCCTCTACCTGAAGCTGGTAGCCTGCTTGTTTTGCAGGAGCTTCCTCCTGTCTGAAAACCACTTTATCTGTTCCGTAGGAATGAAGCTTAAAAGAGTCCTTTTGCAGGATACCATTCTGATAGTGTTCCAGAACAAAGGTCTTGTTTTTATAATTGACGGCAGGCACGGAAGCCTGCTGCTTTGCAGAGGCATTGGTTTCCTCTAAAGCATAAATCCTGTCTTTTAAATCCGTAATCTGATAAGTAATCAGAAAACCCACAGTAAAGAAAAGCACAATAAGAAAACAGCCGACACCATAGATTATTCTTTTCATAAGAACCTCCTTATTTTGAATACTTATAGTATCGGCTAAATTTCCTGTTCTATTCACTTTTCTTAGCGGGTAATTCCAAGGTTTTCCAGAATTTCTTCCTGCTTTCTTTCCATTTCTTTTGCTTCCTCAGGCTCCATATGGTCGTAGCCCATCAGATGCAGCATGCTGTGAGCAATTAAAAAGGCAAATTCTCGTATCTGCCCATGCCCGTAGCTTTCTGCCTGCTCCTGCATTCTGGGAATACAAATCATAATATCGCCTAAAATCAATTCTCCGCTTTCCGGATGAAAACAGGTATCATCTTCCTCTGCGAAAGAGAAATCCGCAGGAGTTGTAAAATCCAGCATGGGAAAAGAAAGAACGTCTGTCACACGGTCAATATTTCGAAATTCTCTGTTTGTCTGCTGAATTTCCTCGTTTCCGGTTAAAACAAGGTTAATTTCTGTTTCATAGGGGCAGCCTTCATAGTCAAGGGCAGCTTCCATTACTTTTTTTGCCAGTTCCTCGTAATCAAAATCCAAAGTTCCTTCATATTCCATTTCTAAATTCAGTGTCATCGTTCTTTCCTCCTGTCTTTGCGAGGCTTCTTTTCTCTTTTTTCGTTTGCTTCTTTTTTCTCGTAAGCGTCATAAGCCTGCACAATTTTCTGCACCAGTGGATGACGTACCACATCCTTGTTGGTTAATTCGCAAAAGGCAATGTCCTCTACTTTTTTCAGTACGTGAAGGGCAACGTCCAGACCTGATTTAGCGCCGGAAGGTAAATCCTTTTGGGAAAGGTCTCCGGTGACAATAACTTTTGAGCCAAATCCAATACGGGTAAGGAACATTTTCATCTGGGCAGGTGTGGTGTTCTGAGCCTCGTCTAAGATAATAAAGGCATTATCCAGTGTTCGCCCTCTCATATAGGCAAGGGGCGCTACTTCAATCAAGCCCTTTTCCATATTTTTTGCAAAGCTTTCCGCTCCCATGATTTCATAAAGGGCATCGTATAAAGGTCGAAGATATGGATCAATTTTACTTTGCAAATCTCCGGGAAGAAATCCCAGCTTTTCCCCTGCTTCAATGGCAGGTCTTGTCAAAATAATTCTGCCTACCTCATCGTTTTTAAATGCGGTGATTGCCATTGCCATAGCAAGGTAGGTCTTTCCTGTTCCCGCAGGACCAAGACCGAAGACAATCATTTTTTTACGGATTGCATCGATATACGCCTTTTGCCCCAAGGTTTTCGGTTTAATGGGACGTCCGTTTAAGGTATGGCAAATACATTCCTTATCTATTTCTGTAATTACAGAAGTTTTTTCTTCGGCCGCAAGAGCCAGCGCATAATTTACATTCTGCTGGGTAATGGTATTTCCTTTTTGAGACAGTGTCAGAAATTCCTGTATGATTTTCACTGCCTGTTGGCAGGCTGTCATAGGACCTAAAATACGAAGCTGCCCGTCTCTGGAGATAACCGTAACCCCCAGTGTCTTCTCTATTTTTTTCATGTGCTCGTCAAACTGCCCGAATACATTCCTCTCGTGCTCTGCGGGCAATTCTATTTTTTCTTCACAAATATTACTCATTAATGTCAAAATTCCTTTCTGTTTGCTGCGGAAGAATGTCTGTGGGAACTTTCTTCCCTGTTTTTTCAACAGCCAAAAGTGTTCCGCTGGCTGTGCAGACATTTTTTTGTATGTTTATTTTAACATGATTTTCGGATATTTGAACCCCTTTTTCCTCTAAACTTTTTAAAAGTACCTGTAAATGACGCTGTACTTTTTCCTTTGCCTCTTTTTCAGTATAGACAAACTTCTGTGTTTCATATTCATAATCGGTGCTGGTTCCGTAAAAAATAGGAAGCTTAAAGTTTTCCGTAAGACGCAGTTGTTTTAAATTTGTGGTAGTATCAAAGGTTTCCCATGAAGATTTTCTCTTGAAATCAAAATAATAGTCCCCCACTTGCAGAAGATACCCCTTTCTCTGCTTTCCTGTGTACACCGGCTTTTGATATGTCATAGAGAATTGCTGATAATATTCTAGCGGATATTCTACATAAATGTCTGCATCTGCATCTGTATATTCATACTTTTCCACTTCCTTGCTGTCATTTAAAATATCCAGACGTCCGCTTACCAAAAGCTCACCCTTTTGACAAAGCTCTCCCGCCTTTTTCATAGGAGTTCCTTTTCTGGTAACCATAGAAACAATCTTTCCTGTTTTATCCGATATCAAGTCGTAAGCGCCCTTTTCCGGTATTTTTTCCTTGTAAATATTGTCGTTTTCTTTGATTTCCAAAAACAGACGGCTTCCTGTGATTTTTGCGGAAACCCAAGTGATGTTTGGAAACTCTCCTCTTAATTTTTCTGCAATTACAGCACAGTTTAAATCTTTTTTCGCTGTTCCGTGACACACGTCAATTTCTTCCAGATACCCTAAAATGCTTTGGGTACTGTTATGTATATTTCCTTCTACATGAATATTCCAGATATAGCCGGACAGAAAAAACATAATCAGAAAGCTTAGAAAAATACCGATGAAAAATGCCTTCCTCTTTTTATTTCGATAAAAAAAGAAAGGCAGTCCATATTTTCCTGTAATCAGAACTCTTGTACCTGTTTTTTTGCAGATATTTTTCAGACGAAAAAAGTCAGGAATACTGATATTCATCTCATAAATATCGTTTTTATTTACCAAATTCCATACGGTGATTTTATGATACGCACATAAATTTAAAAATCGCTCCGGACTTTGAGTATAGGCTTTTATTCGTACATATCCTTTCCCATAATGACTCCAATCCTGCACACACAGCCTCCTTATAAGAACAAAATTTTATTGATAGTTCCGCTTATTTTCATTTCCACATCTGTGTAATAAAGAATAAGGAGATTTTTCCCCTCAATCTGAATTTTATTTCTCTTTGAAAGAAGTATAATACAAGTGTCCTGATATTGACGTATACATTTATAATTTTCAATATACAGCTCACGAGAACCTGTGAGTGTAAGAACTGCCTCTTTATAAGCTAAATCTTTTGGAATTTGTAAGGAGTCTCCTAATTTTTCTGAAAAATCTCCCAGTTTTCTTTTCACCAAAAGCCTCCTGCATAAGTTCTTATTCTAACTTATGAAATGGGACAGAAAATCATGCGGCTATTTCAGAAAAAGAATACCGAACCACAAAATCTGATTTGCACTTAAAGTAAATTCCATGTTGTATTTTTCAGCCAGCTCGCAGACAATAATTCCGTGACTTTCCACGCAGGGGTGCATTTTCTGCGGAAAACGACAGGGAGCATTAGGATAGGTGCAGACCTCGCAAATATCACAGGACTCCGTAGAAAGCGCCATACAGTCTGTGCCCTTTTCACGAACAAAGGCTTCTATGGCTGCTGTGATTTTTTCGTGCTCCTTTCTGGTAGCCAGTGTTTCCTTAAAATTGATGACATCGGATACCTCTGCAATAGTGGAAAACAGAAAACATTCTTTATAATCAAGACAGCGCTTCCTGCATTCTTCCACTGTGCCTACGGCAGGGGGACATGCCCATGTGGAGTTATAGCGCTCACATTCTTTTTCGCAAATCCATCGCACACGAAAGGAAAAATCAATTTCCTTGGGACTAAAAAAAGCATATTGATATACGGGAAACTGACAAATAAATTCTTCTAATTCTTCATGAGAAATCATGTGTTTTACTCCTTCTTCTTTTGATTTTATAATTCTTCTATGGAAATTTTACTGCCCCCTTCTCCTGCTTTTGCAGGCTCAATGAGAAGATGAACAGGGATACGGTTTTTAATTTCCTCTACGTGGGTAATCACACCGACGCTGCGCTTTTTATTTCTTATTTTTTCCAGAGCCTCCATTACGACCTCCAGACAGTTTTCATCTAAAGTCCCAAAGCCTTCATCTAAGAAAAACAGCTCCAATGGGGCTGCTCCCTTCATCTGAATTTGGGAAGATAAAGCAAGGGCAAGAGCCAAAGAAGCCATAAAGGTCTCTCCTCCGGACAGGGTGGAGGCAGGTCGTGACGCACCGCCGTTTTTGTAATCACGGATAATAAAAGCGGTATTTTCATCAATCTCCAGTCCATAAGTATTGCCTGTCATTTCTTTTAAGCCGGCATCGGCTTCTCGTGCAATATGCTCTAGGTAATAACGGGAAATATATTCCACAAAACGCTTTCCTCGAAATAGTCCTTCCAGTTCAGAGAGAATGTCCAGCTTATGGTGAATTTTTTCCAGAAGGACACAGACCTTTTCTTTTTCCTTCCATGCTGTTTTCATCTGTTCCAGCTCTTTTCGCACTGCACCAAAGCTTTTGTTTTCCTCGGTTGTTTCGGTTTCCAGTGTCTGTACTTCTTTTTCCAGCAGAGCAAATTCCCCTTGCTCCATACGCTTGCTTTTGAGCTTTTTCTTAATTTGCAAAAGCTGTTCCTGTACACGGATTTTTTCCTTTTGGAAATTTTCAAGCTTTTCTCTCATCTGAGACAATTTTTGTTCTTCCGTATGATATTTTGCAATGTAAATTTCTTCTGTAACAGAACAGCTTTTCATTTTTTCTTGTAAAAGTGCATATTTTTGTATGCTGTCTTTTTGGGAAGCTTCTGCAAGCGCCTTTACGGCAGCTAATTGTCGGGCAGCTTCTTGTTCTTCTGTGGATGCTTGCTCAAAAAGAGCTTTTGAAGTTTCATATTGTTTCTCTAAGGCAGCAATAAACGCTTCGGTTTCTTTTAATTTTTCTACAATATTTTCTTCTGTTTGAGCTTTTTCTAAAATATTTTCTTTGATTTCCAGCAGCTTTTCTTCTGCTTGCTTTTGCAGAAAGGATGCTTCTGTCTGTTGGGCTTTTAGCTCCTGGATGATGCCCTCTCCTTTTTCCCGATTTTTTATGCGGGCATCCAATTTTTGCTCTAAGGTTTCCAGCAGCTTTTGCAGTTCTTCTCTTTTTCTGTTCTTTTTCTGTAAAGCTTCATAAGCGATTTGAAAATCTTCAACCATTGCTGATTGTTTTTGTATTTCCAGTTCTTTTTCTTTTTGAAGAATTTCTTTATTTTCTGCTTCCCATTCCTGTTTTCTCTCTGTGTAACGTTTTTGCAGCCCATTGATTTCAGTTTCTTTTTTTGCCGCTTCTGTTTGGAGCTTTTGCAGTTCTTCGGTAAGTTTGGGACTGATTGGAAGATTTTCAAAAGTTACCTGCTGCTCCTGCTGCAACTGTGTCCTTAAGCCTGCAAGGGTTTCATGAATAGCTTGTATTTCTTCTTCCAAGGCTTCCTTTTGTTTTTGCAATGCCTGAATATCTTCTTTTTGCCGGAGTGTTTGTGGCTTTTCATGATGAATGCTTCCGCATACAGGACAGGGCATGCCATCTTCCAAAGAAGCTGCCAGAATAGCAGCCACATTTTCCATATAAAGCTGTTCCTGCGCTTCTTTTTTTCGCTGTATTTCTATTTGGCTTGCCTGAGCTTTTTCTATTTCCGCAGATAATTTTGCACATTTCTTTTTTTGATTTTTCCAAGCATTTTGAAGATATTCTGCTTTCTCTGCTTCTTTTTCTTTTAAACGCTGTAACAGTTCTTGCTTTTCTCTTTCTTTGTTACGGATATTTTTTATATCTTCTTTAAGCCCTTCTTCTAGGGCTGCTCTTCGGCATTTTTGTTGGTTTAAATTTTCAGTTTTTTGAAAACCGTCCATAATTATCTGCTGAATTTCTGCCGATATTGTCGTTTTTACAATTTCCTGCTGCATAGCGGTTTTCTGTAATTTTCTTGCGTCAATATCCTGTACTAAAGTTTTCATTTTTTCCTGTGCATCCAGCAGCTTTTCTGTTATTTCTTCCCTGTTCTTTTTCTGCGTATGGAAACGGTTTTTCTGTATATCTCGTTCTTCTGCAAGCTTTACTGCCTCCAAAAGATTGTTTCGCATCTGCTCAAGGACAGGCTTTTGCTCTTGTTTTCGTTCTTCTGCTTTTTGAAGCTCTAGCTGTGTAGAGATAAATGACTTTCTTTTTTCTGTCCAAAGTTCTGTAAGAGCGGCAGCTTTTTGCGTGTGGCTTTTTTCTTTGGCAATACTTTCCTGATAGTCGGAGAAATAAGGGAATATTGCATTGGCAATTTCTGCTTTTTTCAAATTTTCCTGTAAAGCAGCGATATCATCCTGCTCTTTTGTAAGGGAATTTTCCTTTTCGCAGACCGCATCATATTCTTTCCACAATAAAATTTGCCCTTTGCTGTCCTCCAGATTTTTCCGCATTTTTTTCAAGGCTGCTTCTTTTTTTGCCAGATTTTTTTCTAATTCTGTTTCTTTTTGTTCCAAAGCTTGAATTGCCTCTGTTGTAACAGCTTCATAACGGGAAAGAGCACCCTCCTGTTCTCTGCGTTTTCCTTCCCACTGCCCCGCCTGTTCTTTTACCAGAAAAGCCAGTCGTTCGCCGTATTTTTCCAAATGAAAAAGCCGTTCCAGCATTTTATTTCTTTCCATGCCTTCCAGCTTTAAAAACTCAGAAAATTTTCCCTGAGGCAGCACAACGGTACGGAAAAAATCATCTTTGGAAAGTCCCAGAATTTCCTGACATTTGGCGTTTACCGTTCCCACACGGTCTGCTAAAATCACAGGTTCTTCTTCGGTAATATCCGCAAATTTTGCGCTGTCACTGCGAATACCGCCGTCTTTTGTTCTTTTAAAGCTTCGGGCTACCAGATATTTATGCTGCTGCTTTTCCTGTATGGAAAAAATATATTCTACAAAAGCTTTGTCCGTATTTACGTTAATGTAATTGGTACTGTTTCTGGAAGTAGTGCCGTAAAGAGCCAGTGTCATACCGTCTAAAATACTGGTTTTGCCACTTCCCGTAGGACCGAAAATCCCAAAGAGTCCCTGAGAGGTCAGTTTCTCAAAATCGATTTCCTGAACCTCTAAAAAGCTATTTAATCCCTTCATTTTCATGGAAATCGGCTTCATTTTCGTCCTCCTTTGTCAAAATTTCCTGTAAGGTTTCTACGATTTCATCTTCCGGTAAAATACCTTTCTTTTCCTGATAATAATCCAGAAACAGCTCTAAGAAGCTTTTTTCCGTAAAAATAGTTCCTGTTTTTTGCGTTTCTGTTTCGGGAAAAACAGGAATAACTTCTAAAATATCTTCTTTCCTGCTTTTTAATTCCTTTAATTGTTCTTCCCGAATGTAAGTATCTGTGTAAATTTGCAGATATACATAACAGGGGCGATTTTGGTTCTCCTCACATTTTTTTAACGCTTCGTCATAGCTTTTACAAATCCACTTTTCAATAGGCTTTGGATTGTCAAAATAAAAGTCCTCTACCACAGCTTCTTTTTGCGGATGCAAAGTGACCAAGGAACATTGCTTTGCAATGACGGTTTCCTGCAAGCGATAAGGCAGAGGGGAACCGCTGTATCGAATTTTGCCGTGGCTTCCCACTACCTTTTGCGGTCTGTGTACGTGCCCTAAAGCTACATACTGCGCTTTTTGGGGAAAGATTTCCGGTGGCAGCAAATAGCTATTTCCCAGCATCATTCCCTGTTCAGAGCCGTCTTTTTTGCAGCCCAGTGTAAAAACATGGCTCATCAGTATATTTATGGTGTTATCCTCATATCGGCTTGCTTTCTTTTGGAACAATTCGCCTATTTTTGCTGCGTAATCTGCTGCCCGTTTCTCATCACTGTCTTCTTCCCGATATAAAACCTCATTTAGTGTTTTTTCACTGACATAGGGAACACAAACAAAAACGGCTTTCTCTCCTTTATGGGAAAAGGAAAATACGCCTTCCTCTAAAGACTCTATTTCAAAATTCCCGTATTTACCGGAAGGGATTTTTGTTTTCGGTGTTCCGTAAATGATAATACCGTGCTCTCTGGCAAGAGGAACAATGGCTTCCAGACGGGAGGGCTGGTCATGGTTTCCTGCAATTAAAATAACCAGACGCTGTCCCTGTCTACTCAATTCTTTTAAGGTATGGTATAAGAGCATCTCTGCTCCGGCAGAAGGATGCCCGTTGTCAAACACATCTCCGGCAATACAAACAACATCTGCATCTGTTTTGTCTGCAATGGAAACAAACTGCTCTAAAACAATCCGTTGTTCCTCCAGCCTGCTTTTTCCTTCCAGAAGTTTTCCGATATGCCAGTCTGCGGTGTGTAATATTTTCATAAAATAAACCTGCTGCTTTCTATCTAATCTTCTTTTCTTATTCTAACATTTGCCGGAAAGGAAAAAAAGAGAATAATGATTTTTTTCAAAAAAGATGTTATAATGGTAAAGCGAATGAAAATTGAGATAAGAAAGTGAGATGCAAAAATGAAAAATGATTTATTTTCCATAGGACCTTTGACCATACACAGCTATGGCTTAATGATTGCTTTAGGTATTTTAGTCTGTGTTTTCATGGGCATGTATCGTGCAAGAAAATACGGCTATAAAGACGAGGCTGTTCTGGACATTGCTATTTTCGGTATTTTAAGCGGATTTGTGGGAGCAAAGCTTTTATATGTTTTTGTAGAATTTGACCGTTTTCTGGAAAATCCTATGGATGTGCTGGGCTCAGAAGGATTTGTAGTTTACGGAGGTATTATTGTAGGGGCTTTGGCAGGTGTACTTTACTGCCGTATAAAGAAACTGCCTTGCTGGGAATACTTTGATTTATTAGCCCCTTCCATTGCTGTGGCACAGGGCTTTGGTCGAATTGGCTGCTTTCTCGCAGGCTGCTGTTACGGCAGACCCACAGATGCCTTTTGGGGCGTAACCTTTCCGGAAGGAAGCTTTGCACCGGCAGGCGTACCCTTAATTCCCACACAGCTGATTTCTTCTGTCGGAGATTTTGCCATTGCAGGCATTCTGCTTTTCTACAACAAGCGCAATAAAAAAGCGGGCAATGTGGGTATTCTCTATATGCTGCTTTATGGAATTGGCAGATTTTTGGTAGAATGTTTAAGGAGTGATGACAGAGGAACTGTTGGAATGCTTTCCACCTCACAGTTTATTTCTATTGGCATTGTGCTATTGGCGATTGTGCTGTTTTTCAGACATAAGCTTTTTAAAGGTACAAAAAAAGAAGAAAGCGAAGAAGTATAAAATGATAAAAAGCGGGAGATAAATCGAAACGTTCGGTCTGTCTCCTGCTTTTTCTTTTCATCTAAAATCTTTTTTTCATTTCTTCCAATCTAAAATAAAACTGCGTATAAAAATCCTGCTCTGTTTCGTAGGGCATCAGATAGAACAGCTGTAAAAGCTGAACGGAAAATTGTTTAGACAAGGCTTCATCTTGTGCGCCTTCTAAACGCTCCTGCATTTGCTTTAAGAAATAATGCCAGTCTTTGACAAAAGTCTCATATTTACGAATATCTCCTATTCCAAGCCATTTCTGGATTTTCACCTTTGTCTTTGGTTCTTGAGGACATTCCTTTGTCTGAAGGAAATATTGAAAATCATTGTCTTCATAAATTCTTCCAAGAGGAAACATACGGCAAAAACCCGGGCGAAATCCGTGAATAGAACATCTTCCCTGTTCATTTAAAAAGCTGCATGCTTCTTCTTTTCCGGTCATTTTCAGATTAGGAAGAATAATTCCTTCTGCTACCTGTAACTCTACGGCATAGGATAACAATTTTTCAAAACTCTGTTTTAAATTCTTACACAAAAGATACACATCATAAGGATCTAAAACAATGGAATGCCCCATACCCTGACAACATTTTGAACAGCCTTTACAATCATTACATCCGGCTTTTACCATATCCTTATGTCCATATCGCTTTCCATCAGAAATTTCAGATAAATCAAGCTCTCTTATCATGGCTTTCCTCCTCTAATTGGTACATATACAGCTCGTGCAGCGCTCTGGTGGCACAGATATACCTTGCCTGTTTCAGAAGAGGCGTATTTCTTTTTTCGGAAATTCCAAACACCTGATCAAATTCCAAACCTTTTGCCAGATAAAAAGTCGTGACGGTAAGTCCTTTTTGAAATACAGAGCTGTCTTTATCAATATAAAAAGTCTGAGGAAATTTTTCTTTTAAATACTGATAGGCAAAGACAGCCTCTTCCTCTGTGGTGGTAATCACTGCCGCAGTTTCATATTCGTTTTCCTGAAGCTTTAAATTCTTCAAGGCTTCCTCCAACATCTCTGTCAGAGCAGAAAATGTCTTTTCTTCTACCGGTTTTCCGTGGCGTTCAAACAATTCTACACCTTGTACATCGGTAATTTCGTTGGCATAAGATGCAATTTCCACGGTATTGCGGTAGCTTTTATTCATGTAAATTACACGTATCTGTTTTCCGTAAATTTCCGGCAAAAATTCTAATACATCCTGTACTTCTGCTTCCATGGTCTGCGCCTTGTCTCCTAAAATTGTCATGGGACAATGAAACAGTTCTTTTAAAATAATGTACTGCAAATACGAATAATCCTGCATTTCATCAATTACCAGATGTTTTACGGTCTTTTGCTGTGTGACAGAAAACAGACGATATTTGAAGTAAAGCATAGGATATACGTCCTCATAAGGTAGCAGTCGTTTTTCATAAGAACAATGAGGCAGAGCTTTTAATCCTGTGCGCTTTAAAAAACGGCTATATAAAACGTACAAATCTTTTGTTTCATACATTTTCATGAATTTCCCATAGAGCATATCTCGTTCTTCTTCCAGTAAAGTACAGTCTTTTAAGGTTTCGTATTCGTCGATAAAATATTCCAGCACTGCTTCCATTCTGGAAAGCAGAGGAATATCCTGAAACTTGAAATAAAATAAATTTAAAATTTCCTGTTCTGTTTTTTCAAATCCTTTGTATTCCACGGTGCGGAAATTCATAAGCTCATCTTCCAACTCCAACAGAAAAGCTTCTGCTTCATCAAGAAATTCTTTTGACTGTTTCCAGCGCATCCGTTTTATCTGTTTTTTGTTTGCAAAAGCAAGCTCTCTTTCTATCTGGTGATAGCGGTCTTCACAGTCATAAACAAAGGACTTTAACTCTTTATAAGCATACAAATCAAAGCTCATTTCCTGAATATTTTCCTCACCCAGCTCTGGAAGAATATGGGAAATATAATCAGAAAAAACGCTGTTGGGGGACAAAACCAGAATATTTGAGGATTTTAAATGCTCCCTGTCATGATACAAAAGATAAGCAATTCGATGAAGCGCCACAGAAGTCTTCCCACTTCCTGCTGCTCCCTGAATAACCATAATCTTATCTTTTGTGTTTCGGATAATAGCATTCTGTTCTTTCTGAATGGTTCGTACAATATTTTTAAGCTGTACATCGCCATTGCTTCCTAATTCTGCTTTTAAAATATCATCATCAATTTTTACGTCACTTTCAAATTCATAAACCATTTTTCCACGGCGAATTTTGTACTGCCATTTGGAAGTAATTTCTCCGTGTAAAACACCTGCCGGTGCAGTATAACAGGCAGCGCCTTTATCATAATCGTAAAATAAACCGCTTACAGGGGCTCTCCAGTCATAAATCAAAGGAACATGCCCTGTCTTTTCAGAAAAGTTTCCAATTCCGATATAAAACTGCTCCGGTTCATCTTCCCCCTCATAACAGAAATCAACTCTCCCGAAAAAAGGAGAGTCTATCATTTTTTCCAGACGCTGGCGGTAAATAAATTGTTCTTGATTAGCATTTACCTGCTGAAATAACGCCTGCTGGTTGTCAAAATTTTCGTATCCATATTGGTCCATCTCTGTATAATTATCCCAGTAATAGGTGTGCATACTTTCGATTTCCTTTTGCCCTTCCAAAAGTGCATGGTTGACTTCTTGAATTTTATGTTTCAGTTTTTCGTTAATAAGCGTTAAAAATTCCGTTCCCTGACTCATAGATGTTCTCCATAATTTTAATTCTATTAAAGATATCATTATAGCATAGGATAAAGAATACGTCATCTGTCTAGCGGGATTTTTTATAATTCATATTTTTCTCTCCGTTTAGCAGCTTCTCGATATACTTGTTCATCTGTTCTTGCGGAAACAACTATAATTTTCATAACGTCTTCCGTTCGTTCCATTTTATATACCACCCGTATTCCCAAATCTCGAAATTTAATCTTTAAAAGATTTGTAAGATTTGCTCCATTTTTATTTCCTAATGGTTTTCCGTACCCACCTTCTTGGATTGGAAGCGGATTTTGGCTTACTTTCTGAATGCCTTTTAATACTTGAAGGCTTGCAGAACGTTCCAGTTTTTTAATATCTTTTTTCGCTTCTTCCAAAAACTCTACACACCAAGTCATTCGATATCTACATCCTCCAGTTTTTCTAATTCTTTGGCGTCAAAGCCCAGTTCTTTTATGACAGTTTCCATGGGAATTCCCGGTTTATCTCCATTTGCTTCTAAACGACTTGTCGCTTCTAATAGTAAGGTGTAGTTTTCTTCAATTTCAGTTAGTCGTGTATATTCTTCAGGTGATAAAATAACAGCAGAAGGTTGATTATTTTTTAATACAAATAGCTCCTTTGTTTCCTTTAATCTGTTAAAAATCTTCGTTGCCTGTCCTTTATTAAATAAAGAAATTGGCACTAAGCAATCCATTACATTTGCCATATATGACACCTCCCTGTTTTCTTACTCTTATTATATGTATTCTGTATTGAAATATCAACAATAAATGAAAATTTATAGATATATTTTCATTACTTTATAAAATCTATATTATATCGGCTTTCGAAAATATTGGGCTGTACCATGGAAGATTTAATGGAAAAATGATATTTATCACGCTGTATTTCTAAAAATGCTTGACTGTAAACCTTGTTTATACTATATGATAAGGACAGAAAGCAAGAAAAATTTGGAAAAGAGGCGCATATATTATGACTATAAAAGAAATGGAAGATAAAACAGGGCTTAATCGTTCCAGTATTCGCTTTTACGAAAAAGAAGGGTTAATCTCACCTGAAAGAAATAAGAAAAACGGATATCGGGAATATACAAATCAAGATATGGAAGATATTCAAAAAATTGCTTATTTGCGTACTTTAGGGATTTCTATTGAAGATATTTCTCAAGCAATGCAGGGAAAGAAATCATTAAAAAAGATTATTCAAAAACGAAAAGAAATCTTAGATACGGATATGATTGATGTCGAGAATTCCAAAAGAATTTGCCAACAATTATTGAGAGAGAAAGAGCTTTCCTATGAAAACCTGGATATAACAGCATATACTCCTGAAACATCAGAATACTGGGAGCAAAATAAACAACTCTTGAAGGTAGATACCGTAAACTTTTTCTATCTGTGGGGAGGCTTTTTAATTTGGCTTCTTATTACAGGCGTTTCCCTTTTTACCGCACTTTTGGTATATCCGAATTTACCGGATTATATTCCTATACAATGGAGCAAAACACAGGTAAGCAGTCAAGCGGGAAAAATTTTCATCTTTTTCTATCCTCTCGTTTGTATTATTGCCCGTTTTGGTCTTCGATTTTGTTTAAGATGGAAAATAGCGTTTCATAATCAACACATAAATGAAATTGTTTCTGATTATTTAAGCAATTCATTTTGTTTTCTTATGCTGTCAGCGGAAATTTTTACCGTTTTATTTATACACGGTTATGTCCAAAATATAGTCGTGCTTTTTGTATTTGACGGAATTGTATTGCTGGGTATTCTAATAAAAGCACTGATAAAACTGTCTTAAATACAGCAGGTGACAGCCTCCTGCTGTATTTAAGACAGTTTATTTACGAACTCCTTCATCAGTAAATTTTTCTTTTAATGCTCTCTCTGTTGGAAATATGGAGCATATTAAAATTACTGTTTGAACAATTATTAAAAGCAAACCCATGTTACCAATAATCTCCACAGAAGTTCCATAGAATGGAATTGGAATAAGAAGTGATGGAACAGAAATAATCCACCCTATTTTCCACCAAAGCTTACCGCAGTGCTTTTGAGCAAAAAGCCATGTATCTATATTTTTCATAGAACGAGATGTTCGATACCCTATTACGCAGTTGATATTTTTAGGAGAATGTTTCCACATTATCCGTCCACCTAATATCATCAATATGGGGGTTAACTGATTAAAACAAAATATAAACCACCAAAACCACATCTTTATCACCTCCATTTAAGATAGTACAAAAGTCGCAAAAAACATAGAGCCATGCTCTAAACAGAGAGTATACCTTAGATAATACGGATTTTCGCCTTATTAGAAATTATTCATCTTGAATTAAAACAAGTCTAGCCAATTTTCCTTTGTTTGGATTATTTCTATCACATATATAGGTAGCGAAATATTCTTTACTATCAATTTCAATCATATCTATAAAGAAATTTTGAGCATATAATTCAATTTTAGTTTTTTCATTACCTTGTGTGTTTACAACTGTAATTATATTAGTTTCAGGATTGACGCTTTCCACGGTAATACCTATTGTAACTGCGCAGTCCTGACCTTGTGCACGAAAACCGCCTATTTGTAAGAGCAATAAAATAACAAGCAGCACTGCAAAACATTTATCACCTACACATGCTTTTTTCTGAAACATTTTTTTAATTATGACAATCATCCAGATAGCAGTGGCAAGTATATATAGTGGTTCAGTTGTCAAGACAAAAATCTAAGGTTTTTATAATGAACTGATA
>UQAX01000042.1 GCA_900539145.1 uncultured Blautia sp.
TCTCTTTTTTGTTAGGAATAGTTCCTATATTTGCCAATGATAATTATACACTAACTCTGAAGAATAGGGAAAGTTCTTGAGCGAAGCATAAAACTGCCGTAGAAAATGCAGTCAGGTCATTGTTGTATATGTTTTTTCTGGAGAAATAGAGGAAATTACAGAAGAAGCAATAAAAGTCCATGTTCGTGAAGGCGATAATAAAAGAAAATAACAGAATATTGAAAAAATAATACTAAAAAATACATAATCTATAAATAGTAACAGAAAAATTCAAATATTGTATTTATAAAGCAAAGGAGGAATGGTAACTTATAGGAATAAGAATGGAGAACTTTTGAAAGAAGGAGGAAGTATGAAGACAGGTAAAAGAAAAAATCAAAAGTACATAAGTGCAATGTTAATTGCAGCTATGAGTATGGGAAATGTGACGGGAGTCTTGGCAGAGCCTGTAAATGTTGTTGCAGTGAATGAAGAACAGGAGCGTGAGGTTTTGGAAACAGCCGTGCCAACAGAAAATCAGGAAATTTCTATTGTCAGAGGTGAAAGCTTGCAACTGGACAAACCGGAGGGCTTCTCCGAGAATGTTACATGGAGTGCAAAATTTTTAAAGAAGGATGGGACTTTCTTACGAAATGCAGGATATTCTAAAATTAAAAGAGAATTAAAAGAGGGCGAAACAGACGGAACACGTAAGGCAGGAGATGCAAGTGCGGAACATTTATTGAAGGTTGAAGCGGATGAAAACGGAAACGCAGTGATTACAGGAGAGAATAAGGGCAATGCCGTAGTGGTGGCACAGGATGACAAAGGAAAAACAGCACAGTGGAAGGTAGAAATTTTATATCAGTCTCCTTCAAAACTGCCCTCTGCAACGGCAGAAGATTACGGAAAAATTCGTCAGGCATGGAAAGAGTCTTTAATTGGCAAAGATTTAGTATCAGAAGAAGGCGGAGCGGAAGTCTTAGAAGAAATCAATAAGGAGGCAGAAGCGCTTTGGAACGCTTATGTTTATAAGGGACAGGAAGAATGTGGCGGTATTCCTTGGGCAGAGGATGAGGGAGCAAAAGGCAATAAGAATATTCCTTATGAAGACGATGCAGTGGAATTTTGTGTTTCTTTTAAAAAGGTGCTTTCTATGTGTAAAGCTTACGCAGCAGAAGGCGGAGCTCTCTATCAAAATCAGGATATGTTAAAGGATATTACCAATATTTTAGATTTTCTGTGCGGCTCTTGTTATACGGCAAAAAGCCAGACGGATAACTGGTGGACATGGGAAATCGGTATTCCCAAGGATTTAATTCCCGCTTTAATATTGATTTATGACGGGCTGATAGAAGAACAGGTTATGGCGTATACAGAAACACTTTACTTTTTCCAGCCTGATCCGTTCCATGAAGGCGTTATCAATACGGCAAGCACCCATAGGAAGGGATATCGTGAGGCGCAGGGAGCGAATATTATCGACTGTTCCACAACGGCAGTGGGACTGGGAGCATTGAGAGAAGATAATGAGCTGGTGTATTTGGGGATGCTGGCGTCTTCCCAGACCTTTGTTATTCAAAATGTAGAAGACAGCGCTCAAATCGCAGCGAATGGATATAACAGCGGCTTTTATCCGGACGGTTCTTATCTCGACCATATAAAGGTTCCATATTTAGGTGCTTATGGAATTGAATTTATGAAGGGAGCTGCAAAAATCCCTTATTTACTTTATAAAACCCCATGGAAATATCCGGACTATGTATGGAAAAATTTAGAAACTTATATTATTCATGGGTTCGGAAATGCTATATACAAGGGATGCATGTTGGACTGCCTGAAAGGACGTTCTGTATCAAGACCTACGTGGAGCAATCGGGATATAGGGCGAGAAGCTATGAAAATCAGTGTCAGATTGTTAGATTTTTTGGGAGAAAATGGGAGAAAAACAGTACTTCCCATGTTAAAGGAATGGATTGAGGAGGATAAGGGCTTTTTAGATAGCTTGAAAAATGTGGAAGATATAGACATAAAAGACAGAGCAAAGAAACTGTTAAGCGATACGTCTGTTAGGAGTGAGGTTCCTTCGGTACATAAATTGTATCCTCTTATGGATAGAGTTATTCATAGAAGAAAAAAATATCTTTTTGCAGTATCCATGTATTCAGAACGTATTCAGAATACAGAGATTATGAACCATGAAAATCGCTTTGGCTGGCATCAGAATAATGGTATGACTTATCTTTATGATGCAGATAATCAGTATACGGAGAATTATTGGAATACAGTAAATCCGTTAAGGTTGCCGGGAACAACGGTAGTTCCTGTAAATATTGGGACAGGGAAACCGGATGGCTCAGGTTTTGCGCAGGGCGGAGATTTCTGTTCTAAGGAGAGCTGGGTAGGAGGAACTTCCATAGGAAATTATGGCGTCAGCGGTATGTCATTTTCAGGAGAAACGCAGGGAATTGAAGGAGGCGCACCGGTTTCTTATGCGCCGGATTTAAAAGGCAAGAAGTCATGGTTTATGTTTGATGATGAAATTGTCTGCCTTGGAGCAGGAATTACAAATAAAAACATGGAACTTCCGGTGGAAACTACCATTGAGAATAAGAAGTTAAGAAAAGACGGAAGCAATCAGCTTCTTGTCAATGGAGAAAAAACAGAACTACCTGTGAAAGAAGCGAATGTAAAAGAGTTGGTTGAACGTACAGCAGATGTATCAGGCACAAGCTTTGAGCAGGTAAATTGGGCACATTTAGAAGGCAATCAGTCTGTGGGAACAGGATATTATTTCCCTGAAGAAAATACAGAAATTCAGGTTCGCAGAGGTCAAACCACAGGCAGTTGGAAGGATGTAGGAACTTTTGAGGGGGAAAGCACAGAGAATTATCTGGAAATGTGGGTAGACCACGGACAGAACCCGGAAAACGCATCTTACAGTTATGTATTGCTTCCCGAAACAAGTGCAGAAGAAACAGAAAATTACGCACAAGCACCTAAGGTAACCATACTGGAAAACAGCAGTGAGGTTCAGGCAGTGCGCCATGAGACATTAAAAATCACAGGCATAAATTTCTGGCAAGAGCAGGGAGGAAGTATAGACGGAATAACAAGTGATAAGGCTGCGTCTGTTATGCTTCAGGAAACGGAGCAGGGAACAGTGAAAGTTTCTGTTTCCGACCCCACAATGAAAAATAAAGGAAATATTCAGCTTACACTTGAAGAAGAAATAGCAGACTGTGTTCAGTTGGATGAAAATGTTACTTGTGAAAAAACAGAAAAAGGAGCAGTTTTGACCTTTTCTATGGCAGGAACAAACGGGGCAGCTTCCATGGCAGAGCTTCAGCTTGTGCCGCCTGTAACACCGCAGCCGGAAGAACCGGGGACACCTCAGAAGCCGGAAAATCCGGAAGAACCAAGTACACCGGAAATTCAGGAAATTGATATGCTGGTAAATAAAGAGCATGGTGTCAAATTAACGGGAGAAGGCTTAACATCAGATATGCAGTTATCTGTGGAAAAGCTGGATAAAAAACATGCAGATGTGAAGCTTATGGAAAAGGAAATTTCCAAGAAACAGCAGCTTGACAATCCTCTTGAAATTCAGCTTTTAAAAGACGGAAAAGAAATTGCCCTTCCTCATAAGGCAGAGCTTCAGCTTCCTATATCGGAAAAATATAACGGCAAAGAAGTTGTGGTACTTTCCTGTGACAATGAAAAAGTAAAAAAATTAAAAGGAAAGGTGAAAGACGGATTTGTATCCGTAGAAGTAGAGTCTTTAAACAGCTTTGGTACGGTATTGGAGAAAGCGGTTTCTTCCGGTGTGGATAAAGTCAAAACAGGAGATGAAACACCGTTTGCAATGCTGTCTGTGATGTTTGTAGTCGGAGGAACGCTGTTTGTTGTATTAAAAAGGAAGAAAAAGGCTTGATATTCTTTTTTGAATTGTGTACTATAAAGGAGTGTAAACTGCATATCCATGATGGTCGTTGGAGCTTGCTCCAAGGTTAAAAGGGAAATCGGTGCAAATCCGATACAGTCACCTCTACTGTAATGCTTTTCGGCTAAGTCAGAAAATCTGCCATCAGAGAAATAGATTTCCGGGTTGAGGGAGTTTTATTTGTGTAGAAAAAGATGTGCAGGATAAAATTTCATAGTGAAGATAGATAAGGTTTCTTTACCGGTGTGTAAAGAGACCTTTTTTTGTTTCATAGGAAATTGCGTCCTATGAAACAAAAAATGCTCTGTAAGAAAAAATATGTAAAGGAGAAAGAAAATGAAAAAAAGAAGAAATGCAAACCGTGTTCTCAGTCTGCTTCTGGTAATGGCGTTGCTTATTACCGGAATGCCTGTATCGGTACATGCCACAGGCGATATGGACCCCCCGGTTGTAGAAGCAGGAGAAATTTTAAGTGGGATGGGGCAGGAAGATGAAATTTCTGAAACAGAAATTCCCACAGTTATTGAAGCAGGAACGACGTATACTCTGACAGAGGACATTGTGTTTGAACAGGGACAAAATTTTGAGAGTATTGCAGGAACTTTAGACGGAAACGGACACACGATTACTCTTGCAGATAAGCCATTGGCAGACGAGGTAACAGGAACTATTCAGAACCTTGGAGTAACCAGTGAAAATGTGATTGCAAGTGACAAGACTTTTGGAAGTATGGCAGTTACTTTAAACGGAACTATTCAAAATAGTTATTCCACAGCGAAAATAAAATTGAGCGGCTGGGCAGGCGAAGTAGGCGGTCTTGTAGGAACGTTTCAGTCAGGTGCAATTAAGAATTCTTACTTTGGAGGAAGTATTGACTCCATGATGGCAGGCGGCCTTATTGGAATTCGTCAGACGGACGACAGTATTTTATCCAACAGTTATTATGCGAAGGATAAAGTGCCGGGGGCTTACGGTCCTGTATCTATGGGAAAATTTCCGGAAAATGCAAGTGATTGTGTAAAGACCTTAGAGGAACTAAAGACTGGGGCAGCATTATTAAATAAGGATATTCCGGATACAGGATTTACATGGACTTCTCCGGCAGACGGAAGTAATAGCGGACTTCCTGTTTTGACACAGCAGGGGGAAACACCAAATCCGGAACAGCCGGATAAAACAGCGCTTCAAAATGCTGTAAATGAAGGGAAGAAGCTGGAACAGGACAAATATACAGAAGAAAGCTGGAGAGGATTTGCAGAAGCATTAAATACAGCGGAGCAGATTTTAGAAAAAGCGGATGCAAAACAGACAGAAATTGACGAGGCGTTAAAAGCTTTAAATCAGGCAAAAGAACAGTTGGAGAAGAAAAAGGTTACAGAACCGGTTGCGCCTCCGACAGATGAAAGTCAGATTGTACATATCAAAAAACAGTCTGATTTGGAAAAAATAGATACAACACAGACAGGTACTTATTATGTACTGGACAATGATATTACGTTAGACGGAATGTATATGTCTTTTGTTGAATTTAACGGAACTCTGGATGGAAACGGACATACCGTTACCCTTGATGACGCTACATGGCTGTTTCAGAATGTAGGAGAAGAAGGTGTTCTTCAAAATATTCATTTCACAGGAACTTTAGCTTCATGGGCAGAAAGCGGACCGGCAGGTTATGATTTAAAAGGTGCGATTATCAACTGCTATACAGATGTAAAGGGCGATGCTGCCTGTGGATTTGCAAAGAGACTTTCCGGCGGAAGCCTGATTAACAGTTATTCTGTCAGTGAAGGAAAAATCGGTACTTTATTTAAAGAATACAAAGCAGGAACACTGATAAATTCTTATTGGTGTGAAAGTATGAAAAATCCTGTGGATTTTCCCACAGATGCGTTAGTGAATTCTTTTGCAAAAAAAGAAGAAGATATGAAGACAAAAGAGTTTGTACAGCTTCTAAACGGCAATAAGGGCGAATTTGGTGTTACATGGGGACAGAGCAGCGCCGGATATCCGTACTTTGGAGAAAATCAGGAATACAATCCTGACAAACCAAATCTTCCGGATAATAAATATGAAGTAGAATTTACTTTTGCAGACGGTGTGAAAGAAACCATTAAAAATCAAACCCTACATGTATCACCGGATGCAGTGGGAGCTTTTAATTTGGCCGGAACGTTCCAATTAAAAGATGTACCGTCTACCAGTAAAATCTCTTGGAATATGACAGAAGTAAAGCCGGAGGGCAGTTTATTAATCGGAGCAGATGAGGGAAGCCTTCGTGTAGACGGAGAAGGCTCTGCTATTGTATCAGCCACAGAGATAAAAGAAGATGCTTCCACAGAAACGGTTGCTTGGGTAAAAGTAATTGCTAAAGCACAGGTGATGGAAGAAATCAAACTTTTTATTGACGGACAGGACGTAACCAACGGCAAAATAAAAATAGCAGGCTCTGAATGGAAAAATATTCAGGTGCAGGCAAAATATCAGGGAAGCGAAGAATTTATTCCGGTACATAGTTCTCGTTTTACTTATGCGCCAAGTGACGAAAAATTGATTTATAACTTAAACTCATCCAGCGAATTTAAGTTCAACAAGCCGGGAACAGCATCTATGACAGTGACCGCAAAGGCAAACCCCGAAATAAAAGCAGAGGTAGAAGCAACTTCTTCCTATGTACCTGTTGAAAGTGTGAAGCCGGCTATTTCGGGAGAAAAAGAAATTCATTCCAGAAATGCCAATGATCCTGACAATTATGCGTTTTTGCCAGATTACAGCGGTGTGATTGTATCACCGGAAAATGCCAGCTATGCGGGTAACTGGACAGTAACCAGCAGCAATCCGTCTGTTGCCGACTATGTAGACAGTATGGTGAAGGGGTATGTACCATATAAAGCGGGTACAGTCACTTATACGGCAAAAATCGAACAGACAAATCCTGAGACAAAGAAAACAAGCGTAGTAAGCGGAACTTCAGAGGTTACTTATAAGTATAAAAATCCATTAACAAAAATAACCATAGATGAAAGCAACCTCCAGATGGAAAACTTCACAGAACAGCTCCTTAACTTAACCTTTGAGGGAGAGCTTTCCAAGGATGGCTGGAGTGTCACTGACCCACAGCTGGAATGGTCTTATGATAAAGCTGGAATTGTAAAGATTGTCCGTAAAGAACAGGGATATTGGAAAAAAGGAAATCCGGAATGGGATAATGCGCCGGATAAAGGCTCTTTTCTTACCAGTGATAAGTATTATGTGCAGTCTTTAAAAGAAGGTACTGTAACGGTAACAGGAACTCCGATAGACAAGACAAATAAAGTAGAGCCTATAAAATTCACCGTTACTGTGTCAGGCGGGGAAACACCGCAGGTAGATATTGATGCGTTGATAAACAAAGGATTGCAGGGGGCAAAAGAGCAATTTGCATCCAAATATCCGGAAGAAAATTATCAGTATAACAACAACGACTGGATTGTGTATGCACGTCTTCGTGCAGGAGAAACCATTTCACAGGAAAAATTAGATGCTTATTATCAGTCTGTGGCAGACACAGTGAAAAAATGGAGTAAAAAGCAAAAACCCACAGATATGGAGCGTGTGGCATTGTCCTTGTTAATTATGAACAAAGACATTACGGATGTAGACGGTGTAAATCTGGTAGAAATGATTTATAATCATCCGAGCTTAGATATGGGTGCAAATGAGCTGGCATGGGCGCTGCTGGTAACGGATGCAAAAGGAATGGAAATTCCCACAGATGCAAAATGGAACAGAGAGAGTATCATAACTGCACTTTTGAAATTCCAAAATGAAGAAAACGGCGGTTTCGGACTTGTGGATAATCAGACTGTCAGTGTGGATATGACAGCTATGTGCTTGCAGGCGCTGGCTCCGTACAGAAATATAAATGTAAAAGTTCATCAGGCAGTGGAAGCAGGATTAGAATATTTGAAGAATTCTATGTCTGACGCTTATGACTTTGGAACATCTGAAAGTACAGCGCAGGTACTGCTTACTTTGACGAGTTTAGGTATTGATCCTTTAAATTCCGATTTTGGAACTCCTTATAGTAATATGATTACCTGTCTTATGGATAACTATTATTGTGAAACAGAAAAAGGAAATGGTTTCTGCCATGATAAAAGTAATAAAAAGTTAAATGAAATGTCCAGTGTTCAGGTATTTCAGGCATTTACAGCTTATACACAGGTAAAAGCAGGAGAAAAGACTTATTGGGATTTAACAGAAGAAAATCAAAAAACAGAAGTAGAAGAAGTTATTCAGCTTATTGAAAACCTTCCGGCAATGAAAGATTTGACATTGGAAGATGCAGAAGTTGTGCTTTCCATTCAGGCATTGTATGAAAGCCTTACAGAAGATGAACAGCAGCTTGTACATAATGCAGAGAAGTTACAGAAAGCTATTGAACGCATTGAGGAATTAAAAACGCTGGGTGAAGAAGTAGGTAAAGTTACTTTAACGATTATGGACGGCTTAAAGAAGGAAGAAAAACTGTTGTCCCTTCTGGAAGAAAACGAAATAAAGGGTATGATGCTTCAGACACAGGCAACGATTTATCAGACGGACTCTATGATGAGCGTAATTGAACGTGCCTGCAAGGAAAATGGCTTTAGTATTTCTATTCGAAACGGAGAATATATTGAAGAAATTGACGGACTTGGCGAATTTGACCGTGGACCGGGCAGCGGCTGGGTAGGTACTTTAAATGACGAATTTACAAAAACCGGTTTTGCGGATTTTACAGTAGAAAACGGCAAGTTAAAAGATAAGGACGTAATTACAGTAGAATATACGGAAAATCTGGGAAAAGACGTAACAGAAAATGCCGAATTATCTACACTGGGAATTACAGACGGTAAATTGTCACCGGAATATGCAAGAGATACTTATGAATATACGCTTTCAGTGGGAGAAAAGGTAAAAGAAATTACATTAAATCCGAAATCTTATAATCGCTATGCGGAAACAGTAATAAAGTCAGCAGATAAGGTTTATGAAAGCGGACAGGCTATTCCTGTGGAAGACGGAACAAAAATTGAAATTGTTTCTAAAAAAACAGTAAGAGGAGAAGACATCAAAACGTATCTTCTTACCATAGAGCAGAAAAAGACTTCACAGCCTGAGCCACAACCGGAACCAAATCCTGAGCCAAATCCAAATCCGGATGAGCAGAAAGAAATTACATTGGTAAATAAAAAGTATGGAGTTTCTTTAAAAGGAAAAGGTCTTGAGCAGGATATGGAGCTTTTGGTAACACCTCTTGATAAAGACAGTGAAGCAGTGAAAGCAATGAGAAAGGAAATTCCTTCCGCAAAATCTGTATTCCGTTTATATGATGTTGTTATCCGACAGAATGGAAAGAACTTAGAGCTTCCTAAGGAAGCAGTGCTGTCTATTCCGGTAGGAGAAAAATATAACGGACAGCAGCTTACCGTACTGCATTACATAAACGGAAAAGTAGAAAAGCTGAATGGTAAGAGTGCAGACGATATGGTATCTGTTTCTGTAAAAAGTCTTGGAGGATTTGGAGTAGTGGTAGATACACCTTCAAATTCACAGGGGAATAATCAGAGCGGAAATCAGAACAATGGCACAAACAGTAGTACAAACAGTGGCATAAAAACAGGAGATGAGGCACAGCTCATGCTCTGGATGTGCATCGGTGTTGTATCCTTAGGAACAATAACAGCTTTGTACAGAAGAAAGAAAAATATAAAATAAAGAGACAAGAAACTGCCGTAGAAAATACAGTCAGGTCATTGTATCTGAGGTATATTTCTGCGGCAGTTTTTATTTCACAGGCAAGTATCACCCATGAATGTCGAAAACTACCTATATCATTAAAAATAGGGCAGGGTTACAATAGTTATAAAATAAGGGATAGTATAAGCTTTTATAAAAAATAGGAGACAGAAATGGGAAAAGGTTTTTATTTAACGCACGAGGCAAAAAGCTGGGAACAGGGACTTCCTGTGGGAAATGGAAGACAGGGAGCAGTGCTTTTGGGCGGAGTGCAGCAGGAACAGATTGTTTTAAATGAAGAAAGTCTGTGGTACGGAGGAAAAAGAGAGCGAGCCGTAGAGGCAGGCAAGGAAAAACTGGAAAAGGTGAGAGAGCTTTTAGAAAAAGGAGAGGCAAGCAAGGCACAGACTTTATGCAGCAGATGGTTTGTGGGAAATCCCAGATATACCAATCCTTATCATCCGGCAGCAGAGGCAGTTCTTACTTTCGAGCCTTTTGGAAAAGTAAAGGAGTATTTTAGAGGGATTGACTTAGAAAAGGGAGAGGCAGGGGTGAAAATCTGCTTTGACAACTGCGAAACAGTAAGAGAGATTTTTTCTTCTGTCAAATATCAGGTCACTGCCCTGCGGATGAAAACAGATAAAGAACAGGGCATGAGCTTTTTCTTAGGGTTAAACCGCAGACCGTTTGAAGAAAATGCCGAAGCAGGCGACAGAGAAATTTCTTTAAACGGACACAGCGGAGACGGAGTGTGTTATAATGTAAGGTGCAGAGTGGGGAAAACCGATGGAAGAGTCTGTATAGAAGGTGGATATCTTCTTGTAGAAAACGCCTCTTATGTGGAAATTTTCTTTTGCGTGCGTACAGATTATGAAGGTGAAAAATCTTTAGGTGCGTGCGGCAGGCTTTTACAAGAAGCAGCAAAAGCGGGATTTGAGGAAATTAAGAAGGCGCACATTGAGGAGTATGGAAAGCTCTACAACAGCATGAAGCTGGAGATAGAAGGGGAAGAGGAGCTGGAAAAAACTCCGGCGGATGAGCTTTTAAAACGCTGTGAAGAACCAAAGGTTCAGGGCTATTTAACTTGGCTTATGTTTTCCTACGCCAGATATCTTCTTATTAGCAGTTCCTATGGCTGTGCGCTGCCTGCAAATCTTCAGGGAATATGGAATGGAAGCTTTACTCCTCCGTGGGAAAGCGGATATACCATCAATATTAACCTCCAGATGAATTACTGGATGGCGGACAAAGCAGGATTGGGCGTATGCTATGAGCCGTTCTTCAACTTGATAGAGAAAATGCTTCCAAATGGGCGAAAAACAGCCAAAAAAGTGTATGCTTGCAGAGGATTTGTAGCGCATCACAATACAAATTTGTGGGGAGATACAGATATTACAGGGCTGTGGCTTCCTGCATTTCTCTGGTCTATGGGTGGCGCATGGATGGCAAACCAGCTTTATCATCACAGTGAGTTTGAGGAAAATCCGAAGGAAATCAGGGAGCGTGTGCTGCCTGTTATGAAAGAATGTATTTTATTTTTCTATGACTATCTTTATCGGAAATCTGATAAAATGTGGATAAGAGGCCCTACGGTATCACCGGAAAATACCTATCGCCTTTTAGATGGTCAGGAAGCCAGTGTGGCTATGGGCGTTGCCATGGACCATCAGATTATTCGTGAGCTTGCGGAGAATTATCTGGAAGGATGCAGAAGATATAGCACAGGTTTGCCGGAATATGAGACAGAAAAAATGGCGCAGGAGATATTAGAACATTTGCCGCCTACCAAGATTGGGAAGTCTGGCAGGATTTTGGAATGGCAGGAGGAATACGAGGAAGTAGAAAAGGGACACCGTCATATTTCTCATTTATATGGGCTGCATCCGGGAAGAGAAATTTCAGAGGATACGCCTGCGCTTTTCGAGGCGGCGAAAAGAACTCTGGAATATCGTTTGGAGCACGGAGGCGGTCATACGGACTGGAGTAAAGCGTGGATTATGTGCTTTTATGCCCGCTTAAAGGACAAGAAAAAATTTGATGAGCAGATGAGACAATTTCTTGCAAACAGTGTGGATGAAAACCTGTGGGATATTCATCCCCCGTTTCAGATTGACGGAAATTTCGGAATGGCAGAGGCAGTATTGGAAGCATTGGCATCCCGAAGGGGTGATGTGGTAGAGCTTCTTCGGATTATTCCTGAGGGAATGGAGACAGGGATGGTGACAGGTCTGTGTCTGGAAGGAAGGCTGAAGGTGGATTTCGCATGGAAATGTGGAAAACTTACAAAAATTTCTCTTTCTTCGGGGAAAACTCAAACCATAGAGCTACGTTATTGTGGGATACGAAGGAGCGTTACTCTTTTAGAAAACAGCAGATTAGAGCTAGAAGGAGTGGAAAATTATGAATAAAAAAGAATATTTTGAAAGACAGAAAAACAGATATCAAAAGGGCGAGCTTGCGTGGTGTGCAAAGGCGGCGAGAGAATATCGTCCGGAAAACAGCAGTCAGATTATGCGTATTGCAGATGAGGCTGTGCGCTTAGAGTTTATTTTTGACTTACCTTGGGACATGGAGCGTACCTACGAAAAGGAGACATTTACATATCCCATTAACTGGACGTATATGCCCACAGATGACCCGGAGTTTATTTATCAGATGAACCGTCATCGTTATTTTATCTGTCTGGGACAGGCTTATGCCATGACAGGAGAGGAAAAGTATGCCAAAGCCTTTGTAGATATGATAACAGACTGGATTACAGGCGTACCTCTGACAGAGGAGAGTAAAAAGGTTACATGGAGAGAAATTGAGGCAGGTATTCGTGGGGAAAACTGGACAAAGAGCATCTTATATTTTGAAAACAGTCCGCTGATTGATGACGCTTTTATGGAAATGTTTACAAAAAGCTTAGAGGAACATGGAGAATATCTTCTTCATGCCAGAAGGGGCTTTCAGATTTCCAGCAACTGGGGTGTTATTGAAAACCACGGTTTGCTGTTTATCGGTCTGGCGCTTAATCAGGAGGAATATGTGGAAACGGCTTTAAAGCGTCTGGAGCAGGAAGGGCAAATTCAGGTATTTTCAGACGGCGTACATTGGGAGCAGTCCTGTATGTATCACAATGAAGTTCTGCACTGCTTTTTAGAGAGCGTTCATATTTTACAGGTATGGGAAAGGGAAATTCCCGAAAAGCTTTTAGAAGTTACCCGCCGTATGGCAATGGCAAATGTGGCATGGAAAAAACCGGATGACTGTCAGCCTCTTACCGGAGACAGTGACGAAACTTGTCTGGAGGATATGCTGGCTGCTTCTGCTATTATTCTGGCAAAGGAAGGCTGTCAGGAGGCAGAGGCTTTAAAGGGCTGTGCAGGAGAATATCCGGACTATGAGAGTATCTGGGATTTACGTCAAAAAGGAGCAGATATTTACGACAACATCAATGGACAGACGCCGAAGCAGAAGAATTTTATGCTGGAGGAAAGTGGAAATTATTATGTGCGAAGTAGTTGGGAGCGTGACGGAGAATATCTTCACTTCCGAAACGGCTGCCTGGGCGGAGGACACGGACATAATGACAAGCTGCATCTTGATGTGGTCAGCGAAGGCGAGGACGTACTGGTGGATGCAGGAAGATATCAGTATACTTATCACGAAGAAAACAGGATTTGGCTGAAAAGCGCTTATGCACACAACACGATTTTAGTAGACGGACAGGACTTTATGGAATATACAGACGCATGGGGCAGCCAAAACGCTGTGCCTGAGCTTCGATTTGCACCAAAGGAAAAGAACGGATATCTGGTATTGGAGGGTGCACATACAGGATATCTGCAAGGGGGAGCGCAGGTGCTTCTGAATAGAAAAATAGTCGTATTAGAACCGGGGGTTTATGTGATTGCAGATATGGCGTATACAGGAGAAACACATACATATAGCAGAATTTTCCACTTCAATAATCAGGGACAGCTTGTTTACGAAGACAACAGAATTGTATATAATGGAGAGAAAGCAAAAATGGAACTGGTATTTCCTCAGAAAGACACATCCGTTAAAAAGGTTGAGAGCAAGCTTTCCCGCCATTACAATCTGTGTGAGAAAAACGAAAGTATCTGGGCAGATAGAAAGGGAGAAGGAACAACAGCCATGCTTGCGGTGCTGGCAGGCAGACAGAAGCAGAAGGCAGAGGTGTGTATGCAGCAGGTTTATAATCCTGTACGGGATTGTATGCTGGATGAGAAACAGGCGCAGGGCTTGTATATCCGCACAGATAATCACGAATATCAGTTGATATTCCGATACCGTGATTTGACAGGGCCGCAGGATTTACTTCAGGTGGATGAGTGTCTGGGAATAGGAAGCCTGTTAATCTGTGCAGATAAAGGAGATACCATTAGTTTCGCATAATATACAGAGGGTGAAAATATGTACAGACTAATGATAGTAGAAGATGAGCAGGCAATCGCACAGGGTATTGCAAACAGCCTGCCGTGGGAAGAGTGGGGCTTTCAGATAAGCAGAGTTTGTTCAAACGGAGAAGAAGCTCTGGAAGCCATCGCTGTGGAATGTCCGGACTTGGTGCTTTCCGATATCCGTATGCCGAAGATGGACGGGCTTGAGCTAATGAAGCGGCTGAATAAAGAATATCCCCATATCAGAATTGTAATTTTAAGCGGTTACAATGATTTTGAATATCTTCAGACTGCAATTCAGAACGGAGTAAGTGAATACTTATTAAAACCTACGGATATTGATGAATTTGAGGAAGTATTCCGCAAAATGAAAAAGAAGCTGGATGAGGATGTAGAGCGCCGACTTTCTGACGAAGAAGCCAGACAGTTAAGAGAGCAGAAAAGATGTAATGCCTTAATCAAAGGATACGGCTACAACGAAGATGAAATGGAGTAGCTTTTTGAAGGAGAATGTCGTTTCAGCGTTATGTTCTTTTATCTGGAAGACAGTCAGAAAAAGGACAGGAATGTCAATTATCACCTGATGGTACAGGTGTTAAAGGCTTTGCGGGAATATCAACATTTAGATGACATTTCAGGAAAATTTTTTTTGAACTACGAGGAAAGGCTGACAGGAATTTTAATGCTTCCGCCTGATGAAAAAGAGGAAACCTTACGGGAAAAAACAGAGAAATTACTGCAATATGTAAAAGAAAGTACGGGGATTTGCTTGTCCGTGGGCATCAGCAGCTTTTGTGTGGATTATCAGATGCTGCCCCGGTGCTATGAGCAGGCAAAGTGCTGTGTCAGTCAGAAAATCTTTAAAGAGAAAAAAGATTTGATTATGTATTATGATGAAATTCGAGAAGCGGATTTTGATTATTATACCATTTCCTTTGACGATGCAAAGATTATGGAATATATCTTAAAGCAGGAAAAGGAAAAACTGATGGAAGCCTTGGACAGCACCTTTTCTGTTTTTTACGACAGGGTGATTTCCGATTATGGCTATATTAACCGTCTGTGTCTGGAATTGCTGTTTCACATTTCCAGAAAGCTTCTGCGATGCAGTGTGCAGATGGAAAAGGTTATGAAAGAGCAGGGATGCAGATATTCGGATATTTATAAAAAGGATACGTTGAAGGAAAAAAGAGATTTTCTGTATCTGGTGCTTTTAGAGGCTTCCAAAGCCTGCAAAGAGATGAGGGGAGAGAATAAGAAGCGCAGCAGTCTGGCATCTGCTATTCGGGAAATCGTAGATTTGGAATTTACCTCCAATAAAATTTCTCTGGAATATATTGCGGGAAAGGTGCATAAAAATACTGCCTATATTTCCAAAATCTTTAAAAGTGAATTTGAATGTAACTTTAGTGAATATGTAACACAAAAGCGAGTGGAGAAGAGCAAGGAGCTTTTGTCTGACCCATCCCTGAAAATCTATGAGATTGCGGAAGCTCTTGGCTGGGCAGACGTATCAAATTACATTAAAGTGTTTAAAAAGAGCTGTGGCATGAGCCCCAATGAATACAGAAACTTTGTAGAAGGTGCGAGGTCAGGAAGGGAATGAAAAAGAAAAAAACAGGAGCGTTAAAGCGGAAAATGCTCTTTGGCATGCTGTTGATTTTAATTCCGGTGCTGGGCGTGGTGACTCTTTTATTCTGGCAGACAAGGTCTGCTTTAAAAGAGGAGTATATTCGTACTGCCCATCATGATTTAAGAGAAGTGAGCTGAAATGTTGATGAGAAGGTAGATGAAGTGTATGCCATGTCCGATGTGTATGCAGGGACAGATGAGTTCGAGGATTATGCGGAAACCATTTACAGCAAAAGGAGCAGTTCTTATAAAAAAGGAGCGATTGTCCGTATTCATGAGCAGATATTAGAGCCATTGGACAGGCTGAACCGCCGTGAAAAGCTCAGCGCCATGTATACTTGGAGAGGGGAGCTTTTAAATTTCAGAGATCCCAATCAGGATACAGAGGAAACAAAGCATGAGCTGGAAAAAATGCAGGTAAATGATCCGGCAAATTTGATGCGGTTTATCTGGTATCCCGTAAGGGAGAACTTTTTGCTCAGCGATATGCCTGAGGATATTCATGAAAAAATGGCAGTTTTTGTTTCCAGACGTGTGTTTTCCCGTGAACATAACCGTTATGAATATGTGCAGATTTTTGCTCTTGATGAAGGTGTTTTTTACGATTTATATAAGGATAAAGCAAAGGCATTAAGAGGAGAAATTTATATTATAGACAGGGAAGGAAACGTTATTTCCAGCAGTGACGAAGAAACTTTAAAGGCAGGGAAAATTCCGCAGGTTCATGAGCTGTATTCCCTGAAAATTCTTCTTCAGCCGATTGTGGAAAATTCTTTCTTATATGGAACAGAAGGCTTGGAAAGACCGATGACCGTTCGCCTTTCTATCCGTAAAAGAGACGGATGGGTTTGGATAAGAGTCATAGATAACGGCTGTGGAATGGAAAAAGAGCGTTTGGAGCAGGTACGCAGTCAGATTAAAGAGGGAAGAAAAAACACAGGGGAAAAAGCGCCGAGAAGTATGGGAATTGGACTTCACAGTGCACAGATGCGTATTCGTCTTTACTTTGGAATTGAGGATGCCGTGTCCATATACAGCAAAAAGGGCATGGGAACGCTGGTCGTTGTAAAAATTCCTGTGATTACCAAAGAGGACGTAGACGAGAACGGAAATTTAAAAGAAAAACAAAAATAACCAATGGATATAAAAAACCACCTATATAAATTCTAAGCTTCACAAGATAAAATAAAGATATCAGGAAAGAAGTGAGAGGTGGAATTTTATGAAAAAGAATTCAGCAGTAAAAGTGAAAACCTCCGTAGCACAAAAGAAGGAAAACAGAAGTGGATGGATGTTTATTATACCATATTTGATTTTCTTTACAGTGTTTACAGCCGTGAATTGTTTGATACGGTAAAATCCCTTCAGCCGGATTGTATTGTAAGTGGAAGAATAGGAAATGATTTAGGAGAATATATGACAACCAGCGACAACTTCCTTCCACGTCTTTCCTATGAAGGAGACTGGGAGCTTCCCGCTACCTTAAACGACACATGGGGGTATAAAATAGGAGACGAAAACTTTAAAAGTCTGGATGAGGTTATCCGTCTGCTCTTAAAAGTAGTAAGCAGAGGGGGAAATTATTTGCTGAATATCGGTCCTGACGGAACAGGAGCAGTGCCAAAGGGAAGTCTGGACGTTTTAAATGAAGTGGGTAAATACGTAAAGGAAAACGGCGAAGGGATTTTCGGAACAAAGGCAATGCCATATTACCCTTATGAGCTGGACTGGGCAGAGCTTACCAGAAAGGAGCATAAGCTCTATGTGCACGTATTGAAGAAAAGAGAATATATTGAGCTTCCAAACATTGCCAATTATTCTGTAAGTGCTAAAGTTTTAAAGAATGACAGAGCTTTAGAACCGCAAAATACGTTAAACTGTGAGGAAATATCTACGATTGTCATTCATTTGCCAAAAGATTTATGGAAAGAAACCAATTACTGTGTGGAGATTACTCTTCAGGAAGAAGGCTTGGAGTTCTTGTCTTTGTAAGCTTGAAGAAATGCTTCTTGCTCCTTGTCTGAAAGCTCTTTGTCAAAGCTTGTCTTTGCCATGGGGAGGCAAAGGATACAAAGAGTAAAAAGAATAAGGAGAAGGAATAATAAAAAAAGCATAAAAACACCTCCGATACATAAAAATACTTTTCAATCTTAACAATAGGATATGTAAATAAAGGGAAAATATGTGAAAAACATCTCTGGAATTATAAAAAAAAGCGTGATAAAATAAAAAATCGTGAAATAAGAATGAAGAAGGAAAGGGGAAGAAGGATGACAAATGACATGACATCGGGAAGTCCCATAAAGCTGATTATCAGATTTATGATTCCAATGTGTTTAGGAAATATTTTTCAGCAGTTTTATAATATTGCGGACTCCATTATTGCAGGACAGTTTTTGGGCGTAGATGCTCTTGCAGCTATTGGAAGTACCGGTTCTTTAATCTTTTTGGTTACAGGCTGGTTAAACGGGCTTACCAGTGGATTTTCTATATGGGTTGCCCAATGGTTTGGAGCCGGAAAGCTGGATAGAATGAGACATTATATCGCTATGTCCGTCTACATCTGTGTGGGCTTTGTTGTAGTGATGACAGGAGGGCTTTTAATTGCCAATGAGCCGATTTTGCGCCTGATGAATTCACCGGAGCATCTTATGGGAGATATCAGCAGCTATATGGCAATTATTTACGCCGGTCTGGCAGTTACCTGTGCTTACAATGCCCTTGCCGGTGTGCTAAGAGCGTTGGGAGACAGTAAGTCACCCTTGTATTTTTTGATTATATCTGCGGTGATTAATGTAGTGCTTGACATTGTATTTATTGTGGTGTTCCACATGGGTGTGGAAGGCTGCGGTTATGCTACGGTAATTGCACAGGGAATATCTGCGTTTTTGTGTTTCCTGTATATTCTTAAAAAATTCGATGTTTTGAAGTTAAAAAAGGAAGATTTTCATTTTTCCATGAGCACAATCAACAAGCTACTTGGACTTGGAATTCCCATGGCATTACAATTTTCCATTACTGCTATCGGAACCATTATTGTGCAGGGAGCTATTAACGTATACGGTGCAGTGAGCATGGCGGGATTTTCCGCAGCAGGAAAAATTCAGAATATCATTTGTACCGTATTTGTGTCCTTTGGCGCTACCATTGCTACTTATGTAGGGCAGAACCGTGGCGCAGGCAAGATGGACAGAGTGAGAAAGGGTGTATATCTCACACAGGCAATGATTTTAGTTACCAGCTTGATTATGATGGTGCTGGTTCATTTCTTTGGAGAGTATCTGATGTTGATTTTCGTGAAAGCATCGGAGACAGAAGTATTGAAGGCAGCGGGAATTTACTTTAATACGGTAGTGTGGGCATACCCATTTCTGGGAAGTATTTTCCTTTACCGAAACGCATTGCAGGGTATGGGATATGGACTTGTTCCTATGATGGGAGGCGTGTTTGAGTTGGTTGCCAGAGCCGGAATTGTTTTTCTGGTAGCGGGAAATACCAGCTTTGCAGGAGTATGTATGGCAGATCCGGCGGCATGGATTGCAGCGCTGATACCACTGATACCATATTATTTCTGGATTATGAAGAAAAAAGAAAACAGATAGAGAAAAAGTCAGAAAGTCATGATGCTGTGGGGAGCGGTATTGTGGCTTTTTTTGTTGTATCTTATGCAGATGCACTCAAACATGGCTTTCAAAACATCACTATACTCGAAAAAACTGCGAAAATAGGACTAATCATTTGCTGTTGGAATACTGAGTGTGTATCTGAGAAGATAGCTATACGTTAATGGAAGAAATAAAGCTGAAAGGAATTAAAGAGGGAAATGTAAGAGATATTAAGCTGATGATTGCGGATTTTAAAGCATGTTATGTGATGAAATGCAGATAAGGATTAGTGTTTTGTAAGTAAAGGACAAGAATAGGAGAATGGATGTGTTGGGATGGAATATAGAGTGTGTGACTAATAGTTTACTCTTTTTGCGATTAAAAAGTCAATGAACATTCTATGAAGAAAGGGGAAATAAATAGAGAACTTTTTATGCCCTGTCCAAGAAGGAAAATGTCTGGAAACTTGTTTTTTTCTTTGCTATACTATATGTTATAGAATTCCTCTGTAAGATGGAGGAAAAAGTATGGATACATTATTAAAGAACCTTACAATTAAAAATAATTTTATGTTTGCAGCAGTGATGTCAGATGAAGAAAACTGCAAAGGCTTTTTGGAACGTGTTCTTCCTATAAAAATTGACCATGTGGAAATCAGTACAGAGAAAAGTATTGTTTATCATCCGGAGTATAAAGGTGTTCGTTTAGATGTTTATGCAAAAGATGAGAAAAATACCCGCTATAATGTAGAAATGCAGGTACTAAAGCAACCGGCATTGGGGCGCAGAAGCCGTTACTACCAAAGTCACATGGATATGGATATTTTAGTCAAGGGATGTAACTATGCAGAGCTTCCCGACAGCTATGTAATTTTTCTCTGTGATTTTGACCCTTTTGGTGCAGGAAAATATCGTTATACGTTTCAGATAACTTGCAGGGAAGCGGAAAATATTCTTTTAAAGGATGGACGTTGTATTGTGTTTTTAAATACTCATGGAGAGAATTCAAAAGACGTACCAAAGGAATTGGTTTCTTTTCTGGAATTTGTACATGCAGACTTAAAAGAAAGTCAGAAGGATTTTCAAGATGATTATGTAAGGCAAGTGCAGAAATCAGTCACCCATATCAGGGAGAGCAGAGAAATGGAGGAAAGATTTATGCTTTTAGAACTATTGCTGGAAGATGAACGTAGAGAAGGACAACTAAAAATGGCAAAGGAGATGCTTGAGATGACTTTAAGCAGACTTGGACGATTACCCAATAGTCTTCTGGAAACTCTGCATCAGCAACAGGATATAGAAAGGCTTAAAGCTTGGATGCAGACAGCATTAACGGCTCAATCACTGGATGAATTCATTTCTAAGATGTAATATTTAGAAGTAAAATCAAATCTGAAATACCTGCAAATCTTTAGTGCTTATGGGGTTTGCAGGTAATCAAAACATTTCAATACCATTTCAGGTAAAATTTCAGGAAAAGCAGAGGAATTCTATTTTAAAATCCCCCTAAAATATGCTCTAAAAAATAATTTGAAAAAAATAAAAAAAATTTTAAAAAAGTACTTGCATTTTTAAAAACAATGATATATAATATATTTTGTTGTGAGGCACAACAAAAAACATTGGGCTATCGCCAAACGGTAAGGCAACGGACTCTGACTCCGTCATTTCAAGGTTCGAATCCTTGTAGCCCAGCTTTCAATCCCAGACAAAGCGTCTGGGATATTTTTTTGTTTCATAGAAAAGAATAGGGGGATAATGATTATGAAATATTCTTTTGACAGCAGAATACGTTTCAGCGAGACAGGGGAGAATAAATGTCTTACCTTAAATGGAATTATCAATTATTTTCAGGATTGCAGTACATTTCAATCAGAGGATATCGGTGTTGGTATGAAATTTCTGGAAGAGAGACATCAGGTATGGGTGCTTTCCGCATGGCAGATTGTGGTGGAACGTTATCCTAAGCTTTGCGAAAAAGTTACAATATCTACGTGGCCTTATGAGTTTAAGCATTTTCTGGGAAAAAGAAATTTTGCCATGGAGGATGAAAATGGCAATAAAGTAGCCTATGCGAATGCTCTATGGACACTTCTGGATTTGAATACAGGTCATCCGGTGAATGTGGATGAAACTCAGATTAAAGCTTATGTGTTAGAGGAAAAGCTGGATATGGAATATGCACCCAGAAAGATAAGGATGCCAAAGGACTACAAAGAATTTCCTTCATTTCAGGTGAAAGCACATCATCTGGATACCAATCATCATGTAAACAACGGACAATATGTGCTGATGGCGCAGGAATATATTCCGGCAGATTTTGCAGTAAAACAAATGCGGGCAGAATACAAAAGTCAGGCAGTTTTGGACAGTGTGATAATACCGAAGGTACATGAAGACGAAGAAAACGGAATTTACACAGTGAGTCTGGACAGTCCCGATGGAGAAACTTATGCGATTGTGGAGTTTCGGTAGATAAATTTATTGTGAAAAGAAATGTTCTATGATATGCTTGAAACACAGCAATCAGTTAGGAGAAATATAGAGGAGAATTTATGATAGAATTAGGAAAAAAACAGGAGCTGACAGTTGCAAAGCTGGTAGATTTCGGTGTTTATTTAGGTGAAACAGAAAATGCAGGGGAGAAGGAAACTGTTCTTCTGCCGAAAAAACAGGTTCCGGAAGGAACACAGAAGGGCGATAAGATTTCTGTATTTATTTACAAGGACTCATCAGACCGTTTGATTGCCACTGTGAGAGAGCCGAAAATTACTTTGGGAGAAATTGCAGTGCTCCGTGTAGCGCAGGTGACAAGAATAGGAGCATTTTTAGACTGGGGCTTGGAAAAAGACCTTTTCCTTCCATATAAACAGCAGACAAAAAAGCTTCATGAAAACGAAGAAGTTCTGGTGGCATTGTATATTGATAAGAGCAGCCGTCTTTGTGCTACCATGAAGGTGTATCATTATTTAAGAACAGACTCACCTTATGGAGAGGGCGATACAGTAACCGGTGTTGTTTATGAAATCAGCGATAATTTCGGTGTTTTTGTGGCTGTGGATGATAAATATTCTGCCATGATACCAAGACAGGAAGCACAGGGGAATTATAAACCGGGAGATGAGCTGACCTGTCGTGTGACAGCGGTACGTGAAGACGGAAAACTGACACTGAGCGCTAAGAAGAAAGCGTATATGCAGATTTATGAAGATGCAGAAAGTGTTTATGAAATCATTCAGGAATTTGACGGGGAACTGCCTTTTGACGATAAGGCAGACCCGAAGATTATTCAAAGAGAATTTGGACTCAGTAAAAATGCTTTTAAGCGTGCAGTGGGGCATCTGTTAAAAGAGAATAAAATCGAAATAAAAAATGGGAAAATTTCTATACGGTAAGACTTTTCCAAGAGAAAAGATTATGGTATAATGTTTGCACGATGTGCAAACCAAGCCGATAAAATCGGCTTTTTTTTTTCCACTTTCCGGTTTTTTCTGCTCACAGCCTAAA
>UQAX01000043.1 GCA_900539145.1 uncultured Blautia sp.
TCATTTTCAGCTTGTCAAGTACTTTTTTAAAAAGTTTTTTTGCTGCCTTTCGGCATCTCTGCTCTTTTGCGACAGCCATACTAGATTATCACATCTGCATCTTTCTGTCAAGAACTTTTTTAAAAAACTTTTTTCAGTCTTTTTTGACTGTTTTGTTGTCGTTTCACGACAGCTGGTTTAGATTATCATATTCCGTCGTTTTTGTCAACAACTTTTTTAAACAGCTTAATCGCTGTAACGGAGAAAGAGGGATTTGAACCCTCGCGCCGCTATTAACGACCTACTCCCTTTCCAGGGGAGCCCCTTCAGCCTCTTGGGTATTTCTCCATAGCCTGATTTCAGTTATTTTACTGAAGCGGAGAGAGTGGGATTCGAACCCACGCGCCCTTGCGGACAAACGGTTTTCAAGACCGCCTCGTTATGACCACTTCGATATCTCTCCGAATGCGCTGTGTCAGCGACAGGTAATATATTAACACGCTTTGACAGTATATGTCAAGACTTTTTATAAAATTTTTTCCAGAATTTTTTCTGCTACTAAAATATCTTCCGGTGTGGTTATTTTTATATTCTCATAAGCCCCCTCTACAATATGGACAGGTGTGTTTTTGTATTGCTCTACTACCATAGCATCATCTGTTATTCCCTGCATGGATGTACTTCTGGCTGCATCATGAGCCTCCTTTATCAGAGAATATAAAAATACCTGCGGTGTTTGAACGGACCACACTCTGCTTCTTTCAGGAGTTACTGATACCATATTGTTTTCATCAATGATTTTCACCGTATCTTTAGAAGGCATACCTGCAATACAAGCGTCATAAGTGACCGCACCCTCTTTGGTTCGTTTAATAATGTCCTCTGTAACAAACGGTCTTGCTCCGTCATGAATAAATACATAGTCTGTATCGGCAGAACACGCTTCCAATCCCGCATAAACGGAATTATAGCGTTCTTTTCCGCCTTCTGTGATACATTTCACCTTTGTAAATCCGTATTTTTCTATAATTTCACTTCTGCAATAGTCAATACTTTCTTTTCCCATAACTACCACTATTTCCTGAATTTCATCTGATTTTTGAAAACACGCAAGGCTATAATACAGCAATGGTTTTCCCTGCAACATTAAAAATTGTTTCTGAACTTTTGTTTTCATTCTTTTCCCTTGACCTGCTGCAAGAATAATTGCTGTACATTTCATCTTTTGTTCTCCCTATCTTTCTCCTAATTTCAAATTGGGAACTGCGTTCAAGTCCCAACCGTGACGAGTGCCTTTTAAATATTCATAATATGCTGCCACACCAATCATAGCTGCATTATCTGTACAAAAAATCGGTGACGGATGATAAAACTTGATTTTATTCTCCTCGCAGGCTTTTTCCATAGCATTTCGCAGAGTCTGGTTTGATGCCACACCGCCGGCAATGGCGAGCTTATCAATTCCATAATCTTTTGCGGCTGCAATGGCATGCTCTACCAATACTTCCACCACACAACGCTGGAAAGAAGCTGCAATATCTGCTTCTACAATAGCTTCTCCCTGCATCTTACATTTATTGATATGATTTAAAACAGCCGATTTTACTCCGCTGAAACTGAAATCATAAGGCGCATCTTCGATTTTTGCTTTTGGAAAGTCCATTGCGTAAGCATTGCCTTCTTTTGAAAGCTTGTCGATTTTCGGTCCTCCCGGATAGCCCAGCCCAATGGCACGAGCTACTTTATCAAAAGCTTCTCCTGCTGCATCGTCTCTGGTTCTTCCCAAAATTTCAAATTCTCCGTAATCTTTTACAACTACCAGATGTGTATGACCACCAGATACAACAAGACACAAAAACGGCGGTTCTAACTCTAAATTTTCTATATAATTGGCAGAAATATGTCCTTCGATATGATGAACCCCTACCAACGGAATATCTTTTGCAAAACTAATTGCTTTTGCTTCAGCCACTCCTACTAAAAGTGCACCTACCAATCCCGGTCCGTAGGTAACTCCTATGGCATCTAAATCATCCAGTGTAACTTCCGCTTCTTTTAAAGCTTCCTCGATTACCTGATTGATTTTCTCAATATGCTTTCTGGATGCGATTTCCGGAACAACACCTCCGTATAATTTGTGTAAATCTATTTGAGAAGAAATAACATTTGACAAAACAGTGCGTCCGTTTTTTACCACAGATGCCGCTGTTTCATCACAGGAACTTTCTATCGCCAAAATCAATACGTCTTCCTTATTCATGGGTTCTCTCCTTATTCTTCAAACATCAGCTCCACAGATTGTCTGTCTCTGGCTGCAATAGTATTCGGGAATATATCCGTAGCTTCCTTTACCGCTTCTTCCGGTCTTACCAGAGAAGGACTGTAATGTGTCAGCCACATTTCTGCTACCTGCGCTTCCTTTGCCAACTGTGCTGCTTCTTTAAATGTCATGTGTTTATATGCCTTTGCTTTGTCGTCCTTATCCTGCTCTCCGTACATACCTTCACAGATAAACAAGTCCGAACCTGCTGCATGGTCTGAAATTGCCTTTACAGGTCTGGTATCTGTGGTATAGGTAAGCTTAATTCCCTTTCTCGGCGCTCCTAAAACCATGTCCGGTGTATAAGTATTTCCTTCGCATACCACTGTTTCTCCCTTTTGCAGAGAATTCCAGCATTTCAAAGGAATATTCTGCGCTTTTGCCCTTTGAGCATCAAACTTCCCTGCTCTTTTAATCTCCAGTGTATACCCATAACAAGTTACATTATGATTTACACGAAAAGCAGTGATACAGTAACCATTCAGCTCATAAGTTTCTTCCGGCTTCGTAAGCTCGATACACTGAATTTCAAATGGAAGCTCCGGTGCAATAACACGAAGTGCAGAAACGACTCTCACAAGTCCCTTCGGTCCGATTAAAGTAAGAGGCTCTGTTCTTTCTGCATTTCCCATAGTAAGCAAAAGCCCCGGCAAACCGCTGATATGGTCTGCATGGTAATGAGTGAAGCAAATCACATCAATGGGTTTAAAGCTCCAGCCCTTCTCTTTTACCGCTACCTGAGTTCCTTCTCCGCAGTCAATCATCAGGTTACTTCCGTTATATCTCGTCATTAAAGATGTCAATTTTCTTCTGGGCAGAGGCATCATTCCCCCTGTTCCTAATAAGCATACATCTAACATCTCATTGTCCTCATTTCTATCTAAGTTATATCATTTCATATCATAGCACAGTTTTTTTCGTGCTACAACATTTCATTCTCTATTTTCTTTTCCACCGGAATTTGAAACCCTGCAATCCATTTATCAAAACAGCTTTCGCATAAATCAAAGGTGTGACGTTCTCCGTCTTTTTCCGAAAAGTATCCCCAGAAAGCCGTCACGGGCAGAACCCCTTCCATAATCACACCGTCTTTTACAGCTAATTTCTTTCCACAACAATTACAGTACACTTCAACAACCTGATTTTCCTTTTTTTCTTCGTATTTTCTCATTTCTTCCTCCTGCTTGTGGAATAATTATTTGACTACGCTGTTTATTATATATGAAGGTTCTTTCAAAACCCAGTGGGAAATCACGCTAAATTTAGAAAAAGATAGCACTTCTGCTATCTTTTACACATAACAATTCCGTTTTCCACAGGTTCTTCATAAAAATTTTTTCTTATACTCAAAACAGAAAATCCACAGGACTCATATAGTCTGCGGGCGTTTTGATTACTTTCACGCACTTCCAGAAAATATGTGCTTACCCCTTTTGCTCTACCTGAAATTTCCAGTTTTTCTAATAATGCCCTGCCGATTTTCTGTCCCTGATATTCTTTTTTCACAGAAACATTGGTGATTTCACCTTCATCCAGCACTATCCACATTCCTATGTACCCTACCGGTATCTTATCCAGATATGCCACAAGATAGAGAGCCTTTTCATCCCTTACAGCTCCCAGAAAATCAGCCTCTTTCCAAGGCTTTGAAAAATTCTCCGCTTCTATCTGCGCCACTGCTGCCGCATCCTGCTCCTGCATCTCTCTGATTTCAAGCATTTTCTGTTTTTGCAAGGCGTTCTGCCCGCTCCCTTTCTGCCTGAGATACCCGTAAATAATCCGGCTGATGCTCTGTGGCAGTCTGAATTCTTCCCTGCGCAAAATAAATACCTGCCAAGGCAGCCACTGCCCCTGCCCTTTGACGGCTTAAATGAGCAGGAGCAAAGCTGTATTCTACCTTACAGTTTTCTTTTATGATTTCTTTAAAAACGGGAACTCCGTCACCTAAAAAGATAACTTTCTTTCCTATTCCGTTTAACACCTCTAAAAGCTCCTGAATAGATAACGCATCCTGCTCTTTTACAATAGCCATCTCATGATTTTGAAATTTATAAATACCTGTATACACCTGATTTCTTCTTGCATCCATAATCGGGCATACAACGGTATCTTCCCCTGTATCATAAAGATTATATGCCAGCGCATCTACTGTGGGCACTGCAATCAAAGGCTTATCAAGAGCCAGTCCCAATCCCTTTGCCGTAGCAGAACCGATACGAAGTCCTGTAAATGAGCCCGGACCTGCTGCCACTGCAATAGCGTCAATGCTGTTTAAATCAAGCTGAATGTTATTTTTTATTTCATCCAGCATAGGCAGCAAGGTCTGTGAATGTGTTTTTTTATAATTCATAGTGTATTCTGCTATAAGCGTATCATCTTCCATCACGGCAACAGATGCTACCAGCCCCGAACTGTCTAACGCCAATATTTTCATGTCAAATGCTCCTTTCTACATTTCTAATTCCAAACCTGTAATGGTAATTCTTCGATAGTCAAATCCCTTGTCCAAATCCTTTTCAATGGTAATGGAAATGATATCAGAAGGTAAAATCTCCTCTATAAGCTCTGCCCATTCAATCAGGCATACGCCTTGTCCAAAAAAGTAATCGTCATATCCGATTTCTTCCATTTCTTCTATGTCGCCAATGCGATACACATCAAAATGATAAAAGGGAAGTCTTCCTTCCTCATATTCTTGAATAATCGTGAAAGTCGGACTGTTTACCGGCTCTGTAATTCCAAGTCCCTTCGCCACCCCCTGAGTAAACACGGTTTTCCCTACTCCCAAATCACCGTTTAAGGTATAAACCTGTCCGGGAAGCGCTTTTTTTCCTATTTTTTCACCTAAGGAAAAGGTTTCCTTTGCATTATATGTTTCTATTATCATCGGTTATCCTCTTTATCTTTACTATAAGTTCAGTACAATAGTATAGCACACAAAATTCCGGCTTGCACCTTTTATTTTTTCCGTTTATAATCAAAGAAACTACTGAAAATAAAGGAGAATTTTATTATGGCAAATCCAATCGTAACCATTACAATGGCAAACGGCGATGTTATGAAAGCTGAATTATATCCTGAAATCGCCCCGAATACAGTAAACAACTTTATCAGCCTGATTAAAGACGGCTTTTATGACGGTCTGATTTTCCACAGAGTTATCCGTGGTTTTATGATACAGGGCGGCTGTCCTGACGGAACAGGCATGGGCGGTCCCGGCTACTCCATCAAAGGAGAATTTTCTCAGAACCATTTTGAAAACAATCTGGCGCACACACCGGGCGTTCTTTCCATGGCTCGTGCCATGCACCCAAACTCCGCAGGCAGTCAGTTCTTTATCATGCACGAAACTTCTCCGCACTTAGACGGCGCTTACGCTGCTTTCGGAAAAATCACAGAGGGAATGGACGTAGTAAATAAAATCGCAGAAACACGTACTGATTACAGTGACCGTCCTTTAGAAGAGCAGAAAATCCAGACCATGACAGTGGAAACCTTTGGTGTGGAATATCCTGCTCCTGAAAAATGCTAATTTAATCATCAAACAGAAGGTACTCTCCTTCTGAAACTGCAAAATACAGTTCTTTTAAGTCCGTGACAGAGGCTCTTGCATTGGTAGCTTCTGTTACGGCCTTTTTTATCTCCTCGACTCTGTTTGCCGGTATAAGCACCTGCATTTTCACAGCCTCCTCATACTGAGAATTCATAATGGGAATTTCCTTTTGTGCAAACAGATATTGAAGCTTTCCCACTCCGTTGTAATCTGTCCCCACCTCTGTCAGTATACCGTGATATTTTGTAATAATTCTGCTTTGTGCCAGCCCTTCCTGTACGGATTTGGAATAAGCTCTTACTAATCCTCCTGTTCCCAGAAGTGTTCCTCCAAAATATCGAGTTACCACAACAGCAGTATTATAGAGCTCTTCTCCCAAAAGTACGTCTAACATCGGTTTGCCCGCTGTCCCTTGAGGCTCTCCGTCATCGCTGCATCGCATAATCTCTCTCCTCTCCCCAATCACATAGGCAGAGCAGTTATGCGTAGCGTCCCAATATTTCTTTTTCATTTCTTCTATAAATTTTACAGCTTCCTCTTCTGTCTTCACAAGACGGACCGTAGCGATAAATCTGGATTTTTTTTCTGTTATTTCTCCCTGTCCGCCTTCATAAATTGTCCTGTATTGCTCTAACATAATATTCCTCATTTCTTTTTTCTTTCCTGCTATTTTAGCATATTCTCCCTGAAATTGGGAATATTTATGACTAAAAAAAGCGGAAATCTTCCGTGCCGGTTTAAAGTTTCTTGAATTAGGTTCTGTCATTTGATATAATGTACGGGAAAAGGAGGCAAACTACATGAATTTTGGAAAACGCGCCACGAATAAGAAACGCAACGCACTTACTTCCCGTTCTTCCATGATGGGGAAAAAGGCACATGTTTCTTTTCTACGTATTATTTTCATCTCTCTGATGGCAATTTTGATTATCGGAGGCTGCATGGGTATAGGTGCTTTTAAAGGTCTGATTGATAATGCACCTGATATTTCAGAAGTAAATATTGTCCCCGTTGGCGAAGCTACCTTTGTTTATGATGCAAATGGCAACCAGCTGCAAAAGCTGACTGCTCCCAATTCCAACCGTATGCCTGTAAGCATTGAGCAAATTCCTCTGGAATTACAGCATGCTGTGGTAGCTATTGAAGATGAACGTTTCTATGAACATAATGGTATTGATATAAAAGGTATCCTGCGTGCAGGTGTCAAAGGTATCTTAAACGGAGGAAACTTTACAGAAGGTGCCAGTACCATTACACAGCAGTTATTAAAAAATAACGTTTTTACGGGCTGGACAAACGAGTCTATTGTACAGCGTTTTAAACGTAAGTTTCAGGAACAGTACCTTGCCATTCAATTAGAAAAGCAGGTAAAGGATAAAAATATTATCCTTGAAAATTACCTGAATACGATTAACCTTGGAAACGGTAACTTTGGTGTACAAGCTGCCGCTCAGGATTATTTCGGTAAGAATGTCAGTGAATTAACACTTTCTGAATGTACGGTCATTGCCGGTATCAGTCAGAACCCAACGAAATTCAATCCCGTTACCAACCCTGACAAAAATGCAATGCGCCGGAAAGACGTTTTAGACCATATGCTGGAACAGGAATATATTACCAAAGAACAGTATGACGAATGTCTTGCCGACAATGTGTATGACAGAATTAAAACCGTTGACGAAGAACAAGGTGAGGAAACCCAGACTTACAGTTACTTTATTGATGAATTAACCGAACAGGTTGTAAAAGATTTACAGGAACAGCGTGGATTTACGGAAGCACAGGCTTACAACGCACTTTACAGCGGCGGTCTTCGTATTTATACCACACAGGATCCGACAATTCAGCTTATTTGTGACGAAGAATATGGAAATCCTGACAATTTCCCTTCCGGCACGCAGGTAACCTTGGATTACCGCTTGACTGTAAAACATCCAAACGGTGAACAGGAAAATTACAGCAAGGAAATGCTTCAGGAATATTTCATTCAGAATGAAGATAAAGATTTCACTTTATTATTTGACAGTCCTGAAAGCGCTCAGGCTCATGTAGATACTTACAAGGCGTCTATTCTGGCAGACGGAAGCGAAGTAATCAGCGAAAACATTTACTTAACTCCTCAGCCGCAATCTTCTATTTGTATTATTGACCAGCACACAGGCTATGTAAAAGCTATTGTGGGTGGACGTGGGGAAAAATCCTCCAGTCTTTCCTTAAACCGTGCAACAAATACTTTGCGTCAGCCGGGTTCTACATTTAAGCCATTAGCCGCTTATGCTGCTGCCTTAAATGAAGGCGGAATGACATTATCCACAACCTTTAAGGATGAGCCGTTTAAATACGACAGCGGACAGCCGTTATACAACTACGATCGCCAATATCACGGAACTGTAACCATGCGTACTGCAATTACAAAATCCTACAATATTCCTGCTGTAAAGGCTATGGTGGAAATCACACCGGAGGTCGGCGTAGAATACTTAAAGAAATTTGGATTTACTTCCATTTTAGATACTTTAACTGAGCTGCCTCAGGGAAGCGGTAATTTCTATACAGATGTGAATTCTGCAACAGCAATCGGTGGTATTACAAAGGGTGTAAGTAATCTGGAATTAACAGCCGCTTATGCTACTATTGCAAATAACGGAACTTATATTAAACCTGTATTCTATACAAAAATTTTAGACTCTGACGGAAATGTTGTCATTGATAACACACCTGAAAAAACAACTGTTATCAAACCAAGTACCGCTTATCTGCTTACTTCCGCTATGGAAGATGTTGTTAAAAAGGGAACAGGTACTCGTTTACAGTTAAACAATATGCCGGTAGCAGGAAAAACCGGTACAACCGATAACTACAAAGATTTATGGTTCTCAGGATTTACTCCATATTATACCTGTTCTGTATGGGCAGGATATGATAATAACATTGTCCTTCCAAAAGGACAGGCAAGAACCTACCAGCAGACTTTATGGCAGAAAATCATGCAGCGTATTCACAATGATTTGCCTGAAACAGAATTTAAAATTCCTTCCACAGTGGAGAAAAAATCCATTTGTAAGAGCAGTGGTCTGTTGGCAAGCTCATCCTGTGATGCCATAACAGAATATTATGACACAGAAACTCTTCCAAAGAAATATTGTTCCGGTCATAAAAAGTCAAAACCGGAGGAAAGTGAGAAGCCAAAACCGGAAGAAAACGTAGATGCTCCGGAAGAAACCACACCGGAGACGCCGGAGACTCCACAAACTCCGCAGGAACCGGAAAATCCAACTCCTCCTACACCGGAGACACCTCAGGGGCAGCCGGAAACACCGCCAACCCCTCCGGCAAATCAATAAAACTTTCAAGACAACAAAAAGCAGGTTTTCCATAAGCGAAAACCTGCTTTTTCTATGTCATACTACTTCCGATTTTTATCTGCTTAAAATCAGTTTTGCAGCGCCGCAGATACCGGCGTCATTTCCCAGTGTAGCCAGCTTGATTGGTGTCTTCTTACATGCGGAAAATGCAAATTTCTCATACTGTTTCTGTATACAATCTACCAAAACTTCTCCTGCCTTTGAAACACCGCCGCCAATAACAATCACATCCGGATCTGATACACTGGCAAAAATTGCCAGAGCATGTCCCAGATATCTTGCGAATTTTTCAACAATTTCTCCTGCTAATTCATCCTGCTCTTTATATGCGTCAAAAACATCCTTTGCAGTTACTCTTTCTTTTCCTCTTAAAACAGAAGCTTTCTGGGAAGCTTCCAGAGCTTCTCTTGCCAGTCTTGCAATTCCTGTTGCAGACGCATACTGCTCCAGACAGCCTTTGTTTCCACAGTTACAAGGAATGGTTTCATGAGGATTTACCAGAGCATGTCCGATTTCTCCGCCTGCACCGTGAGCCCCTGTTACAATCCTCTCGTTGACAATAATTCCACCGCCTACACCAGTTCCGAGAGTTGCCATAATCAGATTTTTTGCACCTTTTCCGCCGCCTTTCCACATTTCACCAAGAGCAGCTACATTTGCGTCATTTCCTGCCTTTACTGCCATTCCTGTCAGTTCCTGCAGTTCTTTCTCAATATTCTTTCTGCCCCAGTGAAGATTAACAGCACATGCAATCTCTCCGTTTTCTTCAATTGGTCCCGGCAATCCAATACCAATGCCCTCTACCTCTGTTTTTTCTATCTGTTTTTCTTTCATCTTTGCTGCAATTCCATCTGCAATATCTGGAAGAATTCTCTCGCCGCCATTGTCTGTATTTGTTTTGATTTCCCATTTATCCAAAATAGTTCCATCATTTAAAAACAGCGCACATTTAATCGTTGTTCCCCCTACATCAATTCCAAAACAATACTTACTCATCCTCATTCTCCATTCCTCTTTTTTTTGTCATATTTTCCTGCACTCTCCGGTATAATTCCTGAGCTGCATTATAACCCATTTTCTTCTGTCTGTGATTAACTGCCGCTGACTCTACGATAACTGCCAGATTACGTCCCGGACGAATTGGCAGAGAATGGCATACAATTTTATTACCTAAAAATTCCGTATATTCCTCTTCCATTCCTAGACGGTCATATTCCTTGTCTTTATTCCATTCTTCTAATTTAATAACCAAATCAATTGCTTGAGTATCCTTTACACTTTCAACACCGAACAGCGTTTTTACATCGATAATACCGATACCTCTAAGTTCGATAAAATGACGGGTAATATCCGGTGCAGAGCCTACCAAGGTAACGTCACTGACACGGCGCAGCTCCACAACATCATCGCTTACCAGACGATGACCTCTCTTAATCAGCTCCAGAGCAGCCTCGCTCTTTCCGATACCGCTTTCACCGGTAATTAAAACACCCTCACCATAAACATCTACCAAAACCCCGTGAATAGAGATACATGGTGCAAGCTGCACATTCAGCCATCGGATAATCTCTGCCATAAATACAGAAGTTGTATTATGTGTCACCAGCACAGGAACATCATATTTCATTGCCAGACTCAGCATATCCTCATCCGGCTCTGTCATCGTGGTAAATACCACACATGGAATTTTGCTGGAGACAAATCTCTCAAAAGCCACGATTTTTTCTTCTCTGCTGAGGTGGAGAAGATAAGTATATTCTACATATCCGATAATCTGTACTCTCTCATTTTCAAAATGCTCTAAATATCCTGTCAGCTGCAAAGCAGGGCGGTTAATTTCCGGCGTATTAATCATTTTCTTTGAAATGTCAACTTCCGGTGTTTTATTATACAGATTTAATTCCTGTACCATTTTCTTTAATTCTACACCATTCATGTTCCATTCTCCTTCTATTCAGTCTTAAACTTCTTGTTTTATTTTATCATATCTATTTTTACATGACAAGCAAACTGCCCGACCTTTATCACTCCTTTTTATGAAAAAAGTCATAGACCTGTCTGGCTGCCTTCTCATTCATAGACTCAATATTGGAAAGGGTTTCCACAGATGCCTCACGTATACCGTCCAGCCCTTTAAAATGCCGCATAAGCGCCTTTCTTCTTGTCTCTCCAATCCCCGGAATATCATCTAAAACAGAATGTACCTGTCCCTTGCTTCGCAGAGAACGATGATATTCAATGGCAAATCTGTGCGCCTCATCCTGTACTCTGGTAATCAGCTTGAAGCCTTCGCTGTCTCTGCTGATAGGAATTTCCTGATTATTATAATACAAACCTCTTGTACGATGCTTATCATCCTTTACCATACCGCATACAGGGATGGTGAGCTGCAGCTTTTCCAAAACCTCCAAAGCAATATTTACCTGTCCCTTGCCTCCGTCCATGAGAATTAAATCAGGAAAACGGGTAAAGCTTCCAAATTCATCTTCCAGCTGTTGCTGCTTCCGTTCTTCCCGCTCATCCATTCCATGTACAAAACGGCGTGTAAGCACTTCTTCCATACTGGCATAATCGTTTGGCCCCTGCACACTTTTGATTTTAAACTTTCTGTAATCGCTGCGCTTTGGCTTTCCTTTTTCGTACACCACCATAGAGCCTACGGACTGAAAACCGCTGATATTGGAAATATCGTAGGCCTCCATTCTCTGAATACCGGACAATCCCAGAAGCGCCTCAATTTCTTTCACAGCGCCTATGGTCCTTCCCTCTTCTCTTTTTATCCGCTCCTTATCCTGCCTTAAAACCAATTTTGCATTGTGGTATGCCATTTCTACCAGCTTTTCCTTAGTCCCCTTCTTGGGTACGGAAATACGCACTTTTTTCCCTTTTCTGGACTCCAGCCACTTGGCTATCAGCTCCATGTCTTCCACTTCTTCCTGAAGCATAATTTCTTTTGGTATAAAAGGAGTTCCCGCATAAAACTGTTTTAAAAAGCTGGATAAAATCCCTTTTCTGTTTTCTCCCGGCGCTGACTTCATATAAAAATGGTCTCTGCCAATCAGCTTTCCGTCCCTTACAAAAAATACCTGCACCACTGCATCTGCATCTTCCATAGCCGCTGCAATAATATCCTTGTCTTCTCCCGGATGGTCGGTAATCTTCTGCCTTTCTCCTATTTTTTTCACACTTTGTATCAAATCTCTGTACTGAGCAGCATCCTCAAACTCCATTTTTTCAGACGCTTCATACATTTTCTCCTCCAGCTGCGTGAGAATTTTTTTATGATTTGCGTTTAAAAAATCAAGGAGCTCCTCCACCTGTTTTTGATAAGCCGCTTCTGTAATGTAGCCCTGACAAGGCGCATCACACTGCTTAATGTGATAATAAAGACAAGGTCTCTCTTTTCCGATATCTCTTGGCAGATTTCGATTGCAGGTTCTTAAATGGTAAAGCTTACGTGTAAGCTCAATCACATCTTTAACAGCCCCTGCGCTGGTGTATGGTCCGAAATACTTGGATTTATCCTTCTTCATACTTCTGGCAGTCATAATTCGTGGAAATGCTTCCCCTGCCGTTACTTTGATAAAAGGATAATTTTTATCGTCCTTCAACATGGTGTTGTATTTTGGGCAATGCTCTTTAATCAAATTAGACTCTAACACCAGCGCCTCTAATTCTGAGTCCGTCACAATATACTCAAAACGGGCGATTTGTTCTACCATCTGCTCCTTTTTAATTCCCAGATTTCTGCTTTTCTGAAAATATTGTCTGACCCTGTTTTTCAGACTGATTGCCTTTCCCACATAAATAATCGCATCCTGCTCATCGTGCATAATGTAGACTCCGGGGAGAGAAGGCAATTTTTTTAATTCTTCCTCGATATGAAACATTCTGCTCTCCTTTTGCAAAAAATCCCCCTTCTTTTTATTCTTTCGTAATTAAAAAGAAGGAGGATTTTTATTTATTCTTTTATTTCTGTTTCCACAGCCGGTACTTCTTCTGTCTGCTCCTTTATCCCTTTGATTTCATGGAAAATTTTCATAAATTCCTTACCTGTAATAGTTTCCTTCTGAATAAGAAATTCTGCAATTTTATCAAGAGCTTCACGATTTTCACTTAAAAGTCTCTTTGCTTCATCATATGATTTTTTCAGAAGCTTCATAACCTCGTGGTCAATCTCCGTAGCCGTAGAGTCGCCGCAGTTTAACATGCTTCTTCCGTCAAGATACTGGTTCTGACTCTCTGCAAGCCCCATTAATCCAAAGCGGTCAGACATACCATACTGGGTAATCATAGCTCTGGCAATTTTTGTAGCCTGTTCAATATCGTTTGCTGCGCCGGTAGTAACGGTGTCAAACACGATTTCCTCGGCTGCACGTCCACCTAAATATCCCACCAGCATTGCCTCTAATTCTTTTCTGGTATTTAAGAACTTTTCTTCCTCCGGAACGTGCATAACATATCCCAGCGCACCCATGGTTCTGGGGACAATGGTAATTTTCTGTACCGGTTCAGAGTCCTTCTGCAATGCGCTTACCAGTGCATGTCCTACTTCATGATAAGAAACAATCTTTCTTTCTTCCTTGCTTAAAATTCTGTCTTTCTTTTCCTTACCTACCAGAACAACCTCTACGGCTTCTAATAAGTCTTTCTGTGATACAGCCTGTCTCCCGTTCTTTACTGCCAAAATAGCAGCTTCATTGACCATATTTGCCAAATCTGAACCCACAGCTCCGGAAGTAGCAAGGGCAATTCCCTCTAAATCTACGGTTTCATCTAAGGAAACATTTTTTGCATGTACCTTCAGAATACTAATCCTTCCCTTTAAATCAGGACGGTCTACAATTACACGTCTGTCAAAACGTCCCGGTCTTAAAAGCGCAGGGTCTAACACCTCCGGTCTGTTTGTCGCAGCCAGAATTAAAAGTCCCTTCGAGGTATCAAATCCATCCATTTCCGCAAGAAGCTGATTTAAGGTCTGCTCTCGTTCATCGTTGCCGCCATATCTGGAGTCTCTGCTTTTTCCAATGGCATCTACTTCATCAATGAAGATAATACAAGGTGCATTTTTCTTTGCTTCTTCAAACAAATCACGCACTCGTGATGCACCTACACCGACAAACATTTCAACGAAGTCAGAACCGGACAGGGAAAAGAAAGGAACATGCGCTTCTCCCGCAACTGCTTTTGCCAGAAGCGTCTTACCTGTACCCGGAGGTCCTACAAGCAATGCGCCTTTTGGAAGTTTAGCACCGATTGCCGTATATTTTCCCGGATTATGCAGGAAATCAACAACTTCCTGTAAAGACTCTTTTGCTTCATCCTGTCCTGCCACATCCTTAAAAGTAATTCCTGTTTCCTTCTGTACGTAAGCTTTTGCTTTGCTCTTTCCTACGCCGCCCATCATGCCGCCGTTTTTATTCATACGGCGAAACAGCATATTCAGCAAGAAGAACATTAAAACAATCGGTACAATCAGACTAATCAGACTGAACAGAATTTCCATAACTACATTGGGCTTTTCAGTATAATAGTCATTGACTCCTGCTCTTTCCAGTCTTTTTACCAAATCGGTCTTGTCTTCGGAAAGCACTGTATAAACTTCTTTTTTTGCGCCCATGCGCTGCTGTTCTTTTAAGGTAACTCTTAAAGTTTCTCCCTTAATCTGTACCTCCTGTACCTTGCCCTGTTCCAGTAAATCTACAAACTCGCTGTATTTAATTTCACCGGAACCTCCCTGCATAGTCATTGTCAGGAGATTTACTAAAAACATAACCACCATGACGCAAATCAAAAGCGTCAACAGAGGTTGTTTATTCTTAGGTCCATTCTCATTATTATTATTTTGTGGACTTTGATTTTGATTTTGCTCCATTTTCATCCTCCTCATACTATCTCTTCTATTATAAAGATTACCGTGCTATAAATCAACATTTAGATTGTGAAAAAGAGGACACATTTATTAAACTTTTGTAAATTTATGTTGAATATACACAAAATAAAACATTTTTCTTTTTACCACTGGAATTTCCCCTTGCTTTTGTAGTATACTATCGCAGTGGTTTAAAAAAATAGAGAAAAGGGGCATGAACATGAAAATAGGATTTGATAATAACAAGTATTTATCGATGCAATCAGAACACATTAAAGAGCGTATCAGCAAGTTTGACAACAAGCTGTATCTGGAGTTTGGCGGTAAACTCTTTGACGACTATCACGCCTCCAGAGTTTTACCCGGATTTGCCCCAGACAGCAAGCTTAGAATGTTAATGCAGCTTTCCGAGCATGCAGAAATTGTAATTGTTATCAGTGCCGGAGACATTGAAAAAAATAAAGTACGAGGTGATTTGGGGATTACCTATGACCTTGATGTAATCCGTTTAATCGACGCCTTCAAAGAAAGAGGCTTTTTCGTAGGCAGCGTAGTCATTACCCAGTATTCCGGACAGAACAGCGCAAATATCTTTAAATCAAAATTGGAAAATTTAGGAATTAAAGTCTATATCCATTACCCTATTGAAGGTTATCCAAGCAATATTCCTCTCATTGTAAGCGATGAAGGCTACGGAAAAAATGATTATATCGAAACCTCCCGTCCTCTGGTCATCATCACTGCACCGGGTCCGGGAAGCGGAAAGATGGCAACCTGCCTTTCCCAGCTTTACCATGAGCACAAACGTGGTATTCATGCAGGTTATGCGAAATTCGAAACTTTCCCGATTTGGAATATTCCGCTGAAGCATCCGGTCAATCTGGCTTATGAAGCAGCTACCGCAGACTTAAATGATGTCAACATGATTGATCCTTTCCATCTGGAAGCCTATGGTGAAACAACAGTAAACTATAATCGTGACGTGGAAATTTTCCCTGTATTAAGCGCAATTTTTGAACGTATCTTTGGAAAATGCCCATACCAGTCACCAACGGATATGGGTGTAAATATGGTTGGAAACTGCATCGTTGACGATGAAGTATGCCGTGAAGCTTCCAAGCAGGAAATTATCCGCAGATATTATCAGGCTCTGGAAAGACATCTGGAAGGGGAAGACAACAACGAGGAAGTGTTCAAATTAGAACTGTTGATGAAGCAGGCAGGTATTTCCACAGAAAACAGAAAAACAACCATTGCCGCCCTTGACTGTGCAAAGGAAACAGGCGCACCTGCGGTTGCACTTGAAATGGAAGACGGAAAAATCATCACAGGAAAGACTTCTGACTTATTGGGAGCTTCTGCCGCTCTGATGCTAAATACTTTAAAAGAGCTTGCAGATATTCCTCATGAAGTACACGTTATCTCTCCTGCTGCCATTGAGCCAATCCAGAAGCTGAAAACAGAATATCTGGGAAGCCAGAACCCTCGTCTGCATACAGACGAAGTGTTAATTGCACTTTCCAGTACCGCCGCTACCAGCGACCTTGCAAAACTGGCTCTTGCACAGCTTCCAAAATTAAAGGGCTGTCAGGTACATTCCTCTGTTATGCTTTCTGCTGTGGACAAGAAAGTATTTAAAAAGTTGGGAGTGCAGCTTACTTGTGAAGCGGTTTATGAACATAAGAAATTATACTAGGTAAAACTATTCTAACAAACGTATAAGAAAGTCCCCTGTATTTCACGCTCAGTCTGCGTTCCCTTTGAGCCTATGGTCTCAAAGTGTACTCGACAAATTCGCTAAAATGCAGGGGACTTTCTTATACTGTGTTACGATTGTTTTAAAGTATGAACAGAAAAATTTAGTGGATTTCGTATGCAAAAAACAACAAAATTTCTATGTTAAACAAAAAAGGAAAGAGTCGACCACTATCATTGTGGCAAGCTCTTTCCTTTTATTTCACTTACTTTATTTTATTCTTCGTATCCATTTGGATTGTTTGACTGCCATCTCCAGGAGTCTTCACACATTTCTTTAATGCCGAATTCTGCTTTCCAGCCCAGTTCTTCTTCTGCTTTTTTTGCACTGGAGTAGCAAGTAGCAATGTCGCCCGGACGGCGTGGTTTGATTACATAAGGTACTTTTACGCCGGTAGCTTCTTCGAAGTTCTTTACCATATCCAGAACGCTGTATCCTACACCTGTTCCCAGATTGTAAATTTTAAGCCCTGCTTTTTCTTCGATTTTCTTTAAAGCTTTTACATGGCCTTTTGCAAGGTCTACAACATGGATATAATCTCTTACACCTGTACCGTCATGTGTATCGTAGTCATTTCCGAACACACCTAATTCTTTTAATTTTCCTACTGCAACCTGTGTAATATATGGCATCAGGTTGTTTGGAATACCATTTGGATTTTCTCCGATTGTTCCGCTCTTATGTGCTCCGATTGGGTTAAAGTATCTTAAAAGAACGATGTTCCATTCCGGATCTGCTTTCTGAATATCGGATAAAATCTGCTCTAACATGGATTTTGTCCAGCCGTAAGGATTGGTGCACTGACCTTTTGGACATTCCTCTGTGATTGGAATAATTGCAGGATCTCCGTATACAGTAGCGGACGATGAAAAGATAATATTTTTCACATTATGCTTTCTCATAACATCTACTAAAGTAAGAGTACCGGCAATGTTGTTTTCATAATATTCCCATGGTTTTGCCACAGACTCTCCTACTGCTTTTAATCCGGCAAAATGAATACAGGAATCAATCTCTTCTTTTTCAAAGATTTCATTTAACGCATCTCTGTCTAAAATATCTGCCTTATAAAATTTAACAGGTTTTCCTGTAATTTTTTCTACTCTTTCCAGAGATTTTTCACTGGAATTGGAAAGGTTATCTACTACTACTACATCATAACCTGCACTCTGAAGTTCTACTACTGTATGGCTACCGATATATCCGGCACCGCCTGTTACTAATATTGCCATTTTTATTCCTCCTTTGAGAAAAGCACTATTTTTTATGTTTCAAAACATTTTTTATGTTTGTTTATACTCTACCACTTTCTTCCTGAAATTTCAAGAAAAGATTAGCGATATTTATTTACAATTTCATTCATCTGTTCCAGTTTTTCTTCCATATCCTTTACCAGTTTAAACTGTGTACGGCAACGGTCCAAATTATGACCTTCTCTGTGTACCTTGAAATAATGGTCTCCTTCTAAGTAATCAGTCAGGAAACGCATACCACATTCATAAGTCATTGTCATAGCACCGATTGGAAGCATATCTAATTCTTCTTTTGTCAGACTTCCGTTACAGCCTTCAATAAATCCTTTTGTATACAGTTCAAATAATTCCATACTGCAGGATACTTTTGATAAATCTCTTTCATCTTCTTCTCCTGTACTTGCTCCGAAACGGATGGAGTCACCGAAATCATTCACTGCAAGTCCCGGCATAACGGTATCTAAATCAATGACACAGATTGCTTTACGTGTTTCATCATCAATCATAATATTATTTAACTTTGTATCATTGTGTGTTACACGGAGAGGAATTTTTTTCTCAGCCTGCATATCGCATAAAATATGTGCAAGCTTTTCTCTCTCTAATACAAAATTAATTTCTTCCTGTACGTCTTTCGCTCTGCCACAAGCATCTTCTTCTACTGCTTTTTTGAACTTAGCAAAACGGTCCACGGTATTATGGAAGTTCACGATTGTTTCATGCAGAGTTTCAGCAGGATAATCAGCAAGAAGTCCCTGAAAATGGCCGAATGCAACAGCGCTCTGATAAAAATCTTCTTTATTCTGAACTAAATCATAAGTAGTTGCCCCTTCAATAAAAAGGTATGCTCTCCAATACTCTCCGTCTTCATCTACATAAAAAGCTTTTTCATCTTTTGTAGGAACAATATTTAAAGTTTCTCTCTCCGGATTTCCGCCGTTTTCCTGAATTTTCTTATTCAACCAAGAAGTAACGCCTACTACATTTTCCATCAATTCTTCCGGATTTAAGAAGATATTTTTATTCATTCTCTGTAAAATATATCTTCTTGTTGTTCCGTTATCTTCACAGGTAATACGGAAAGTATCATTGATATGACCGCTTCCGTAAGGGATACATTCTACACAAGCTCCCTGAAACTGAAAGCTTTCGATTATTGCTGTTTTTACTTCTGCCATTTTATTTTTCCTCCCAAAGTTTTTCAGGATATAATCCGCTGTCTTTTAAGTTCTGAATTGCAGCTACAACTACCGGTTTATCTTCTTTGTAAGTTACGCCGTACCACTTATCCTGCGATTTTAATACCTGAACCGTAGCTTTTCCTTCGTTTAATAATTCATCCACTACAAACGGAAGGAAATATTCGCATTTTAATGGATTTTTTTCCAGATTTTCATCTAAGAATTTAGAGAAACGTGCTTTCAGTTCTGCCAGAATACTTGGTGTAAAGCCCCACATATTCATAGAAACTGTGCTGCCTTCCGGAATAACGGTCCATGTTTCTCCGTCATCTTCTGTGTATGCTGTGCCGTTTTCTCTCTTTTCAATATGTGTTCTTTCATTGATTTTCTGAAGGTATCCGTTCTCATCTGTTACACAAACACCTCTTGCAACATGTCCGTTTTCTGTCAATGTATTTTCCAATACATAGCCAACCATTGTGTAACGATATTTATCATCATCTGCATGAGTGGTAAGATAATCATAAATCATTTTAAATGCGTGGCTGCCATAGTAATCATCTGCGTTAATAACTGCAAACGGAGCATCTACCACACCAAGGCAGCTTAAAATCGCATGACCTGTTCCCCATGGTTTCACACGGTCTGCCGGTACTTCATATCCTTCCGGAATATTCTGTAAATCCTGAAATACATATTCCACATCAATAACTTTGCTTAAACGGTCGCCGATTGCAGCTTTAAAATCTGCTTCATTTGCTTTCTTAATGATAAAAATAACTTTTTCAAATCCCGCCTTTACAGCATCATAAATGGAAAAGTCCATAATGATATGTCCCTGTGCATCAACCGGGTCAATCTGTTTTAATCCGCCATAACGACTTCCCATACCTGCAGCCATAACAACTAATACTGGTTTTTTCATAACAATTTTCTCCTTTTCTGATTAAATTTTTTCCTGTTTTCTTTATTCTTATTTTATCAAAAAATCTTCTAAATTCCTTTGCACAAATTGATTTCTTTTTGTCATTTTTATGTAAATTTCATATCAAAAAAATAAGAAATATGTATCTTCTACACTTAAACAGAAGATACATATTTCTTATTTTTATTAAATATAATTAGTCAACTTATTATAAACTATTTAACCATTCAATTTACTAAGTTCCTGTTTAAACTTTCTTAAAATTCTTCAGTTCCAAATGAGTCTGTTAAATATCCCTTATCACCAATCGCTTGTAACGGAATATCTATTCCAATACTACCTTGTCCCGTACTTCCCCCTATAGAAACATTGAAAGAAGTCGTAAGATAACCATAACTACTTATTGTTGCTGTAGGCACTCCTTTGTCAAATTCTAATATTGCCTTTGCATCTATTTGTTTCCACTCATAAATAGTAAGACCAGTAGTTTCTATACTAATATCTTTTGCTTTCTCAAAAAATGGAAAACCTTGAAAAAAACGATAATAAATATGACAAGAGCTTTCAAATTTAATTGGAAATAATATTCCCATTTGTCTTTTAAATTTATGACTTACCCATTTATCATATTGTTCAAGACCTTGTGGCGAAAATATCTGCTGAGAAACATCAACATCTTATATAGGACAATCTACTGTTGTTATATTTTTCATATCTTTCATAACTTCAGATAAATCATCCAAATTTATTGTTTGAAGTTTATCATTACTTTTAAGAGAATTCATCGGTAAAAAACAAATTTTTATTCCGTATTCATCTGCTATTTTTTGAATTTGTGCACGTGCTTGCATAATGTCATTATTCTTAGGTGCCGCCTCTATAAATGATGAATTAGATATAATTAATATAATTGATAAAAATACACATATCACTTTTTTCATAATAGTGTTACCTCCTTCTTAATAATTTTATTTAGGCGTTTGCGAAACGCCAAAGCCCACATAAAATCGGGCTTTTTTCTTTGCTAA
>UQAX01000044.1 GCA_900539145.1 uncultured Blautia sp.
GAACATGGGCTGATATGTACCAGAAATTCAGAAATGAAGAGATTACAGAAAAAGAATATTGGGACTGGAAGAGTCAATTCCCAGCTAAATAAAAAGGAATTATTTACAATCATATTAAAAAAGTATTGTCATTTGATTGTCAACGGACACAGAAAGAGCCAAGAAAGCCCGTAAAATAGGCATTTCTTGGCTCTAATATTTTATTCAAACTCTATGGTTGCCACCGGCTTCGGTGTAAGCTCATAGCACACTCTGCTTACACTTGGAACTTCCGCTGTAATTCTGGCACAAATTTTTTCCAGAACCTCATAATCAACTCTTTCAATGCTTGCCGTCATGGCATCAATGGTATTAACAGCACGAATTACCACCATATACCCCATGCTTCTTGCATTATCTCTTACTCCAACAGCCTTAAAGTCCGGCACAACTGTAAAGTACTGCCAAACTTTTTTATCCAGACCTGCTTTTGCAAATTCTTCACGGAGAATTGCATCAGACTCTCTTACGGCTTCCAGTCTGTCTCTTGTAATTGCACCAAGGCATCTTACACCAAGTCCCGGTCCCGGGAATGGTTGACGATAAACCATGTCATGAGGCAGTCCCAACTCGATACCGCAGGCACGAACTTCATCTTTAAAGAGCTGTTTCAAAGGTTCTACCAATTCAAACTGTAAGTCTTCCGGCAGTCCCCCTACATTATGATGAGACTTCACACATTTTGCTGTCTTTGTGCCGCTTTCGATAATATCAGGATAAATCGTTCCCTGTCCTAAGAAATCAATGCCTTCCAGTTTTCTGGCTTCTTCTTCAAATACACGGATGAATTCGCCGCCGATGATTTTACGTTTTTCTTCCGGATCAGCTACATTTTCCAGTTTTCCTAAAAATCTCTCTGTGGCATCTACATAAATCAGATTTGCATGAAGCTCGTCTCTAAAGATTTTCACAACACTTTCGGACTCATTTTTACGCATTAAGCCATGGTTTACATGCACGCATACAAGCTGCTGTCCGATTGCTTTGATTAACATAGCTGCTACAACAGAAGAGTCTACACCGCCGGATAAAGCAAGCAAAACCTTCTTGTCTCCTACCTGTTTGCGGATAAGCTCTACCTGATCCTCAATAAAGTTCTTCATGTTCCAGTTTGCTTCTGCCTTACATTCTTCAAATACAAACTGTTTTAATTCTTCCTTATTTGGAAGCTCTTTCAACTGTTTCTCACATTTAGAAGCCGGATAATCAACAGAAATCATCGGATATCCCAAAGTATAAAGCTCCGGTCTGATTTCTACTTCTTTTCCGTCTACGACTCTGTTTTCTCCGCCGTTTAAAATGATACCTTTTACATTATCCAGCGCCTGAAGCTCTTCCACCGTAATGTCATGAGGATGAATTTCGCTATAAACACCCAGTTCTCTGATTTCTCTGGCAACCACTGTATTTTCTGTGCTGCCCAAGTCCAGAATTACAATCATATCCTGTTTCATGGTACTCTCTCCTTTTTCATTTGAAATCTAAACGTACCTCTATTATACCTCTTAACTTGCTAAAAATCATCAGAAACTTCATATTTGTCCGTCAAATCGTAACCATTCAGCCATATCGGCTCCGGTTGGCGGTTTTGCCGCCTATACCTGAACTGTCACACCAGATTTTCTATCATTTTTTTCAAAACGTCAATACAAGTCTGATAATCCTCGGGAGGTATTCCCTCCCTTAGCTTAGTTTCGACACTGCGTATATTCTCCACAACTTCCTTTTGTATCGTCAATGATTTTTCTGTGGGAATGATTTCCTTCATTCTGGCATCTTCTTTAGAGCATTCTCTGCAAATAAAACCATTTTTCTCCATAAGCTTTAAAATTTCCGTTGCCGTTGATTTTCGAATATCAAATTCCTTCTCGATATCCTTTTGATATACCGGAGCTTCTAATGCTCTAAGCAGAATAAAATGAAGTACTCTGTTCTGCATATTGGTAAGTCCACATCTCTTCTCTGAAGAAAGAGTAATTTTCCTCTTTAACTGATGAGAAAGTATATTAATCAATCTCCCTGCATCTTCCTGATGGCTTTTCATATTCATTCCCTTTACTTGATTTCAGCAGTTGCCTCTTTCAACCATTGACGTTCCTCTTCAGAAAGCATCGGTCCCACAATTTCGTATACCTTCTGATGATATGCGTTCAGCCATACAAGTTCTGCCTTTGTAAGCATTTCCGGTAAAATCGCTTCTCTTTCGTAAGGAACCCATGTCATGTTTTCAAATTCCATAAACTGTCCGTATCCATTCTTTTCTGCTTTTCTGCAAAGAAGAAGGTTTTCTGTACGAATACCATATTTTCCTTCTAAATACAATCCCGGTTCATCTGATGTGAGCATACCTTCTTCCAGAGGTGTTGTGTTTCCACGTCTGCCGTTGGCACGCATCCTCCAGTTGATATTCTGAGGGCCTTCATGAACGTTCAGCAAATATCCCACGCCATGCCCTGTTCCGTGGTTAAAGTCCATGGCTCTTTCCCAGAGAGGGCCTCTTGCCAATACGTCTAAATTAGCGCCGCTGCATCCGTACTGGAATTTTGCCATAGCAAGGCGGATATGTCCCTGAAGCACCAGCGTAAAGTTTTCTTTCTGCTCCTGTGTCAATTCTCCTGCTGCAATAGTTCTTGTAATGTCAGTTGTTCCCTGCCAATACTGTGCGCCGGAGTCAATGAGGAAAAATCCCTTTGGCTCTACCTTTGCATATTCTGTTTCTGTTGGTGCATAATGGCACATTGCCGCATTTGCCTCGTAAGCGCAGATGGTTTCAAAGCTTAAATCCAGACAATCCTCATCTTCTTTTCGGAATTCCAGACTTTTCTCTGCTGCACTGTACTCTGTAATTTCTCCGCTGTTTACATTATTTTTAAACCAGTAGATAAATCTGCACATTGCTTTTGCATCTTTAATGTGGGCAATTCTGATATTTTCCATCTCTACTTCATTTTTGCAGCCTTTCATAATTGCCGCTGGATTGCTCTGGAAAATAACCTCTACATTTTCCGGAAGATTTTTATACAAAGTATAGTTGGTGCAGGCGTCTTCCAGCATAATTTTACTGTCCTCTGCCAATGCTTTTACATCTTCATAAATTGCAAAATAATCATGAAGCACCACACCTGCTTTTTCTAATTCTGCTCTTACCTGTACAGATACAGCTTCTTCCTGCACATAGAAGTGAACCTGCTCCATAGTTACCATTACATAAGACATAACTACCGGATTGTAAATAATATCGTTTCCACGGATATTTAAAAGCCATACAATATCGTCCATACTGCTGATGATATGTACGTTTGCTCCGGCGTCCTTCATGGCATCTCTTACATCCTGAATTTTATCTTCTCTTGATTTCCCTGCATATTTCACATCTAACGTATAGACAGGTTCTTTTGACATTTCCGGTCTGTCTGTCCAGATTGCTCCTGCCAAATCATTCTGATACTCAAATCTGCCTTCTTTTTCCTGTACCAGAGCTTCAAAATCTTTTCCTTCTACTACATGAACGGTTCTTCCGTCACATCCCAGACAGCCGTTCATTGGTAAATTCTCTTTAATAAATTCTTCTACCGTAGGAACTCCTTCCTCTCCCATTTTCATGAGAGTTACTCCTGTACCTTCCAGTTGCTTTGCCGCCTGAATAAAATATCTGCCGTCTGTCCACAGATAAGCATTGTCTCTTGTTACAAGAAGTGTTCCTGCGGAACCGGAAAATCCGGACAGCCACGCTCTTACCTTAAAATAAGTTCCTACATACTCTGACTGGTGAAAATCTGCGGTAGGCACTAAATACATATCCATGTCTGCCGCCTGCATTTTTTCCTGCAATTTTGCAATTCGTTCCTGATTAACGTTCATGTTAAGCGCTTCCTTTCTTTATTTAATCCCTTTCATAGTCAGGGAAATTCTCTTTTTCTTCATATCAACACCCAGAACCATAACGTCCACCACATCTCCTACGCTTACTGCTTCCAAAGGATGTTTAATGTAGCGTTCTGTCATCTGGGAAATATGTACAAGTCCGTCTTGATGTACACCGATATCTACAAAGGCTCCGAAATCAATTACATTTCGAACTGTTCCTTTTAATACCATCCCTTCTTTTAAATCCTTCATATCTAAAACATCGGTACGAAGAATTGGCTTCGGCATTTCCTCACGAGGGTCACGTCCCGGTTTTGTCAGCTCCTTGACAATATCTCTTAATGTCATTTCTCCGACACCCAGCTTTTCTGCCTGCTGTGCATAATCCTTTACAAAATACACCTGCTGACCGCTAAAGATATCCTCCGGTTTCATACCCATGCTTGCCAGAAATTTCTCTGCCGCAGGATAACTTTCCGGATGCACGCTGGTAGCGTCAAGAGGATTTTTGCCTCCACGGATACGCAGGAAACCTGCACACTGTTCAAAAGCTTTCGGTCCTAATTTTGCCACCTTTAAAAGCTCTTTTCTGTCTTTAAATTCACCGTTTTCTTCTCTGTATACAACAATATTTTTTGCAATGGCTTTACTGATACCGGACACATATTCCAGAAGGGAAACAGAGGCTGTATTTAAGTCTACACCGACTTTATTTACGCAGTCTTCCACTACTCCGGAAAGGGCTTCGCCCAGTTTTTTCTGGTTCATATCATGCTGATACTGCCCAACTCCAATGGATTTCGGGTCGATTTTAACCAGCTCTGCCAATGGGTCCTGAAGTCTTCTTGCGATAGATGCCGCACTTCTCTGTCCCACGTCAAAATTCGGGAATTCTTCTGTTGCCAGCTTACTTGCAGAGTAAACAGAAGCTCCTGCTTCATTTGTAATTACATACTGAACCTTCTGCGGAATTTCTTTTAAAAGCTCAACAATTACCTGCTCAGACTCTCTGCTGGCAGTACCGTTTCCTACTGAAAACAGAGTAATGTTATATTTTTCAATCATTTCTTTTAAGGTTTCTTTTGCCGCTGCAATTTTCGCCGGTGTGGTAGGCGCAGTCGGATAAATAACTGTGGTATCCAGCACTTTACCTGTGGCGTCTACTACTGCCAGCTTACATCCTGTACGGAAAGCAGGGTCCCAGCCCAATACGACCTGCCCTACGATTGGAGGCTGCATTAAAAGCTGTTCCAGATTTTTCTTAAAGACTTTAATTGCTCCGTCTTCTGCCTTTTCTGTTAAATCATTTCTGATTTCTCTTTCAATCGCCGGCGCAATCAGACGTCTGTAACTGTCTTCCACTGCTGCTTTTAAAACAGGTGTAGTATTTTCATTTTCTTTTGTAATCACCTGTTTTTCCAGATAACGAAGAATATCCTCTTCCGGTGCAGAAATTTTCACTGTAAGGATTTTTTCCTTTTCTCCTCGGTTAATGGCTAAAACTCTGTGACCTGCCACCTTGGATACCGGCTCTTCATGGTCATAATACATCTCGTAAACTGTTGTTTCCTCCGGTTTCTTGGCAACGGAAACAAGCATTCCCTTTTTCATTGTCATTTCACGGATGCGAATACGGTAATCTGCTTCATCAGAAATACTTTCTGCCACAATATCCATAGCTCCTGCAATGGCTTCTTTTACATTTTTTACTTCTTTTTCTTCAGAAACAAAAGCTTCCGCTTCTTTCTCAATGCTGTTCTCTGTCATCTGAAGAAGCACAATATTTGCCAGACCTTCCAGACCTTTTTCCTTGGCAATCGTCGCTCTTGTTCTTCTCTTTGGTCTATACGGACGGTATAAATCTTCTACCACAACCAATGTCTGCGCTTCTAAAATCTGTTTCTTTAATTCTTCCGTTAATTTGCCCTGTTCTTCAATACTGGAAAGAACCTGTTTTTTCTTATCCTCCAGATTGCGAAGATAAGTAAGGCGTTCAAATAAAGTACGAAGCTGTTCATCATTTAAAGCTCCTGTTGCTTCTTTACGGTAACGGGAAATAAACGGGATGGTATTCCCCTCATCTATTAAGGAAACAGCAGCTTCTACCTGCCATTTTTCTACATTTAATTCCTGAGTTATAATCTGTATAATATCCATATAACTGTCCTTTCTCTTTTCACTATTATCACCTTACAACCTTATCAATCTGTAAGGAATTTGTCAAGAAATTCATGCTTTGTCCCTTACCAAACTCTTTTTTATGTCTTTTTATTGCCTGACAAAATAATACATGATAAAATAACCCTATGATTATTCAAAAGAAACGAGGTCTAGCCCATGGAAAATCCTTACAATAACGAACAACCTTATCAGCCTGTTCCGCCACAAGAACCAATTCCGCCCACCCCTTCCCTCTATCAGGGAAACAACGGCTTTGCCACAGCATCTTTGGTAATGGGAATTCTTTCCCTTGTATTTCTTTGCTGTGCTCCGTTTTTACTTTTTATCCTGTCAAGCTTGGGAATTCTTTTTTCCTGCCTGTCAAAGGGTGAGCGTGCCCGCTCCGGCGCTGCGAAAGCAGGTCTTGCGCTCTCTGCCAGCACATTGGCGATTGCCGGTGCCTTTTTGATTTTTTTCTGCTCTGTATTTCTGTTCTCACCGGAAGGAAGCTCTTTTTTAAGCGATTATATTCATATTCTCACAGACGATAATGTAAGTGATGAGGAATTATACAATTTCTTAGATGAATACTTAAACGGTTTTGAAGGAGATGCAGGCACAGACAGCTGGGACTATGAAAATTCTCCTGATTATTATGAGGATTTTGACGAATTTCAGCTTCCTCCGGAGTTCTTCCAGCAGCCTGAAACAGACAATGGCGGTAACTTTATATAAGCGTATGTAAGATGTATTTTCACGGGGAATTGTCTGTTTATATCAGGTCAATTCCCCATATTATTTTCACACCATTCTTCAAAATCCATTGTATAAGAATAATAAAAACAGCCCCATATAAATACTTTTCTGTATAGGGCATACTGATACGAAGCCTGCCTTTTGACAAATACTCAACGGTGTGCGAAAGCATGTACCATCCATATAAAACAGCTCCGTAAAGCACCACAGGATGATAGAAGAAAGAGCCTATGACATCACCTCTTAGCAGAGCTTTTACTGCTCTTGTTCCGCCGCATCCGGGGCAATAATATCCTGTCCATTTGTGAAAAACACAGGGAGGCAGCGCAAAATCAGCAGGAAAAATCCGTTTTATTGCCAGCAAAATAATCCCCACCAAAAGTAAAATCCACCCTGCTGCATATGTATTTTTTTCTAGTTTAACATCTCTGTTTTTCTTCATAATTTCATTGTATTCTCCACCTACTATGTTATAATGAAAATATATTTGATAGAATATATTTTACCACATATTTTATCTAAGACAGGAGGTTATTTTCATGAAACATACATCATCACAATTAAAAGCCATTTCCAGAAAAGCGCTGGACGGCAACTGGGGACTGCCTATTGCATCCAATTTGATTTTAGGTGTTATTGGTTTTATAATTATGTTTTTCGTCACTTTTTTCACAAACACAACAACCATTACAGGTACGATAACCAGTGAATTTCTATCCTATGCGGTTTCCCTATTTATCTCCCTGTTTGGTGCAGGAATTGCAAAAATGTCCTTAAATATCAACAGAAAACAAGCTTATTCCATGAAAGATATGTTGTACGTTTTTCATCATAATGCAGACCGTTTCTTAATTGTAGGATTAGTCATTGCAGGAATTGGCTTTGTCACAGGTTTACCTGTTATGTTTATGTCCATGAACAGTGACATTCCTGTTTCCTTTATTTTGTTTTTCTCTGTGTTTGACCTTATTATCAGTGTAATTATTGACTTGTTTTTAGGTCTTAGCACTTACCTTTTATTAGACCATCCCGAGATGGGGGCTATGGACTCCATGAAAGAAAGTATTCGCCTGATGAAAGGAAATAAAGGTCGTTCCCTTTATATTACTCTCAGCTTTCTTCCTTTGGCATTCCTTTCTGTACTTACTTGCTATATTGGATTTATATGGCTTATTCCATATATGGATATGACTATGGCAAACTTTTATCGTGATATTATCGGAGAATTAAATACACCGGATAGTACACCGACAAATGAGTTTCCAACAATAACAATAGATGAAAATCCGAATGAAAATAATTCTAATTTTTAAGAATGTCCAATAAAAGAAAGGGCTGATATAGAAAACGCAAATAAAAGCGTTTGTCTGTATCAGCCTTTTTATTTCTTATTCTTCAAATAAAATCTTCAAAAGCTCATGCCCCTTTACCGGTTCTAAATGAGCCCCTGCCTCCTCACTGTAACAATTACCTGTTTCCTCTGTTTTTCTGCTGTCATACAACAGATAAGGAACAGGATTTGCCGTATGTGTCTTCACCTTTATAGGAGTTGGATGATCCGGCAAAATCAAAAGGCGATAATCCTCTCCTGACTTCTCCAAGCCTTCTTTTACAAGCTTAATTACTCTTTCATCCAGATATTCAATCGCCTGTATTTTTTTCTCCACACTTCCCTGATGTCCCATTTCATCCGGCGCTTCCACATGAATATAGGCAAAATCATAATCCTCTTTTAAAAGTGCATCAAGGGCAGCCTGCGCTTTTCCCTCATAATTGGTATGAAGCCCTCCGTTAGCCCCTTTAACAGAAATATTTTTCATTCCCGTGCCCACAGCAATTCCCTTTAATAAATCTACTGCAGATATCATCACACCTTTTTTATGGAACTTTCCTTCAAAAGATGTTAAAGTCGGTTTTGTTCCTGCTCCCCAGAACCAAAGACTGTTTGCCGGATTTAATCCCTTTTCTCTGCGCTTTTGATTAATGGGATGGTTTTCCAATATCTTATAGCTCTCCTTCTGCATGGCAAGCAAAAGCGCTTCATCAGGCAGATAGTTCTTAATTTCTCTTTCTCTGATATCATGAGGAGGTGTCAAAGGCACAACATTTCCGTGTTTCCAAATCAGACAATGACGGTAGCTGGTTCCTGCATAAAACTGAAATTCATGATTTTCCAGTCCTTCTTTTACTGCTTCCAGTAAAGCTTCCGCTTCCTCTGTACTGATTTCATCTGCACTATGGTCTAAAAGATGTTTTTCCTCATAATTTTCTTCTTCCTCTGAAAGAGTCACAAGGTTAGCACGAATTGCCACATCCCCTTCTTCCATACTGACTCCGATATTCAAGGCTTCCAAAGGAGAACGTCCGGAATAATAAATCTCAGGATTATATCCTATAATTGACAGGTTGGCAGTGTCACTTCCCGGACTCATTCCCTCCGGTACAGTCCTTGCCATTCCGATATCACCTGTTTTTGCCAGTAAATCCATGGCAGGTGTTTTGGCATAAGCCAAAGGTGTCTTTCCCCCAAGCGCCTCCAAGGGTTCATCTGCCATTCCGTCACCTAACACCACAACATATTTCATACCCTCACTCCTTCTTATTCTCTGCCTAAAATCTTCAGATAATGTACTCCGTTAATATGCTCAATATTATCCATCATCGCAGCAGCGTCTCCCTCTACTGCGGAAATTGCCACACTCAGCGTAAGACTGGCAATTCCGTTCATGGGAATACTCTGATGTATGGTCAGAATGTTTCCGTGAAATTGTGCGATTGCCCGAAGCACCGCTGATAAAAGTCCCGGTTCATCATCCATCTGAATAATAAACGTAATATTATGTCCTTTTGTCTTTTCCTTAAATGGGAAAATATCATCCTTATATTTATAAAAGGAGCTTCTGCTAATTCCCACTGCCTCTACTGCTTCCTGAACGGTATCATATTGCTGAATGTCTAAAAGCCTTTTTGCCTCTACGACCTTTAATAGTACATCCGGTACGGCTTTTTCTGTTACCACAAAATATCTTCTGTTATCTTTCATCTTTTTCCCTTGTTCTTTCCAAAAATACATTTGTACGTCTTCAAAAGATATTATCACACTTTCAGGCAGCAAGCAACTATTTTTCTGTTTTCCGGTAATCTACTTGCCATGTCTCACCCTCCTATCCTCTGGCAGCAAGCAACTATTTTTCTGTTTTCCCCAAGGCAACCCATTTTAAGTAAGCATTGATAAAGTTATCAATATTTCCATTCATCACCGCATCTACATTTCCTGTTTCTTCGTTTGTGCGATGGTCTTTTACCATGGTATACGGCTGCATAACGTAAGAACGGATTTGATTTCCCCATCCGATTTCTGTCAGCTCACCCTGAATACCGGAAAGCTTTTTCTCATTTTCCTGCTGTTTTAAAAGATACAGCTTTGCTTTCAACATCTGCATTGCTTTATCTTTATTCTGGAACTGAGAACGTTCATTCTGACACTGTACCACAATTCCTGTTGGAAGATGTGTGATACGGATGGCAGAAGAAGTTTTATTGATATGCTGTCCGCCTGCGCCACTGGAACGATAGGTATCAATTCGCAAATCATCGGGATTGATTTCCACATCCACGTCTTCTTCAATATCCGGCATAACATCACAGGAAACAAAAGAAGTTTGTCGCTTTCCTGCTGCATTAAAAGGTGAAATTCGAACAAGACGGTGTACACCCTTTTCGGACTTCAAGTAACCATAGGCATTCTCTCCATTTACCTGAAAAGTGACAGATTTAATGCCCGCTTCATCTCCGTCCAGATAATCCAACACCTCTGTGCTAAAGCCCTGTCTGTCTGCCCAGCGCAGATACATGCGGTACAACATACTTGCCCAGTCGCAGGACTCTGTTCCGCCGGCTCCTGCGTGAAGAGTCACAATGGCATTGTCCTTGTCATATTCTCCTGACAATAATGTCTTAATACGAATATGCTCAAAATCCTGTATAAATTCATCTAACATTTCTTGAATGTCAGGGACAATAGAAGGATCGTTTTCCTCATATCCCATTTCAATCATCAGCTCAATTTCTTCCTTCTGGTTTTGCAGCTTATGATAAATTTCCATATCTCCCTTTAAGGCGCTAAGCTCCTTCATCATCTTCTGAGAGCGCTCTGCATTATCCCAAAATCCCGGAGCTTCCATTTCTCTTTCCAGCTCTTCTACTCTTTTTTCCTTATTCTCTAAATCAAGAGAGTCTCTGACCTCTTTTAAAGGCTCTGTATAACCATTTAATGTATATTTAAACTGATCTAATTCTACCAAAGCTTTTTCCTCCTATTCCTCATCAATTTCTACCGTAACCATATAGATACTCACCTGTGGTTCTACCTTTGCCACAGTTCCCGTCAATGCTTTTAAAGGCTTTTTCAGATTACTGGACATAGCCACCGCAGGTTTAATTGTATAATAATACATCATCCCGGACATGGTAAGCGCCTGATCTTCTTTTAATTCTACTCTATCTCCTTCTTTTACAAGCCCTTCTCTTTCCATGGTGAAATCTACCATCTGTCCCATAGCATTTTACCTCCTTTAATTGCATAGACCGCATTTTTCTATGCAAAAACACAAAGACTGCCGTGGAACTATTTTCCCACAGCAGTCTGTATCGCTGACTTATCAGATTGATTTTCTGCCGCAGCACTGTTTATATTTCTTACCGCTGCCGCATGGACAAGGATCATTTGGGTAGACCTTCTTTTCTACTCTCTGCACCGGTTTTTTCGGACCGGAGTCGTCCTTATTTGTTCCCGTTACCTGAGCAACCTGCTCACGCTCTACTTTTTGCTCAAGTCGTACATGATACAACAGTCTTACCGTTGTTTCCTGAATTGCCGCAATCATTGCATCAAACATTTCATAAGCCTGCATCTTATATTCTACTTTTGGATCTCTCTGTCCGTAAGCCTGAAGTCCAATTCCCTGACGAAGCTGATCCATATCATCAATATGATCCATCCATTTCTGGTCAATGACCTTCAGAAGGATAACACGCTCTAATTCACGCAGCTGCTCTGCTTCCGGAAATTCTGCTTCTTTTTCTTCGTAAAGCTTCACAGCTTCTTCTTTTAATTCCTGTTTTAACTGATTTTTCTTTACGCCTTTTACTTTCTCTAAAGTTAAAGGGTTCAGAGGAATAGTCGGCAGAAGTACAGAATTAAATTCGTTTAAATCCCATTCTTCCTGATCCACATCATCGGAAAAGCACATATCTACTGCATGTTCCACAGTATCAGTAATCATCTTATAAATAGAGTCACGCATATTAGCGCCGTCCAGTACCATACGTCTTTCTTTATAGATAATTTCCCTTTGCTCATTATTTACCTGATCGTATTCCAGAAGGTTTTTACGAATACCATAGTTGTTTCCTTCAATCTTTCTCTGTGCTTTTTCAATGGCGCTAGTAAGCATTTTATGCTCAATCTGCTCATTTTCTGCAACACCTAAAGATTTAAACATAGTCATCAGCTTTTCAGAACCGAACAAACGCATTAAATCATCTTCCAAAGAAATATAGAAGCATGACTCACCCGGGTCACCCTGACGTCCGGAACGACCTCTTAACTGGTTATCAATACGACGAGACTCATGACGTTCTGTACCGATAATTTTCAGACCACCTGCTTCTTTTGAAATATCATCTAATTTAATATCGGTACCACGACCTGCCATATTTGTAGCAATGGTTACATTTCCTGCTTCACCGGCATGTGCTACAATTTCCGCTTCTTTTTCATGAAACTTCGCATTCAATACCTGATGTTTAATGCCTTCTCTTGTAAGCATACGGCTTAAAAGTTCGGATGTCTCAATGGTAATTGTACCTACCAGTACAGGCTGCTGTTTTGCATGAGCTTCTTTTACCGCTTCCACAACTGCACGGAATTTTTCTTTCTTTGTCATATATACTACGTCTTCTTTGTCAATACGCGCTACCGGTCTGTTGGTAGGAATTTCGATAACGTCCATACCGTAAATATCTCTGAATTCCTGTTCTTCTGTAAGGGCAGTACCTGTCATACCGGATTTCTTCTTATATTTATTAAAAAAGTTCTGGAAAGTAATGGTTGCAAGAGTTTTACTTTCACGTCTTACTTTTACATGCTCCTTCGCTTCGATTGCCTGATGAAGACCATCGGAATAACGACGTCCCGGCATAATACGTCCGGTAAATTCATCTACAATTAAAACCTCATCATCTTTTACTACATAATCCTGATCTCTAAACATCAGGTTATGAGCACGCAGGGCGAGAATAATATTATGCTGGATTTCCAGATTTTCCGGATCCGCTAAGTTTTCGATATTGAAGAATTTTTCTACTTTTTTTACACCCTGCTCTGTAAGGTTTACGATTTTATCTTTTTCATTGACAATGAAATCGCCTGTTTCTGTAATTTCTTCGCCCATGATTGCAGTCATTCTGGTAACTTCGCCGCTGGCTTCACCACGCTCTAACTGTTTTGCCAAAATGTCACACACTTCATAAAGCTTTGTAGATTTTCCGCTCTGTCCTGAAATAATCAGAGGTGTACGTGCCTCATCAATCAATACAGAGTCGACCTCATCGATAATCGCATAGTGCAAATCTCTCTGAACAAGCTGTTCTTTATAAATAACCATGTTGTCACGAAGATAATCAAATCCCAGCTCGTTGTTTGTTACATAAGTAATATCGCAAGCATACTGTTCACGTCTTTCGTCATTCTTCATGTCGTTTAATACGACACCCACAGTAAGACCTAAGAACTCATGTACCTTTCCCATCCACTCAGCATCACGGTGAGCCAGATAGTCATTGACGGTTACAACATGTACGCCTTTTCCTTCCAATGCGTTTAAATATGCAGGAAGTGTGGATACCAAGGTTTTACCTTCACCGGTTCTCATTTCCGCAATACGTCCCTGATGCAGAATGATACCACCGATTAACTGTACACGGTAATGCTCCATACCAAGTACACGCTTTGCAGCTTCTCGTACTGTGGCAAACGCTTCCGGAAGAAGGTCGTCTAAAGTTGCTCCCTCCTGAAGTCTGTCTTTATACTCTTTCGTCTTTCCCCGCAGTTCTTCATCACTTAACGCCTGCATAGTAGGACGCAGCGCTTCGATTTTGTCTACAAGGGAAGTAATACGTTTTAATTCTCTTTCACTATGTGTTCCAAAAACCTTTTCAATCAGCTTCATTATGATATACTCCTAAAACTCTCTACTTTTAACATTACTAATCCTTATTGTAACACTTTCCTTCTTTTAACACAAGAACAAAGCGTTTCAGAAGCGAAAAAATCCTTTAAAACAGAAGAACTGCTACTTCACGATTTTCATCATCGAAGTAACAGCTCCTCTCAATTAAGATTTAATCTCTTTTAAATTTTTGTACTTTATTCCATCTTTCCGGATGCGTCTACATAATAGCCGCCAATCCACTGACTGGTTGCCATGCTTCCGTCTGTATTCATATAATACCAGTCATTACCTACAAGTACCCAACCGGTTTCCATAGAACCATCTGTATTCAGATAATACCAATGTCCTCCTACAGATACCCAGCCTGTTTCCATAACGCCGCTGTTATCCAGATGATACCAAGTATTTCCTACCTGTAACCAGCCTGTTTCCATAACACCGTCTTCATTCAGATAGTACCAATGTCCTTCTACAAGTACCCAGCCTGTTTTCATTGCTCCGTCTGTGTTCAGATAATACCAATGTCCTCCTACAGATACCCAGCCTGTTGCCATTGTTCCATCTTCATTCAGATAATACCAATGTCCTCCTACGAATGCCCAGCCTGTTTCCATTGTTCCGTCTGTATTCAGATAGTACCAATGTCCTCCTACGGATACCCAACCTGTTTCCATTGTTCCATCTTCATTCAGATAATACCAATGTCCTCCTACAGATACCCAACCTGTTTCCATTGTTCCATCTTCATTCAAATAATACCAATGTCCTCCTACGGATACCCAACCTGTTTGCATGATTCCGTTTTCATTAAAGTAATACCATTCTTCGGAAATTGCTTTCCAGCCGATTACTTTCTTTCCGTTTTCATAGTATTCCAAACCGTTTTCTGTCTCATGCCAGCCTTTTATAACTTCTACCAGGTTATTCTGTGCTTCCTGTAAATCTGTAACTGCTTTTTCAACATCTTCTACTGTTGCTTCTTCATCTGCATAAACTTTTTCTGCTGCTTTTAATGCTTCTGCAAATGGAGCCCATGTTTCTTCTGTGTAATCTTCTTTCGTTAATGCATTTGCTGCATCAATCGCTACTTTCAAAGCATCTTTAGATGGTTTTTCAGGTTCCGGAGCTACTTCTACCAGTTTTCCTGTAGCATCTACCAGTGCATCTTTTGCTTTCTGCACCATTTCTGCTGTTGCTTCTTCATTTGCAAGAACTTCTTCTGCTGCTTTTAACGCTTCTGTAAATGGAGCCCATGTTTCTGGTGTGTAGTTTTCTTCTTTCAGCTCTTTCGCTGCATCAATTGCTGCTTTCAATGCATCTTTAGATGGTTTTTCTACTAATTTTTCTGTAGCATCTGCCAATGCACTTACAACATTCTGTACCATTTCTGTTGTTGCTTCTTCATTTGCATAAGCTTCTTCTGCTGCTTTTAATGCTTCTGCAAATGGAGCCCATGTTCCTGGTGTATAATTTTTCTCTTCCAGTTTTTTCGCTGCGTCAATTGCTGCTTTCAATGCTTCTTTATCTGCAGAAACTTTAATTGTCATAGTAGCTAAAACTGTGTCATCCTGTGACTTAAATTCTACAGTATAAGTTCCTACTTTTTCTGGATTAAACGGATCTTCGTAAACAACTCCGTCTGCACCTGTAATAACAACTTTCATACCTTCCGGTACTTTTGTCATAGCATCAATGTCATAATCTTCAGCAAGCCATTTCTGACCTTTTAATGCAGTAGCAACAGTGCCTCTTACTGTTTTTGATTCTTTATAGCATTTATCCATATAATCCTGGATTTTAACTACTTCACTGCCTTCTGTAATCTGAATTTCTGCCGGAATGCTTTCATAGTCTACTGTAAGTAAAGGAGCCTGTCCTGTATATTTTACATTACTTTCTACTTTTTCTCTTGTGAAAGCTTCTAATTCCAGAATAACAGCTTCCCCATTACCTTTATTAACTGTTGTGTATCTGATATAGTGAGCTTTTACCGGTTTTTCCAGAACATATTCTGCACTTGCTTTCTTATTATCAGGTACTGTTACAATTTCTTTGAAATTTCTTCCATCTTCAGAATATTCCCATTTGTATTCAGAAGCTACTTCCTTCTCTCTGTAAGTAACAGCTACTTTGGAAATTTCTCTTGTTTCTCCAAGATTGATAGTTGCAGTACCTTTGTTATCCAGATAGTATCCACCAGATAACTGTGTCTTGTCACCATCTACCATAACCTCTGGTTCTTCATGACGCCCTGCCATTACATCTGCTTCAATTCTCATTCCTTTAGAAACATTATTGTAGTTGTATAAAGCTTTTGGAGGATTTGCTTTTAAGTTTTCCTCTACTTTATTTACAAATTTACCTTCTGGTGTTTCTTTGCTAAGGTCTAATTTGTTTCCACTTAAATCAACTGCATATACTTTTTCGTATTTGCCATTTTCGGAAACATCTAATTTCTCAAGACCTACTGAGTTCATGTAAACAAGAACTAATTTTTCACATCCGCTGATATTTGCTTCTTTCAGATTTGTGTAACCACCATCTCTTAAATCAATTGTTTTCAGTTCTGCACAATCTGACATATCTAATTTTTCTACAGTCTTTGGAATATTTCTGCCAAGAACTTCTTTTACTTGTGTTCCTTTTAATGTAAGTCCTTTTAAGTTTTTCAGTGTTTCCAGACCTGTTAAATCTTTTACTGGAAGACCTGTTAAATCAAGTTCTCCCTCATACTGTGCCATTTCTTCTGCGGAGTTACATCCAGTCTGTTCCTTAATTGCTTTTAAAAGAGCTTCATCCGGAATAACTGTGCTGTCTACCGGCACGATTTCAACTAATCCTCTGGCTGCTTTATCCAGTTTTACTCTCTGAGTCTGGATAGTCATCTTATCTGTCTCTGCTTCTTCTCTTGCAAAGGCACTTACACTGTCAAGTACTGGTTTAAATGCTTCCCAGCTGTCTTTTGAATAATGATCTCTATTTGCTTCGTATTCTTCACAAACTTCTAAGATACGTGATTTATCTGCATCTTTTAAGAGTTCACATTCTGCATCTTTTAATGCCATTCTGGCTGCATCAGCCTGTGCCTTTGTAGCTTCTGCTCCCACTAAAGCGGCTGCATTGCTGCGTGCTGTTTCAAAAGCTCCCCATGTAGAATCAATATAATCGCTTGCCTCAAACTTGCTTTCATACATATCTACCATTTCTTTGAGGTCTTTCTGGTAAGCCGGCATATCTGATACTTTTCCGTATTCTTTTGCTAAACGCTCTGTATCCGGTTTCTTTGGTGCATGAATTGTATAGAATACTTTTCCTCCATCTGCTGTAAGAGGAACCTGTTCTAATACAACTGTCTGGTCTTTTCCTGCCGGTGCAGATACCAAAATCGGTTTTGCTGCATTTTCATCTGCGTATACTTTTACAACTGCATTTTCTTCTAAGCCTTTGATTTCTAATGCACCATAAGGATTTGTAAGGTTTACACCTGCTGCTCTTGCAAAGAGTTTTGCTTCTCCCTGTGCAATTTCCTCACCTGTTTCTGGTGGGTATGCTACACTTGTTCTCTGACTTTGTACGATTTCACTTGTTGATGCGTCCTGTACAGAGTACCATAAACGTCCGCCATTTGGATTTAATTCTAAATTCTCAAAAGTAGCAATACCTTTTGAATACTGTTTGTAAACATTGTCAGGCTGCTCTGCACGAACCTGTGCAATTGGTTCTTTTGCTTCCATGCTGTCGTACAGATAAACCACACCTGTTTTTTCGTTTACAGTTCCGTTTGGATAGTTACCCTTGGAATAAAGCATAGTTACATTGTCAATAATAACTTTATCTTTATTGCCTTCATTATTATAAACTGTTACGTTTCTCTCCAATGGTGATGAAGAAACTGTTACACTTCCTTCACCTGCATTTTCGTATAACTGAAGTTCATAAATACGAATTGCTGACCATGGAGTACTGTCAGATGTTGTTACATGAAGCTTAATATAACGAGCTTTAATAGGATCATTTAAGTTTCTGTCTGTTACATCCTGCTTATTTCCTCTTACTCTATCAGCTTCTTTATAACTCAAGCTTTTTACTCTTCTCGCTGCACTTGAGTCATCTGGATCTAAAAGTTCTGCTCCGTCATCACCTGCATAAAGAAGTTCAAAGTCGATTGTATTATAATCAACGCCCTCTCCTGCACCACGACAGTTTGCATGATATACAATCCAACGGCTGATATCTACTTCTTTACCTAAGTCAAGGTAAGCACTTCCGTTTGTAGTTAATCCACACCATTTACTGGAAGGAATAACACCATCATTAATTTTATCTACAGGACCATCTGCTGCACAAGGTGTATCTGTAACTGCAGGTGCACGAAGTGCAAGGTTCTTTCCTAATTCAAGTTCAGGACCATAGCCGCCCGGTACTTCTTCTGGCCACTGAATTTTAATCTGTTTAGAAGCGCCTGCTACACCGTTTTCACTGAAAGAAGTAATTTCGAAAGTAGCTTCTTTTTCACCTTCCAGTTTTTTATATTTAGAAATATAGAATGCATCAGAAGGTGTTGCTCCTACAAATTCTTTTGTTCCATCAGGTTTCACTCTATGAATTACATCGATAAAGGAATTTTCACCTTTTTCCCAGTAAATTCTGGCTTCTGCTGTTACATCAGTTGGATAAATCACATCATCCAGAGTAATTTCTCCCGGTGCAGCCGGTTTAGATTTATCTGTAACAACGCCTAATTTACCAATGCTAAGGTCGTAATCTTTTACACCTTTTGCGGATTCCAGTTTCAGAGAAATTGCAATGGCTTTTTCTCCGGCTTTGTTTGCTAAAGGAATAGATGTTTCCTGCCAGTTACCATCACCTTTTACTTCTACCGGATAGAATTCAAAGTTTTCTTCATCATAAGTATCACCAAAGCATAAGCCTACAGATAATTTCACATCTGTATCTTTCTTTGTTTTATAAACCAGTTCAAAAGTTGAATTATCCTGAATATCAAGCTGTGTACTGTAAAGCTTAATGTGGTTAGCTTTTTCTGCTGTTAAGTCTCCACTGATTTTCATGGAAGCTCCACCCCAGTAAGCGTCATCATAATCAATTTTTGGAGTCACTTCAGAACCACCGTCTTCAGCTTCTACAATCCAACGCCATGTAGGAAGAACTTCTGTTAAAGAACGGTTGTACCATCCATCTTTTTTACCTGTTACTTTTCCGTTTTCATAGAATTTATATCCATTACCAGGATTAAAATGTGTCACAAAGTCTGTTCCGATAATTGGTGTCTGATCTGCTACCAGATTTGCAAATCCACAGAATTCATTTTGAGGTCTGTTAGTGGAAGAAGGATCAAAATCCGGTCCTACCCAAAGTTCCTGATCCTGCACATTCATAAAGTCATCGGAGCTTTTAGACTGTGTCAGTGTGGAAGTAGGAGCCAAAATACCTAAGGAAATTTTCAATTTTCCATCTTTATCAAGTCTTGTCTGATAATTACCACCTTTTGCACCAGGTTCCATCGGAATATATTCCCATGTGGAATGGATATCCCATTTATCTCTGTCAGCAGCATAAGCAGCATCAATAGTACTGTCTACATAACCTGAACCAGACATATCCAGCCACCACTCATCATTAACTCGCTTGTCACCGTCCTGCATCCAGTTTTTAATATCTGTATCTCCTAAACTTCCTCTACCGTTATACCAGCTCACTCTGAAGTTTTCAGGAGCTTTTTCCTGCATATAAATCAGAAATTCTTTAAATCCCTGTACGCCTGTGCCAGACTCTGCATTGAAAATATATCCGTCAAAGCCATAATACTGAGCAATCTCAATCAGCTTATCTGCACACACAAAATTTCCTTCTTCATCTTTCTCTACTAATTCTTGAACAAACTGATTTCCATAAGCATAGTCTCCCCATGGAATAAAGATAGTTCCTGTTGCCATAACACCATTTCTGTGGGCAGAGTCAATGTGTTCCGGTGAAGGAATTGCAATCGGACCTTCTGCTGAAGAACCTCCCCAGAAATTATAAGTATCCACATACTGGAAGTTATTAAAAGCATACACGAAATCTCCATCGCCACCCTGTGAAGGAGCCTCACTTGCTCTGGCATTTGACATAGCAAGCGGCTGAACCTTAGCATCTCTTGATGCCAATGGATTGACGTTTGGTCCCATATAACGCTCCCTAAGCGGAATTGCACTTCTGTTATAACGTGCATCCGGATCGTTATCCGGGCTCCAATTCTTCAATTCTCCTACCTGAAGACAAGTACCATAAGGCTGCAAAGACTCATTTTGATAATAGAACTGGTTTGGAACAGGTAAATCCTCCGGCCAATATCCCAATCCAGCATGTACTGTTTCTGTCGGCATCGTAATACCGGATACAATACAAACACCGCTTAACATTGTAGCCATGGTCTTTTTAAAGATTTCCTTTTTCTTCATTCTGTTTTCTCCTTTCTCGATGTTAAAACAGGCAATCTCTACTTAACAATTATTTTGTTACCTTTTCTTCAATTATACACTTTTAATAACTTTTATCAATGCTTTTCTTTTATTAGCTATCATTTTCATCATAAATACAGAAATTTACTGTATTTTTTTATTTATTTTTCACAATCTTTTTTTATTTATTTTTTATCAAATGTTCATTATACCTTTTGGCATTTTTTTCTATTACAAATGTTTCTCTTTTATTCAAGTAATATCGCATATTTGTTACTTAACATTTTTGATGTTGTTATCATAATATTTGACGATTTTTTCTGATTTAACACCTAACACACCTATTCTATACTATCTGCCAGAGTGCAATTTTTACGAAACAAAAAGGGGCTGTCGTATATCCAATGTCAATAAGTTAAGATAATCTTGAAAGAGTGGGTAACACAAAAATGTATGC
>UQAX01000045.1 GCA_900539145.1 uncultured Blautia sp.
CAACCCCTCAAAGATTGAGGGGCAGGGGAGTTGAAGTGTCGAAGACACTTTTTTATGGGTAAATGATAGAATAAAAGGCTATGGTGTAGTATAATTGGATTTGGAAAAATTTCTAGGAGTGCTGGGATGATTATTAGAACGGAAACATATAGAGCGTTAGAAGAAGACTTGGCTATGATAATGGATATAGATGAATTATTTCTTTACGAAAGATTGGCTGAAATAAGTAGGGAATGTTTAGATGGATTTCATTCTGATTGGGATAAGTACGAAGAGCAAATAGATAGCTTGATATTAGAATATGCAGATTTGAATATGGTCGATGAGGTATATATTTACCATTTGGGCAGACATGTGATAGAACCAAAGGAGTTGTTGCCTCTTAAGGACGTGTTGGTTTCGGAAAATAAAGTTTCAGATTTTCTTAAAGAACATGATATAGTATTTGATGAACAAAATGGAAAACTTAGATTTTTTTATAAGGGACGGGAGATTACAACAGAAGAAATTCTTGCAAAAGGGCATTTTCATTTATTTGCTAGGAGACTTGGACATTTAGGAGAGGCAGATTTTTGTGTTAATGGATTTTTTTTTGGCCTAATATTGAAAAAACATCAGATGGATATTTTCGGGATTTGCAACGAGGCCCTGAAATAATTGAAAACATTGGAAGATTTATTGGAAAAGAACTGTGGAGAGAATTTAAGGAGCAGTCAAAATATTATGGCATAGTTTTTAAAGTTCCAGTAGAAGATATAATTTTCGATGGAAGAACTGATACTGAAACTAAAGAGAAAAAAATAAAGTGCTTGATAAAATATGTTTTGTATTATCTGAATGATTTTTATAATGGTAGCGTTGGTGGAAATAACCTGATGTTACGGATTCATGATAGCAAAAAAGTTGAGGTAGATCACTGTATATTGATTAATGAGAGTTAGAAAACAGAGGCTTGTGAGTATTGCAGATGCAGTACTAGCAGGCTTTTTTATTTACAGATTTCTTTTTTTGCGTTTCACTTAACATATACTCGAAAATTTAGAAAAGACAAAGAAAGCGAGGATGCAATAATGCAGGAAAAAAACGAGTTAGAAAAGTACGAAAGTAAAATGTCGAGAAAAGAAAGACAAGCTATGGAACGATTTGCAAACTTTATGGTAGAAATGATTTTAAAGTATGGACCGAAAGTTTTAGCAGAGATTGAAGCGGAAGAAGAGAGAAAAAAAGAAGAATAGAGAAAAAAGAAGAATAATTGAAAGGTGTCTGCTGAGTTTTATGACTTAGCAGGCATTATTTTTTTAATGGGGTTAAAATTCACACCATTTCCTTTGCCTGTGACATAGGAGGGAATCCCTCACTATGACTTGGAGGTGGCGGCATGAGCAACCATGAAAATGTGAGTATCAGTCAGGAAGAAATTGATAGAACAGCACGTATCAATATGGAAGTGTGTGCCACTTTTGTGGCAAGAATGATTCAAAAATATGGGCATGAAGTATTGGCGGAAATCGAAGAAATGAAGGCAAAAGAGAATACCAATGAGCAGTGAGATGAGCCGGTTACATTTTTTTGTAATCGGCTCATTTTACCCGCTGACGCAATCGAAAAAGTGCGTTATATTTTAGATCCAGACACGAAAGACGAACAATCATTGAGCAACCACAAAGGGGGATATGATGAGAAAGAAAAAATGTTATATATACACCAGAGTATCCACAATGGCTCAGACAGAAGGTTACAGTCTGGAGGCACAGGTGGAAAGGCTCCGTGAATATGCAGAATATAGAGATTTACAGATTGTTGGTGAATACTGTGATGCCGGTAAATCCGGAAAAAGCATTAAGGGAAGACCGGCATTTCAGGAGATGTTGGATGACATCGTAAATGGGAAAGATGATATTTCTTATGTGTTGGTTTTCAAATTATCCAGATTTGGAAGAAACGCTGCAGATGTTCTTAAGTCTATGCAGTTACTGAATGATTATGATGTGGATTTGGTATGTGTGGATGATGCGATAGATAGTTCCACTCAGGGCGGAAGACTTACGCTGGCGATTTTGTCAGCCGTGGCAGAAATCGAGAGGGAGAACATAACCGTACAGTTTAATGCCGGAAGAATGCAGAAGATTTTGGAAGGCGGGTGGCCGGGAGGACCAACACCATATGGCTATCGCAATGTCAAAAAGAAGATGCAGATTGAGCCAACAGAAGCGGAGTTGGTAAAGAAAATGTTTGAAACCTTTCTGATGGATGGAATGACAACCACATCTGTTGCGGCCTATATGAATGAGAATGGTTATCGTAGGATGATTAAAGGAGAGGAAAGACCGTTCACTTATGACTTTGTTACAAATGCTTTGGGGAATCCTTTTTATTGCGGAAAGATTCTATATGGAAAGCGTAGCAAGAAGAAAGAAGTTCTGGCCATTCAGGGAATGCACGAACCTATTATTAGTGAAGAACTGTGGGAACAGGTGCAAGAGAAGAGGAAAGCATTATCAGTCAAGTGGGAAAAGATAGATGATCCTGAAAGAATCAGTATATTGTCCGGTTTGGTTAAATGTCCTCTATGTGGCAGAGGCATGATTGCTACTAAGAGTAAGCATGTTAATAAGAACAGAGGCGGTCATTATAAGACTATCCACTATTATTCTTGCAGACAACATAGAAAAGCCAGTGGTCGTGAATGTTCCTTTAAGCGCATTCTTAATCAGTCAAAGATTGATTCCAGTGTATTTGAAATCTTTTCCGGAATTACAGAACTGCCGGAGTACCATGAAATGATTGCAAATGTATTAGGAAATCAGCCGTCGGTGGAACTGCTGGAGAGCGAAATGAAATCTCTGAGGAAACAGCTTAGAAGTTACGAGACGCAAAAACGAAAACTGGGAGAAGAGTTGGATGCACTTGATATTCTTGATGATGATTATGACAAAAACTATGACAGGATACAGTCTGAAATAGATGAAATCTATGACAAAATGGATGATGCAGAATCTTCTATATCTAAAGTGAAAAAGAAATTGTCTGCGGTTAAGAACGGTATCCGTTCTGTAGAAAAGGTAAAGGAATTGGTGGAGCACATGCGGTTGTTATTTCCTAAAATGACCTGTGAAGAGCAGAGGGAGATGTACAGATTGTTCGTTGAGAGAATCGACATATACCCAGAAGAACAGGACAATGGGAAAATGATAAAGAGCATCACATTCAAGTTCCCTATCTACTATGAAGACTATGAGACTGTACCGACCAGAACTCCTGATGACCAGATAGGTTTTGTATTGGATTGTGAATCGTTTGGTCTGACCGTTGCAGAGGCAAAAGCAACTTATGTGGAAATAAAAGCGTATATATTGGAAAAGTTCGGTGTGAAAGTTTCTACCTTATATATAGCACAAATAAAAAGAAAATACGGATTGTCCTTGGGAACGAATTACAATTTGTCCAAAAAGGAAAATGCAAGAGTTCCGACCTGCCCAAAAGAGAAAGAGGCGTATATCATAGATGCCTTGAAACATTTTCGGATGTTGGATATGTCGGTGGAAATGGAGGCGTAGCAAATGCAGAATAAAAGATTAAAATGTTATATATACATCAGGGTATCTACTGCCATGCAAGTGGATGGTTACAGTTTGGAAGCCCAGAATAACAGGCTTACCAAATATGCGGAATTTCAGGGGATGGAAGTAGTCAAGGTTTACTGTGATGCCGGTAAATCCGGAAAGAACATCACGGGTAGACCGGAGTTCTCACAGATGCTTCAGGATGTGGCAGATGGTAAAGACGGAGTGGATTATATTCTGGTATTCAAATTATCACGTTTTGGAAGAAACGCAGCGGACGTTCTGAACTCATTGCAGTATATACAGGATTTTGGTGTAAATCTTATCTGTGTGGAAGATGGAATTGATTCATCAAAAGATTCTGGAAAACTTACAATTACGGTATTATCTGCTGTTGCAGAAATCGAGCGTGAGAACATTCTGGTTCAGACAATGGAAGGAAGAAAGCAGAAAGCCAGAGAGGGAAAATGGAATGGTGGTCAGGCGCCATTTGGATACACATTGGATTCTAAGAACAGCACGCTGATTGTGAATCCGGAAGAAGCAGAACTGGTAAAACTCATTTACCAGAAATATGTATGTGAAGACATGGGATTGGATACAATAGCAAACTTCCTGAATGACCGTGGTTATAAAAAGAAGAAAACCAGAAGACGTGAATTGGATTATTTTACAAGAGGAACGGTAAAGAATATTCTGGACAATCCGGTATATGCGGGTAAAATCGCATACGGGAAAAATGTTACCGAAAAGGTCAAAGGCACCAGAGACCAGTTCCGAAGAGTTAAAAGTGACGAATATCTTTTGGTAGATGGTCTCCATGATGCCATCATTGATGAAGAATTGTGGATGCAGACTAAAGCCAAAAGAAAAATAACTGGGGTAAAATGGAACAAGACGCATAGTCTGGAACATGAACACATTTTATCCGGCATTATAAAATGTCCGATATGTGGACATGGTCTGAGTGGTACGGTAAGACGTCGCAAGAATAAGAAAACCGGAGACTATGTAGATGATTTCTATTATCGCTGTCAACACAGACACAAGATTGATGATGAGCATTTCTGCAATTTTCAACCGTCCCTTAATCAGAATGATTTTAACCATGAAGTGGAGCAAGTAATTCTGGATATGGTAAACCATGAGAACTTCCGTCAGTTTGTTATGGATAAGGTAAACACAAAGGTTGATGTAAGTGCTCTGGAAGAAGAAAGAGAGAGAATACGAAAACTGCTCAGACAGGTAATGGGGGCAAAAGCAAAGCTTACCGACATGCTTGATAAATTGGATGTGATGGATAAGCATTATGACCGAAAGTATCAGGACATGCACGACAGACTGGATAATCTGTACGATAAGATTTCAGAGTATGAAGACAGCATTGCGGATATTACAGCAAAGATTGAAGCAGTGTACGGGAACCAGATTACCGGAAAGCAGATTTATGACATTCTGGTACATTTTGAGATGATGTACTATAAAATGACGGACCTTGAAAAGAAAGAATTTATGAAAGACTTCATAAACAGTATTGAACTTTATCCAGAAAAGATGGATAATGGAAGCATCGTGAAGCAGATAAACTTTAAGTTCGGTGTTTATTATGAAGGGCATGAAACTATGGATATTCGGTTGCTCAACGAAAAAACAGTCGAGACTATCTGTAAATTAGTGAGGAAATTATGAAAAAATGCAGAATTACAGTAAAGAGAATTTCCTGTTACAAAGACCTGATGGAACAATATGAGAACCCCATTTCTCATGCCTGCGATATGGAAGAAGGACAGATTTTTATTGCCAATGGCTGGAAGAAGCCGGATAATTTTTGTGACAGTGCATGGGATAGTATATCTCCTTTTGTCATGACACTGGCACACGGAGGAGAAAATATTTATAATGGCTGGATGAAAAATAAAAAATCTGCGATGATTTCCTGCAATGATGGATTTCGTCCGGTGAGCTTTTTCATCGAAGCTTTGGAAGAAGATGCGGATTAAAAATGTGATTTTTTCGTACAAATACAGTCAGTTGCGTAATTGTAAAGCATAGTTGGTGGTATGCAACCACAAAATTTTGTATATTTTTCCTATCAAAAGTCTGTTAAGATAAAAAAGAAGGACTGTAAAGGAGGAAGAATATGATATTAGCAGATAAAATTGTAAATTTGAGGAAAAAGGCGGGCTGGTCGCAAGAAGAGCTTGCAGAAAAAATGGGCGTCAGCCGTCAATCCATATCAAAGTGGGAAGGCGCACAGTCAGTTCCGGATATGAACAGAATTTTAAAACTTTCAGAAGTATTTCATGTAAGTACGGATTATCTGCTTCGTGATGATATGGAAGAGCTGCCTTGTACAGTAAATCCTTTAGAAGAAGCTGAACCGTTGGAAAGCAGTAAGGGAGAAGTTTTAATAAAAGTATCTCTGGAGACGGCAAATGAGTATTTAGAGCATTGTAAGAAAAGCTCGGTTTCTATTGCAACAGGAGTTATGCTTTGTATTTTATCCCCCATTTTATTGATTTATTTGAGTGTAGCAGGAGAAATGAAAAAAATTCCTCTCACAGAAGACCAAGGGGCAATGGCAGGGCTGATTGTAATGTTTTGCATAGTAGCGTCAGCAGTTGTCATTTTTATTATTAATGGACACAAGGGCGCTCCCTATCAATTTTTAGAAAAAGAACCATTGGACACAGAATATGGAATTGACGGTATGGTTCGTGACAAAATGAAAAAATATGAAAAGTCACATATCATGGAATTTTCAATGGGTGTAGTGCTTTGCATTATTTCCTGTGTTCCGATTTTTCTTGTACAGCTTTTTTACGGAGATGATGATTTTCTGACTGTAATGGCGGTAGGTATTTTATTGATACTGGTATCCATAGGCGTATTTTTTATTGTCAGAACATCGATTATCTGGGATGGATATCAGGTCTTATTAGAAGAAGGAGATTATACACGGATTGCCAAGCAGAGAGAAAAAAGTATTGGGAATATTTATTGGCCTATTGTCACAGCCGTGTATCTTTTCGTTAGTTTTATTACGATGAAATGGGGCATTACGTGGGTGATTTGGCCGGTTGCCGGAATTTTGTATAGTGTTGTGGCAGTCATCTATGGTAATTATTGTGTTGGAAAAGGAAAGAGGTAAAAATGAATATACAAATTTTTGGTACAAAGAAATCCTTCGACTCGAAAAAAGCAGAGCGTTATTTTAAAGAACGTGGAATAAAATATCAATTTATCGACATGAAAGAAAAAGGTATGAGTAAAGGTGAACTGCAAGCTGTTTGTCAAGCAGTGGGAGGATTGGAAGCTTTGATGGATAAGGAGTGTGAGGATAAAGATGTGCTGGCATTGATTAAGTATATTGCCGAGGAAGACAGAATGGAAAAGGTTCTGGAAAATCAGAAGGTAATAAAGCTTCCTGTTGTGAGAAACGGTAAGCAGGCAACCGTAGGATATGTGCCGGATACATGGAAAAATTGGAAATAAGAAAACACAAATCAGAAGCTGACAGGTTGGACAGCACAGATTTGCCAGCATGAAATATACCATTTGGAAGGAATAATTATTTAAGATAATAAAAAAGCTTTTCATGAATAGTTCTTTGTTCTTTTTGGGAAAATAAAGTATTATTTTTTCACGGAGGAACATTATGAAGAGCTTTGTTATTACATAGGAAATTGCGTCCTATGTAATAACAAATGCTCCGCAAAGATGCACAGCTCGCGGAGATGAAATTATCACTTTGTGAACCGCTCGCGCGCGGAGATTACGCTGTTGCGCAATCTCTTTTACGGCTGGTATTTTAAGTGCCAGTATGATACACAAACCTTTGCAATTATACCGTCAATTCATCAAGAGGAGGAAAAGGGGAGAACCTGTTCTATCCAAATTATTACAGACACAGAAGTGCAAAAAATTTCTTTTTCTTCAGAAAGATGCTGCAAAAGGAGAAGAAACTTATGGATAGGAAAAAATCAATTTGGACAAAAAGGTGTTTGGCTGAATATCGATGAAGGCGGTTTGAAAATAAAAGGGGTATTGAAATTCAGTCAGATGTCGCCTCTAAAATACAATATTATGGGATTGTTTGCCTGTATACCGTTTATGGAATGTAGACATCAGGTCTGGAGCATGAGACATTTGGTAAATGGAAAAATAATTGTAAATAAGAAGAAATATATTTTCTCAGATGGTTTGGGTTACTGGGAAGGAGATGAGGGACGTTCTTTTCCCGGTGAATATGCGTGGACACAGTGCTTTTTTCAAGATGGCTCTCTTATGTTGGCAGTGGCGGATATCCCCATGTTTGGTATACATTTTACGGGAATTATAGGTGTGGTCTTATGGAAAGGAAAAGAATATAGAATTGCAACTTATTTAGGTGCAAGAGCTGCCGAGATAAAAAACAGAACAGTGAAGGTGGTGCAAAGAGGTCTAAAACTGGAGGCAAAGCTTTTAGAAGATATAGGATACAAACTTCAAGCGCCTGTAAATGGAAGCATGGTAAGACATATCCGAGAAAGCGTCACCTGTCATGCACAGTATAAATTTATGAAATCGGGGAGAACACTCTTTGATTTTGAAACAAAAGCAGCTTCTTTTGAATATGAATATGGAAAATAGAAATAAACTATGATACAATATCCAGTGTTTTGACAGACAGAAGAAAGGAAATGAGAGGTGAACAAGTTGGCTTTAGATAAGAAGGAGAAAGCCATCGAGCTTCAGGGTATTACAAAGACCTTTGGAAGTGTGGTTGCCAATGACCACATCAATCTTGAAGTTCGCAGAGGAGAAATTCTGGCATTGCTTGGAGAAAATGGTTCAGGAAAAACAACGTTGATGAATATGATTTCCGGTATTTATCATCCGGACGAGGGAACTATTAAAATCAACGGCAGAGAAGTAACCATCAATTCCCCAATCGATGCGGGAAAATTGGGGATTGGTATGATACATCAGCATTTTAAGCTGGTGGATGTTTTTTCAGCCATGGATAATGTTGCCATGGGAATGGAAGGGAAAAGAGTAAAGCCAAAAGAATTAAAGGAAAAATTGACAAAACTGACAGAAAAATACGGACTTGAAGTAGAGCCTGAGAAAAAAATATATAATATGTCAGTCAGTGAAAAACAGACAGTTGAAATTTTAAAAGTTCTGTATAGAAATGCAGATATTTTGATTTTAGATGAGCCTACTGCTGTACTTACACCACAGGAAACAAAGAAGCTGTTCCGCATTTTGCGAAAAATGAAAGAACAGGGAAGCGCCATTATTATTATCACTCATAAGCTGAATGAGGTTATGGAAATCAGTGACAGAGTTACAATTTTAAGAAAAGGACAGAGTGTGGAAACGGTAAATACCAGTGAAACCAACGAAAAACAGCTGACAGAGCTGATGGTAGGACGTCCGGTAACTCTGGAAATTCAAAGACCGCAGTGTGAAGATGTATTTACTCGACTGAAAATTGTAGACTTATCGGTAAAGGCAGCTGATGGTAATATGGCTGTAAAGGACTTAAATCTGGAAATTAAAGCAGGGGAAATTCTGGGGGTTGCCGGTGTGGCAGGAAGTGGACAGAAAGAACTCTGCGAGAGTATTGCAGGACTTATTCCGGTGCAGGCAGGAGCAATTTTACATAATAAGGAAAATATTGTAGGAAAAACTCCAAGAGAAATTGCAAATTTGGGCATTAGTTTGGGATTTGTACCGGAAGACCGTCTGGGTATGGGACTTGTAGCTTCCATGGGAATGGTAGACAACATTTTATTGAAGACCTATGATAAGACAAAAGGGATTTTCATTGACAGAAAGCCGGCAAGAAAGATGGCGGAAGACTTAGTCGAAAAGCTGGGTGTAGTAACACCAAGTGTAGATACACCGGTTCGCCTTATGTCTGGCGGTAATGTACAGAAAGTTCTGCTGGGAAGGGAAATTGAGTCAAATCCTTCTGTATTGGTAACAGCATATCCTGTACGTGGTCTGGATATTAACTCTTCTTATACAATTTATGACTTGTTAAATGAACAGAAGAAAAAAGGTGTTGCAGTGCTGTTTATTGGTGAGGACTTAGATGTGCTTCTGCAAATTTCCGATAGAATTATGGTTATGTGTCATGGTGAAGCAATTGGTGTTGTAGATGCAAAAACAACAACAAAAGAAGAACTGGGACTTATGATGGCCGGTAAAAAGAAGGGGGATGCATAAGATGGAAAACAGGAAGAAAAAAGAGCCTCTCATTCGTATTGAAAAGAGAAGCGAAAGAACTCATAATCAGATTATGCGCCTTCGTCTGCTTTCTGTAGTATTGGCAATTGTAGCAGGTGGTTTGTTCATTCTTTTTATTGGATATAATCCGTTTTCTGTATACGGAACCATTGTTTCAGGAGCATTTCGCAGTACCATGGCATTTCAGGCAACCATTAAGCTTATGGTGCCATTATTAATTCCGGCATTAGGTATTACTTTAGCATTTAAAATGCGTTTCTGGAATATCGGTGCAGAAGGACAGATTATTATGGGGGCAATTTTTGCAACCTATTTTGCTCTGTTTTGCTGGGATTTTCCACACTGGCTTTTGATGATTTGCATGTTCCTTGCAGGTATGCTGGGTGGCGCATTATGGGGACTTATCCCTGCATTTTTCAAAGCTAAATTTAATACAAATGAAACATTATTTACTCTGATGCTGAATTATATTGCACTGTATTTAATTTCTTTTTTGCGTGACGGCCCGTGGCAGGACCCGAATTCTTCAGGATTTCCGAAAATTGCGAAATTCGGAGAAGCGGCACAGCTTGATAAAATTTTCGGGGTTCATGCAGGCTGGCTGATTGGATTGATTTTAGTTGTGATTGTATATATTTATTTGAAATATACAAAACAGGGATATGAAATCAGTGTAGTTGGAGAAAGTCGTGCAACTGCGAATTATGCAGGTATGAATTATAAGAAAATTGTACTTCGTACCATGGCGTTTTCAGGAGGTATCTGTGGTATTGCCGGTATGGTACAGGCAAGCGGTTCTGATTTGACATTGACAACTTCTGTAGCCGGTGGTGTAGGATTTACAGCGATTATTGTAGCGTGGCTGGCACAGTTAAATCCTGTAGGCATTTTAATTGTATCATTCTTATTTGCGGTGTTGGAAAAAGGAAGTACGGTTATGCAGTCTGCTCACGGATTATCAGCGTATTCAGCAGATGTTCTTCAGGGAATTATACTTTTCTTTGTACTTGGATGTGAATTTTTTGTACGCTATAAATTTGTCACACGTAAGAAGGGAGGAAAAGCATAATGGATTTTTTTGTAAACTTTTTTGTGGCTGCAGTATTGGCAGGAACTCCTTTATTATTTGGTATTGTAGGTGAAATTATCAACGAAAAAGCAGGACATTTAAATTTAGGAGTTGAAGGAATGATGTCCATTGGCGCCGTAGCAGGGTTTGTCGTAGGATATTGGACAGACAATCTGTTTTTTGCTCTTGTGGCAGCATTTGTGGCAGGTATGCTCTCTGCTTTAATTTACGCAGTGCTTACGGTAACTTTTATGGCAGACCAAAACGTTACAGGTCTTACGCTTACTGTTTTCGGAATTGGATTTAGTAATTTCGTAGGAGATTTCGTAAGAGAAAAAAGTGGAAGTACATCTTTAAAACTTCCGGAAAACATTTTGGAAAGCCTTGGCAAAGTAGAAATTCCGGTACTTACAGATATTCCGGTTATTGGAAAAATGTTCTTTAACTATAATATTTTTGTATATATTGGAATTGTGGTTGCTATCTTAGCGGCTATTTATCTTCATAGAACAAAAGCAGGTTTAAATATCCGTGCAATCGGAGAAAATCCCGCTGCGGCAGATGCGGCAGGAATTCCGGTAACAAAATTAAAATACATCAATCTGATGCTGGGCGGCGGTATCTGTGCCATAGGAGGCGCATACTGCTCTATGATTATCTGTAATGGTGTATGGGTAACAAGCTGTGTAAACGGTTTAGGCTGGATTGCAGTAGCTCTCGTTATTTTTGCTATGTGGGATCCAAATAAAGCAATTATTGCAGCAGTGGTATTCGGCGGCTTTAGTGTATTAAAATACTATGTGCCACAGGTAATTCCAAGCTCTGTATTTGATATGATACCGTTTATCATGACAATTTTAGTGCTGATTATTACTTCTATGCGTTCTTCAAAGGAGAATTCTCAGCCAAAATCCTGTGGTGTAAATTATTTCCGTGAAGAAAGATAGGGAATGTGATGTCTACAAAATCAAGACTTCTGGAGCTTTTAGAACAAAATAGAGGAAAATATCTGTCAGGAAATGAGCTGGCAAAAATGCTGGAGGTTTCCAGAACTGCTGTATGGAAAGGAATGAAAAGTCTTCAGGAGGAAGGATATTCCATTACAGCAGTAACCAACAAAGGCTATTTGCTGGAAGAAGACAATAATATTCTGTCAGAAGAAGCTGTTCGGTTACAGCTGAAAAATGCAGATGTGCTGGTGGAGGTATGGAAAGAAACCGCCTCTACCAATCAACGCATGAAGCAGTTGGCAGTGGAAAAAAAGCTTCCCCATGGTTCAGTGGTGGCAGCACAGCTTCAAACGGAGGGCAAGGGAAGAAAAGGAAGAAAATTTTATTCTCCCAAAGACAGCGGGCTGTACCTGAGTATTCTTTTATATCCCAGAAAAACAGCGCAGAAAAGTCTGGAAATTACAGCAGCAGCTGCGGTAGCAGTATGCAGGGCGGTGGAAAGCTGCTGTGGCGTTTCACTGGGAATTAAGTGGGTAAATGATTTATATTTGGAAAATAAAAAAGTATGTGGAATTCTCACAGAGGCAGTGACAGATTTTGAAACAGGAGACATTGAATTTGTAGTTGTGGGAATAGGATTGAATTTATATGAACCAATAGGAGGATTTCCGAAAGAGCTAAAGGAAAAAGCAGGAGCAATATTGCCAGACGAACGGAATGTTGATAAAAATAAACTGGTAGGAGAAATTGTTAATAGGCTGCTTGCGGAAACGGAAAAAACAGGAATTCCTCAAGAATACATTAGCAGAAATATTGTTCCGGGGAAGAAAATCCAGATTACTTTTGGAGAAACCAAACGGGAAGTACTTGCTAAAGAAATACTTGCTGACGGAAGGCTGCTGGCAATCAATGAGAAAAATAAAGAAGAAATATTTCCTTCGGGAGATGTTTCTGTAAGGTGGTAAAAGAATAGGGCTGTTGTAGGAAATATATAAGATATATGTTTCTTACAACAGCTTTTTTATGTAACAATAAAATGCTTGATATTGTTGACAATGTATTTAGTATGTAATAATATATTTGATATAAAGAGAGGAGTGAATTGATTATGAAAAATGTTACAACCAGTATCCGAATAGATAGTAATACAAAACAGGCAGCAACAGAGCTGTTAAATGAGCTAGGACTTGACTTGAGTAGTGCAGTAAATATTTTTTTGAAACAGGTTGTTTTGCAGGGAGGCTTGCCATTTCAAGTAAAATATCCCCAATATAAACCGGAAGTGATTGAGGCTATGGAAGAAGCAGAAAAATTGAGCAGAAATCCAAATACAAAAAAATATTCAAGTTTCTCTGAAGCATTAGAGGATATAGATATATGATGTATGACTTGATTTTAACAGGCAAGTTTAAAAAGAGTTTAAAACTTGCAAAAAAGAGAGGATTAAATATTCATCTGTTAGAAGAAGTAGTAAATATACTCCAAAGTGGAGGAGAACTTGATAAAAAATATCATGACCATGAATTGAAAGGAAAATATAAAAATTTTCGTGAATGTCATATACAACCAGATTGGTTGCTTATTTATCTGATTGAGAATGACATTTTGACACTCACGTTAATTGATACAGGAACACATGCGGATTTATTTAATATGTAAGAAATGTATTTTAGAAATAATGGAAAGGGACTGGCGCAATAATTTGCAAGAAATCCCTTTTGCCTTTATTTGTGTTTTTTTGAACGTAAAAATCCATGACAGAAAATCTGTACTGCCAGAATGCCGATAAAAACTCCTGTACTGTCAATTAGCACATCTTTTTTGGAAGGTCCGCGACCTGCTACAAAGGATTGATGAAATTCATCTGTGCAGGCAAATCCCATGCAAAACAGTCCTGCTAACAGGAAAAGGAGAAAACCTCTTACACCATATACATAGAGAGGAAAAGAAATACAAAGAGCCAGAATACAGTATTCTGTCATGTGAGCAAGCTTTCTTACAGGGTGTTCAATTCGGTCTGTATAGATTTGCTTTTCATTTTCTGTCAGATTTTTATTTAAAATTTTGTCTGCAACCGATACAATTTGATAACTGATTTCATGGCTGAGACTTCCAGACTCTGTACCGGTTTGACCGGAAAAGCTGAAAATCATATACATAACAGCAAGTGCCGGTAAAAAAGACAAGGGTTTTAGACAATAGATGATAAATTTTTTCATGAAAAAACTCCTTTCATAAAGATTTTAAAAGAGTATCACTTTTTTTCGGATTTGTAAAGTGCTGGTGAAAATGTGTGGAAAGAAGAAGTGGTTTCTGATAGAATGTTTATATGTTAGAATATGACGCTATACAGATTGGGCAAATGGGAGGGCTTTTATGAAACGGGAATTAGAAATTGCAAGATGTGGGCTTGCGTGCTGTTTGTGTTCCGAAAATATAAATTGTCAGGGGTGTAATTCAGGGCAATGTCCTGATAGAGAATGGTGTGAAAATAGGAAATGTTCAATAGAAAAAAACCAAACACATTGTTATCGTTGTAGTGAAAAGTGTAGAAAAGGTCTGCTATCAAAAATAAAGCCATACGGTTTTACCCTATTTGCAAAAAGATATGGAGAGAAAATGTTGTTAGATTGTTTGGAACGTAACGAGAAAAACGGCATTGTATATCACCGTGAAGGTATTAAAGGTGATTATGATGAATTTGATGATGTAGAAAAGTTAATTGCCTTCATTAAAGATGGAAAACAGTAGGATGAGAAGGTTTTTCTATTGGAAGACAGAGGAATATAGAGTATAATTAATAGAAAAAACGTGGGAAGAAAGGAAAATTTCATGAGTTTAGCAGATGATTTATTTATCCGAATGTGTCAGGATATTTTGGAAAACGGCACAGATACCCAAGGAGAAAAGGTTAGACCAAAATGGGAAGACACAGGAGAATATGCATATACAATTAAGAGATTTGGCGTGGTAAACCGCTATGACTTACGGAAAGAATTTCCGGCATTGACACTGAGAAAGACAGCTTTAAAAACCTGTATGGATGAAATTCTTTGGATCTACCAGAGAAAATCCAATAATATCCATGATTTAAACGGACATATATGGGATGCATGGGCAGATGAAGATGGTTCTATCGGTACTTGTTACGGAGATGTGGTAGGAAGAAAATTTCTTTATAAAGGTGAAGAAACAGACCAGATGGATTATGTTTTAAAACAGCTGAAGGAAAATCCATACAGCAGAAGAATTATGACAAATCTATATCAGTTTGAATATCTTCACAGTGGCGCTTTAGATCCTTGTTGTTATAGTATGACCTATAATGTAACCAAAGAAAAAGACAGTGAAAAATTAGTGTTGAACGGAGTACTGAACCAGCGTTCACAGGATATTCTGGCAGCGAATAACTGGAATGTATGCCAGTATGCGATTTTGCTAATGATGGTTGCACAGGTAAATGATATGATACCGGGAGAATTGGTTCATGTCATTGCAGATGCTCATATTTATGACAGACATGTGCCGGTTATTCAAGAACTGATTAAGAGAGAAACATTTCCGGCGCCCAAAGTACGGTTAAATCCGGAAGTAAAAGATTTTTATCAGTTTACCACAGATGATTTAATTGTGGAAAATTATCAGGCGGGACCGCAGATTAAAGATATACCAATCGCAGTATAAGGAGGAAAAGAGAATGAATTTAATTGTAGCAGCAGATGCAAACTGGGGAATAGGAAAAGATAATAAGCTTTTGGTGAGTATTCCTGCAGATATGAAATTTTTCCGTACAACAACAACAGGAAAAGTAGTTATCTTAGGAAGAAAGACATTGGAAACATTTCCTAACGGACTTCCTTTAAAAAACAGAGTAAATATTGTACTTACAAGAGATAAAAACTATAAAGTGAAAGATGCCATTGTTCTTCACAGTGTAGAAGAAGTTTTAGAAGAAGTAAAAAAATATGATACAGAGGATGTATATGTAATTGGTGGAGACAGTATTTATAAACAATTTTTACCATATTGTGATAAAGCCCATGTGACAAAAATAGATTTTGCTTATGAGGCAGATACCTTCTTCCCTAATTTAGACGAAATGCCGGAGTGGAAGGTGACAGAAAGAAGCGAGGAACAGACCTATTTTGATATTGAGTATGAATTTTTAACTTACGAGAAGAAATAAATACGTAAGTATACATTTAATAATAATCTTCAATGGAATTTAATGTTTGGAGACATTTATTTCCATTGGAGATTATTATTTTTTCTAACAATACTGAATTTCCATCACCCGCAAAATTCCCGGAACCTCATAGTTTCTTTTTCCTGCGCCGACGCCGATTTTATTAATCTGAAAGGTTTCCGGCAGAGTAAAGGAAGTTGCAATGGCAGCGGCAATGGCAGCTCCGGTAGGTGTTACCAATTCTCCCTGTACAGGCACAATGGAAAGTGGAAGCTTATGTGCACATACAATATTGGAAGTAGCAGGGACAGGAATAGGAAGAATACCATGCTGACATCGGATTGTACCCTGCCCTTCTCTTAATACAGGCAGGAAAACTTCCTCATATCCCAGAAAATCCATGCAGATTGCAAATGCGGCAATATCAACAATAGAGTCTACGGCTCCTACTTCGTGAAAATGTACTTGTTCTTTTGGAACACGATGAGCACGGGCTTCTCCTTCAGCAAGAATTTCAAAAATTTTAGAAGCCATGGCTTTTGCACCTGATGTCATACTGCTGTTTTCTAAAATAGAGAGAATGTCAGGTAAGCTTCGATGCTCATGGTGATGTGTATGAGTATTGTGCTGGTGCGCATCTTTATGCTCATGCTCTATATGGTTATGTTCACAGTCTTTGCCATGCAGGTATTCCATATCATGGTCATGGTTTTCGTGTTTTTTATCTAATAGAACGTTAAAGTCGCAGGCAGCAATGCCTGATTTTTCCACTTCTGAAATTTCAATTTTATATCCGGAAAGGTTTAAGCTGTCTAAGGTGTCTAAAAGCATTTTTTTATCCGCACCCAAATCAAGCAAAGCAGCCACAGACATATCTCCGCTAATTCCTGATGCACAGTCAAAATAAAGTGCTTTTTTCATAATAAAGTCCTCCTGATGTTATTTTCGGTTTCTCGGCACTTTGCCGCAGGTATCCCTTTTGGCTATATAATAAGGCAGCACTGTTTTTAAAGGAATACGGTGTCCGCCGGTGATGCGGTCAATAAGAATTTTTGCTGTCATTCTGCCCATTTCTTCTAAAGGAATATGGACGGTGGTAAGCATTGGTGAAAGATATTGAGCTGTTTCAATGTCGTCTACACCAATTACAGAAATATCTTCGGGAATACGGTAGCCATGCTCCCGAAATGCACGGATTGCACCAATGGCAGTGTTATCGTTTGCGCAAAAAACAGCAGTAATATCAGCTTTTGCATTGATTAAATGAAGAGCACCCTGATAACCGCCTTCGTGAGAAAGCTTTACATTGGCTGCGTTTCTCTGTGAAAAGGGCAATCCCAGAGTGTTTAAGGCATCCTTAAATGCAGTGTAGCGGATTTCATTATTCTGCTCTCCGATATAACCGATTTTTGTGTGACCTAATTCATGAAGATAAGAAACAGCGCTGAAGGCAATTTCTTTTCCGTCACATACAACCTGATCATATTTATCTTCCATAGGATTGAGCCCCGCATAGATAATATGCTTATAATTTTTCGTAAAAAGTTTCAAAATACGTTCATCATATCGTCCTAAAATAACAGCTCCATCCACGGGGGAGTTGGCAATTCTGAGGGTTACGTCAGGATTTTCCAAATCCAAGGCGGTAAAAGAATGTTTGATGAAAAAGTTGCTTTTGAAAGCCTCCTGTTCAATGGCCTTTGCAATATGGGAAAAGAAAAGGTCTGAAACAGCAGAGTCGCCTCTTGCATAAATACAGGCTATGGTACGTGCCGGCATTTCCACAGGGGGAGTTGTTGACCCAAGTTTTAAGGCGCGGGCAGTAGAATTAGGCGTATATCCGCTTTTTCTTACAATGTTCCAGATGCGTTCCTGCACCTCCGGGCTGGCAGCCTTTGAGTTTTTTTGATTAATGACTCTGGAAACAGTAGAAATAGAAACGTTTGCTTCTTTTGCAATTTCTTTTAGTGTCATATTAAAACCTCACAATACAATAGTGCTATATGGATATATTATAACTGAAATGACGAATAAAAACAATGAAATTTAGGATAACGTTTGCATAAATTGAGTAGAAAAAAACGCAATATTTGAGAAAGGTTTGTTGAAAATGAAAAATACTTATCGTATAATCTTAGATATGAAAGGATTGACAATGCAAAAACAAGGGAGGATTGTTTGAAATGACGAAACATGAATATTACACTTACACAAAGGAGGAACTTTTAAACAAAGGAGCTAAGCTGCCGGTGATTGTAATGGAAGATAATGCAGCGGTATTTCAATCCATGGCAAAGGAAATGGCGGAAGAAATTAAGAAAAACAATGCAGAAGGCAAGAAAACGGTATTTATCTGTCCGGTAGGTCCGGTAGGACAGTATCCTTATTTTGTGGAAATGGTAAATCAGGAAAAAATCAGTCTGAAAAATGTTTGGTTTATTAACATGGACGAATATTTGGATGATGATAAAAAATGGGTTCCGGAAACACATCCGTTAAGCTTCCGTGGCTTTATGAACAGAACAGTATATGGCAAGATTGCTCCGGAATTAGTTATGCCGGAAGAACAGAGAGTATTTCCTGACCCGGAAAATGTAGAATATATTCCACAGTTGATTGAAAAACTGGGCGGTGTAGATATCTGCTTCGGCGGTATTGGTATTAACGGACATGTTGCCTTTAATGAAGCAGACCCTTCTTTAAGCAACGAAGAATTTCTGGCTCAGAAAACAAGAGTTTTAGATATTACAAAGGAAACAAGAACGGCAAATGCCATTGGCGATTTTAACGGAGCATTGGAGGATATGCCAAAATATTGCGTAACCATCGGTATTTACGAAATTGCTCATGCCAGAAAAATTCGTCTGGGATGCTTCAGAAACTGGCACAGAGCTGTGGTAAGAAGAACGGCTTACGGAGAAGCAACATCAGACTTTCCGGTATCTCTGCTGACAAATCATCCTGATATCAATCTGAAAATCACAGAGTTTGTGGCTGCATTGGAGGGATAAGTTTGAAACAAAGAGATAGTGGTTAGAGGAAAATAAAATTGTATGGCAAACAA
>UQAX01000046.1 GCA_900539145.1 uncultured Blautia sp.
AATAAACACAAGGGATACAGCGATTTTTTATTTACCGAACTGTCAAAGACGGGATCATATACCCTTTTGGAAAATATTTCAATATCTGCAAAAAAATTAAAGGAACCATGATTTCACAGACACTCTCATCTGCAAAATCACAGTTCCTTTTCAAATAACAAGCAAAACGATAAGCCGGGTTATGTCGTGAATAATCATCTATCCAGTCCTGCTGTCGCCAGCAGGCTCAAGCGACCTACCTGAAAACATGACGGGCAGCCATATGGTTTTCTATTCGGTCTTGCTTCGGATGGGGTTTACATGTGCCCTCTCTGTTACCAGAAAGGCGGTAGTCTCTTACACTGCCCTTCCACCCTTACCGGAAAATTCCGGCGGTACATTTCTGTTGCACTGTCCTTGGAGTCACCTCCACCAGACGTTATCTGGCATCCTGCCCTGTGAAGCCCGGACTTTCCTCACCTGACCCCTTTCGGTTCTGTCAGCCGCGATTATTTATTCTACTTGTTACGCACGGCATATTTTATCATAGGAGCACTGAAAATGCAAACAATTTTACACATCAAAACAGCCGTTTCCTACGAATTCCCGCAAAATGGAATTGCTTGGAATACTCTCACTTGGCACTCCCAGAAAATAATCTAAAAATTTCAACAGACGTTTTGCCTCCGCATACTCCGGCTCTTCCTTTGTAATTGAAAACAGCAACGGTTCTGCATAAAGTTTTAAAACTGCCAATTCATAAATCAAAGCGGAATTAAACATCACATCTGCTGACTCCTGATAAGGAAAAATGTTTTCTTCTTCCCCACGTCTTACAGAATTCCACATTCCTATGGTCGCTTTCGCAGATGCTCCTCTGGTTCTGGCATCACGGACAATTCGCCGTATCAGTCTTCCGTCCGTGGTAGGAATACGATTGTGCTCATCAATGTTTAATTGCGTCAAGGCGCTGATATAGATTTTAAATTTACTTTCAGAAGGCAAGCTGCCGCTTAATTTATCATTTAAGCAGTGAATTCCTTCAATAACAAGTACATCTTCTTCTCCCAGCTTCAGGAAATCCCCTTTATATTCTCTGTGTCCTGTCTTGAAATTAAAACGTGGAAGCTCTACCTCTTCGCCTCTTAACAGTGCGCTCATATCTTCATTAAACTGCTTTACGTCAATAGCTTCCAGACATTCAAAATTATAATTTCCATTGCTGTCTAAAGGCGTATCTTCTCGGTTTACAAAATAATTATCAACGCCGATAGGATGCGGTTTCATCCCCTGCGCTGACAGCTGTATGGATAATCGATGAGAAAAAGTGGTTTTTCCTGAAGAAGAAGGACCTGCAATCATAATGAATTTCCGATTTCCCGCTTCAACAATCTGTTTTGCAATCTGGGCTATTTTTGCTTCCTGAAGGGCTTCTGCAATAAGAATAAGATTACTTGCGCCTTCTTTTGTAATTCTTTCATTCAAATCTCCAACGGTATCTGCCTGAATTGCCTCACTCCACCGGGCAGACTCCTTCTGCACCTGAAAAATCTTCGGTCTCGGAGCAAAAGGCGGCACTTCATTTGGCTTTTCTCTTTTTGGAAGCTGTAATACCAGTCCGTCATCATAGAGGTATAAATCAAAATATTTTAAATATCCTGTATGATTTACCATAAATCCGTAGAAATAGTCTTCATATTCTTCCAAGCTATAAATATTCACTCTGGATACTCGGCGAAAACGAAACAGCTTTTCTTTATCATACATTTTGTGATTGTGGAATAACTCAATGGCTTCGTCTGTGCCTACGCTTCTTTTTAATATAGGAACTTGACGTTCGACCAATTCCAGCATATAGGCTTTTACCTTACGCAAGAAGTCTTCATTCAGCACAATATCACCGTCAATCGTATAATAATATCCGCTGCTGACTGAGTAGTGCATGGTTATCTTCCTTATATTATCATATCCGGCAACATAATGCAGCGCTTTCAGCAATAGCAAAGAAACACTTCTTCGATAGGTTTCATGCCCAATCTGGTCTTGTGTTGTAATAAATTCGATAATACCTTCTTTTTTCAGCTTTTTATGAAGCTCACAAAGCTTATGATCTTTCATAAGTAAAACAATGGGGTATTCATACTTACTCTGATATTCCTGTGCAATTTTTCCATAAGTGGTTCCGTAAGGATATTCCTTTTGTTCTCCAAGGATGTTTACCTGTATCATTCTGTCGTTCATAACATTTCTCCTTTCACCACATCTCTTTGTTAAGCTTCCCCTCAACTTTTGATTTAGATACATATTATTTTACTACAACAGTCTTTATTTTTCTATCATTTTATATATTTTTCATATATTTATTCCTATTATTCAGAAAAAAAGAGATTACCACTTAATGTAGCAATCTCAAAATTAGTTTCAATCAATTATTTTACATGGATAAGAAACCTGCATTTTTTCCACTTCTAAATCCGGCAATATCTCTTTTAATTCTCTTTCCATGTAATCCATGAAAATATATTCTGTACCGTAGTGTCCTGCATCTATAATGCAAACTCCCTGTGCCACTGCATCAATGGAGGAGTGATAATCCATATCTCCTGTGACGTATGCCTGCACGCCATTTTTCAATACCTGCTTCATCAGACTTTTTCCTGAACCGGTGCATACGGCAACCTTTTCTATAATCTTATTTTCATCTCCGTAAATCTGCACAAAAGGAAGATGTAGCTGCTCTTTTACGAATTTTCCGCACTCCTTTAAAGTCATAGGAACGGACAGCTTTCCACATCGTCCTATTCCCTCTTTGCGTATTTCTTCTTCATAAGTGACGTCTAAAACTTCTCTTTGGGAAAGCTGTAAGTAATCTGCACTAAGCTCTGCCATTCCCAGCACATCAAAATTGGTGTGCATTGCGTAATAACATATCTTGTGCTGTATCAGCTTAATAATTCGTCTTCCGATAAAATCATCTGCGGTCACTTGCTTCATTCCCGAAAAAATTAAAGGATGATGGGTAATAATCATGTCAGCCCCACACTGAATGGCTGCATCTATAACCTCATCTGTGGCATCCAATGCCAGAAAAACCTTTTTTACTTCCCATGAAGCATCTCCTGCCAGAAAACCGGAATTATCCCAGGCCTCTGCAAAAGAAACCGGATACTTTTCTTCTATTTTTGCTATAATATCTTTACACTTCATAATATGCAAGAGCCTCTTTTCTGTCTTTCCATTCCTTCTCTAATTGAGAAATCCTTGCTTTTGCAGATGGTGTCTGAGATTTTCTCAGTTTCTCCAAAAGCTCCTCTGCTTTCACCTGTTCCCTGTCTAAAAATTCTTTTAAGACAGGATTTCTGTTTTGCAAAAGTTTTTTCCCATAGAGATATTCCGCCTCTGTCTGTTCTTCCGTTTTACCATGAACAACTCTCATAATCGGATAATATTTTCCGTCTTCCAAAATCATTTCCTCGTGAGTAATTTCATATCCGTTTTCACTGAGAAATTTTCTAAAATGTCCGATTTCAGACTGCGGCTGTAAAACCAGTTCCGTTACTGTTTTCAGAACTTCTTCCCCTTCTGTGAAAATTCTCTCCATCAGAGGACCGCCCATACCGGCAATTACAACGCTCTGGGCTTCCTTGGATTTTAAAGCGCCAACGCCGTCAGACAGACGGGTATCTATGTAATTTTCCAGTCCCCATTCCTCAATGTGCTCCTTTGCCCGCATAAGAGGACCTTGATTGATATCCATGGCAATGGCTTTTTCTATTTTCTTTTTCTGCAACAGATAAATGGGGATGTAACCGTGGTCACAGCCTACGTCTGCCAGTGTTTTCCCCTCTTGTACAAAGGCTGCTACACTTTGCAGTCTTCTGGAAATCTGTATTTCTTTCATCACACCCATCCTTAATCCAGATAATCCTTCAGCTTACGGCTGCGACTTGGATGACGAAGCTTTCTAAGGGCTTTTGCCTCAATCTGACGAATACGCTCTCTGGTAACGTTAAATTCTTTTCCTACTTCTTCCAGAGTTCTGGCTCTTCCATCATCTAAACCAAAGCGAAGACGAAGAACCTTCTGTTCTCTTTCTGTTAAAGTTCCCAAAACTTCCACAAGCTGTTCTTTTAATAAAGTAAATGCGGCTGCATCTGCCGGTACAGGAACATTATCATCCTGAATAAAATCGCCCAAATGGCTGTCCTCTTCCTCACCGATTGGTGTTTCCAAGGATACCGGTTCCTGAGAAATTTTAAGAATTTCACGAACACGCTCTACGGACATATTCATCTCTTCTGCAATTTCCTCCGGATGAGGTTCTCTTCCCAGCTCCTGTAAAAGCTGACGGGATACACGAATAAGCTTGTTAATGGTTTCTACCATGTGAACCGGAATACGAATAGTTCTCGCCTGATCCGCAATAGCTCTTGTAATTGCCTGACGTATCCACCATGTAGCATAGGTAGAAAATTTATATCCTTTACGATAGTCAAATTTCTCAACGGCTTTAATCAATCCCAGGTTGCCTTCCTGAATTAAATCCAAAAACAGCATACCACGTCCCACATAGCGTTTCGCAATACTTACTACCAGACGAAGGTTTGCCTCTGCAAGGCGTTTTTTTGCACTTTCGTCTCCTTCTTCCATGCGCTGAGCAAGTGTAATTTCCTCCTCTGCACTTAAAAGCGGAACTTTACCGATTTCTTTCAGATACATACGAACAGGGTCTTCAATGCTGACCCCCTCCGGAACAGAAAGGTCGATATTTTCCATATCTACTTCGTCTTCCTCGCTGAGGTTTAAATCATCATCGTCACTGATAATTAAGTCGTCCATATCGTTGTCCTGAATTCGCAAGATATCAATTCCGTTTGCTTCCAGAAAATCAAATACTTTATCCATCTGCTCCGGCTCCAGAGGAAAATCCTTAAAGAAATCACTGATTTCCTGATATTCTAATACATTTTTCTTCTTTTTCGCCAGCTCCATAAGCTCTCCGAGCTTTTCGCTGAATTTCGCCATGTTCATTTCCATAAACTGTTCCTTCCTCTCACTTATTCTTCCTTAACAATCGTATATATCATTTCCTCAATCAAAAGAAATATGCAGCGTCACTCTGCCTCTCTCCAAATCCTCCAGACGCTTTCTGGCTTCTACAATCCTTTGCAGTCCGAAAAGGTCGGTAGGCGGTAAATTGGTGCTTTGCCATGCAATACTGTCTCTTTTTAGTCTGCATACCGTTTCCAGCACCGCCTTTTTTGCATCTTCCTCACTTTCCAAATGAAGAGAAGCATGAAACAGAGATGTAATTTCCTTCTGCTCCTCTGCGTCAGAAAACCGATTTAATAATTTTGCAGGATTTACCTCACCTTCTTTGTGCTGTTCAAATACCATTTCGGCAACCTTATGATACAAGGGTGTTGTAAAATCTGCCGGTTCTATCAATCCATCAATGGTTTTAAACATGGAAGGATAGGAGGTCAGCCATGTCAGCATCAGCTTTTGCGCCGTATGACCTGCATCTTCCTTGCCCTCTTTCTTTTTTGAAACTGCTTCCGTTCTGGGCTTTACCGCAACGCCTGTTCCTGACAGCGCCATGTTATTTACCATTCTTCTTAAATCTTCAAATTTTATCTGATATCTGGCAGAAATACTTTCAATATAGTTGTTTCTTTCCAGCTCTTCCGGAAATTCCAGAAGTTTTCTGGCTATCTCCCGATAAAACTGTGTTTTACTCTCCGGGTCAGATAAATGATATTGTTTTTCCAATACCTTAATCTCAAACAGAAAATAGTTTTCTGCCTCCTCAAGACGCTTTTCAAAGGCCTCCTTGCCTTCTGCCTTAATAAATTCATCCGGGTCCTTATACGGCGCAAGGTTCACCACTCTCGGAGAAATTCCCGCCGCCTTTAAAATCGGAATACCTCGAAGGGCTGCTTTTTGTCCTGCTTCGTCACTGTCATAAGTCAGCAGAACCTCCTTTGTATAACGGCTCATAAGACTGGCATGTCCTGAGGTAAGCGCTGTTCCCAGAGATGCCACCGCATTGTGAAAGCCCGCCTGGTACATGGCAATGACATCCATATAGCCCTCGCAGATAATAAAGTACGGTTTTCTGGAGGTACGGGCAATATTCAAGCCGTATAAATTCCGACTCTTATCAAAAATTTTCGTTTCAGGAGAATTCAAATATTTGGGTTTTGCATCTCCCATAACTCTGCCGCCAAATCCAATCACACGATTATTTACATCCATAATCGGAAACATCACACGGTTCCAAAACTTGTCCTGCATACCTCTTCGCTCGTCAATATTGAAAAGACCGGACTCTTTTAATAATTCATCAGAGTACCCCTGCCCCTTTAAATATTGATACAACGCGCCCGAATATCTGGGCGAACACCCCAATCCGAATTTTTTAATCGTATCCTCAGAAAGCTGTCTTCCTTTCAGATAATCCAATGCCGGCTTTCCGCTCTCCTGTTTTAGTTGATAGTAATAAAAAGAAGCTGCTTTTTTCTGAATTTCCAACAGCATAGACTTAAAATCCGAAGCTGCCTTTGCTTCTTTTGAATATTCAACCTCAGGAAGCTGTACCCCTGCTCTGTCCGCCAAATATTTCAACGCCTCTACAAAGCTGTAATTCTCATATTCCATAATAAAGGTGAAAACATTGCCTCCTGCTCCGCAGCCAAAGCAATAATACATCTGCTTTCCCGGACTTACGGAAAAGGACGGAGATTTTTCATTATGAAAAGGGCAAAGACCAAAATAAGAGCTTCCCTTTCTCTGCAATTTCACATAATCCGAAATCACGTCCACAATATCGTTTTTTGAGCGGACCTCCTCAATCAAATCATCTGAATAATACATACAACTTCCTCTTTTCTACTGTCCCTTTCCCTGAACGCTCCAGCCTTTGGGAATAAAAAGCTCACGGAACTTTTCCAGAGAATACTGGTCTGTCATACCTGATATATAGTCACATATTACTCTTTCCTTTGGTTCGTCCTGATACAGAAGCTTTTGATATTCCTCTGACATCTTTTCCGGATATTTGCTGTAATATGTATATAATTCTTCTACTACATGTTCTGCCTTTTTTTCTTCACTTTTTGCCGCAGGATTTAAATAAACATCCTGAAACATCAAAGCACGGATATCCCGAAGTCCTTCTTCAATCTCCGGAGACATCATAATCTTATCTTTTCCCTGACTGTTCTCTACAATATTGTGGACAAATGTATTCAGCCTTTCCCTTGTAGTAGCTCCCAAGAGCATACGCAGGGTAATGGGAATGTCATCTTCTGTAATAATTCCTGCTCTCTGAGCATCATCCATATCATGATGAATATAAGAAATCTTATCACAGTAACGAACTACCTGTCCCTCTAAGGTATGAGGTTTTCCGCTGGTTCTGTGATTTAAAATTCCGTCCCGCACTTCCCATGTAAGATTTAACCCTTCTCCGTTTTTTTCTAAACGCTCCACCACTCGAACGCTCTGCTTATAATGTGCAAAGCCCAAGGGGCAAACTCTGTTTAAGGCTCTTTCCCCCGCATGACCAAAGGGCGTATGCCCCAAATCATGTCCCAGCGCAATGGCTTCTACTAAGTCTTCATTTAAAGACAGCGCTTTCGCAATGGTCCTGGCTGTCTGAGAAACCTCAAGGGTATGGGTCAGGCGATTTCGATAATGGTCGCCCTGAGGGGACAAAAATACCTGTGTCTTATCCTTCATACGACGAAATGCTTTACAGTGCACAATGCGGTCTCTGTCCCGCTGGTAAACTGTACGGATATCACATTCCTGTTCTTCTCTTTCCCTTCCCTTAGAATGAATACTGTGAGAAGCGTACGGGCTTAAAAGCTCTAATTCTCTTTTTTCCATTTGTTCACGAATATTCATAGGCAGTCACCCGACTTTCTGATACCTTTCGGCAAAACATCTTGCGGTAATACCGCATACTTTCAAAAGAACTCTTCATATTTATTATTTCCGAAATTTCTTCTATTTCCTCTTTTTCTTCTTGAAAATTTCTACAAATTTTCTACAATTCTTTATAGGAATTTCTTAAAAGTGCGATTTCTCCCGCATATCCTTCTAAATCATTTGGAGTTTCCAAATAAAAGGGCAGCTCTCGAAGCGCCGGATGGTTGATTACTCTTACAATCGCTTCCAGTCCCAGCTTTCCTTCGCCGATTTTCGCATGGCGGTCCTTATGGCTTTCCAATCCGTACATGCTGTCATTTAAATGAATTGCTTTTAACCTGTCCAATCCAATCACTTTATCAAATTTTGTCAAAACTCCGTCCAAATCCTCTGCAATGTCGTATCCTGCATCATATACATGACAAGTATCCAGACAAACTCCCAGCTTTTCTTTTAATTCCACTCTGTCTATAATTTCTCTTAATTCTTCAAAACAGCTTCCTACTTCGCTTCCTTTTCCTGCCATAGTTTCCAATAATACCGTTGTGCTCTGCTTAGGCTCAATAATTTCGTTTAACATATCTGCAATATACTGAATTCCCACTTCCACTCCTTGTTTTACATGGCTTCCCGGATGAAAGTTATAACAGTTCCCCGGAGTATATTCCATTCTCCTTAAATCGTCTTTCATGGTATTCACTGCAAATTCTCGAATACTTTCATCCGCCGAGCAGGCATTCAGGGTGTACGGGGCATGTGCCAAAATTCTGTCAATCCCCTGCTTTTTTGCCCTTATGAGAAAAGCATCTACATCCTCCTGCTTAATTTCCTTTGCTTTTGCTCCTCTTGGATTTCTGGTAAAAAACTGAAAAGTATTTGCGTGAATTTTCTCTGCTTCCTTTGCCATAGCCTCATAGCCTTTTGAGGAAGATAAATGACATCCAATCTCTAACATAATCAATCTCCTTTATTTTCTGCTCCTGTTTCATAGGAAACAATTCCCTATGCAATAAAATAAGCACTTATGCAAAAATAAAATCTCTTTTACTTTCACATAAATGCTTGATTAACTTAGTGCGGGAGATGGGACTTGAACCCACACGTCTATACAGACACAAGATCCTTAGTCTTGCCTGTCTGCCAATTCCAGCACTCCCGCTTGCCCTACCTCTTGGTAAGCATTTGTATATTATGTATATACATGCGGGAGATGGGACTTGAACCCACACGTTTATACAAACACAAGATCCTTAGTCTTGCCTGTCTGCCAATTCCAGCACTCCCGCTTACCTGTCGTTTCTCTCAAACGACAAGTGAAAGTATAGCAAATGTTTTTCTATTCGTCAAGAGTTTTTTTCATTTTTTTCGTAGATTAAATTTCCCTTTACAAATTTACTTTTTATCTGTCTGTCATCTGCCAGATAAATAAGTCTTTCCAGCCGTTCTCTTACACTTAACTCCTGCGGATGTAAAAGCTCACTGTCATCAAAAACAACTGCATCAAACTCATATCCGTCCAAAAAGCTTCCCACTTTTCCGAAAAATGCTCCGCCTCCTGCTGTTCCCATATAAAACGCTTCTTCCAGTGTCACCGGCTTCTGCTTTGCATCCACCAGACGCCACCGAAGCTTGGAGCACTGAATGGTATCTGCCATAGCTCTTAAAACAGAGGTACTGTATCCTCCTGCCACATCACTTCCAAGTCCAACAAGAAGCCCCTCATCTAAAAATCTCCGAACAGGCGCAATACCGGAAGAAAGATTTGTATTAGACTGAGGGCAATGCGCAATAAACACTCCTTGCTTTTTAATCAAAGAAATCTCCTCATCCTTTAACCAGACGCAATGCGCCATAATCGTAGGACAAGCTCCTCCAAATAATCCTGCCTGATAATACGCATCACTGTAACTGGACGAATGTGGACAAAGCTCCTGCACCCATTGGATTTCTCCCGGATTTTCCGACAAATGAGACTGCAACGGAAGTCCTGTTTCTTTCTGAATACTTTTCAATTCCGCCATCAAAGCATCAGAACAGGACGGAATAAATCTGGGGGTTAAAATAGGCTTCGTATGCTCATAACGCCCTTCTGTTTCCAGCAGCCACTGCCTTACCGCCTTTGCTGCTGCCTCTGCATTTTCCTCCTGTAAGCCCTCCAACGCATTTCTGTCCATACTCACTTTTCCCACATAAGTATTCAGACCGGACGCTTCCAGTAAATCCATCAATATTTTTGTTCCTTCTATATGCAGGGTAGCAAAAATCACAGCTCTGGTCACAGCGCTTTTCTTTAAATCCTCTACAAACATTGTATATGCCTTTTTCGCATAATCTGCATCAGCATATTTCATTTCCTCCGGAAACGTATGCGTATTCAGCCAGTCCAGCAATTCCAAATCCATTCCCAAGCCCCGAAAAGCATACTGAGGCGCATGAGTATGCAAATCCACCAAGCCCGGTGTAATCAGCGCATCCCCCATATCCTTTACAATATAGCTTTCATATTCCTTTGGAAGCTCCTGATAAACACCTTTACAAATCCCTTCCTGACACACTACATAACTTTTTGGACAAATCACAAGCTTTTTGCTGCCGCCACTGTAACAAATATTCCCTTTCAAAACAAAGCTGTTCTTTTCCTGCATTTACTGATTATTACCTCCGTATAAATTTCTCCTGAATTTTTCTTTCCCCCTCCAGAAGCATTTCGGTTACTTCTTTATTATTCTTTCCCAAAATCTCCTGAAAACATTCCCATTCATCTTTAATCCCCTGTCCATGAGGCACAAGATACGCTCCGGCATCGCTGCCTAGTGCAAGCTGTACGCCTATCTCATATCCCCTTTGTATATTGCGGCTTCCTGTTTCCCATATCTTTTCCAGGACCTCATCGGAAAACCTGCCGCAGCCAATCATGTTTTTCACTACGGTTATAGTAGGCACCCACACGGTTTTATGTTCTTTCATTGCCCACATAGCTTCTTCATCTACATAGTTTCCATGTTCAATACTGTCTGCGCCGGCAACAGCTGCTTCCCGAACAGCCCTTGCCCCATTTGTATGCGCCATTACGGAAAAGCCCTCTTCATGAGCAATATGTACCATTTCTTTTACTTCGTCAAACCCCAAGGGTTCTTCTGTCACAGAGCCATCCGTATCAAAATTCATAATACCCGTTGTCATAATTTTAATGAAATCTCCGCCCCGCCTTTTCACTTCCTTTACCAAGTCGGCATATTCTTTCATATTTTCAAAAGGTTTTCCTACAATTCCTCCGTAATGCCCTTTTTTATGAATGGCAAAAACAGGCGTCCGATAGGTAATTCCATATTGGGGTGCAATTTCCCTTGCCCTTTCAGAAACGCCCAAAGCATCCCCTCCGTCTCTGACAAAGGAAACATCTTTTTCCCGATAAGCCCGAAAATGTTCATGAATAACTTCCGTATCCACGCCGCTTTTATGACGGTTTACTGCCGCCCTGTAATTGATCCCATTCATGAAAATATGTGCATGATTTTCTCCAAACATTATGACATCTTCTTTCTGAAATTAATCTTCTCTTGCCCATCCGTAGGCACATTTTACTGCTTTCTTCCAACCTTTTGTCTTTTTATCTCTTTCTTCCTTTGTAAGCTCAGGATAAAAGACACGGTCTGTACTCCAATTCTCAATAATTTCTTCCTTGCTGTTCCAATATCCCACAGCCAAGCCTGCCAGATACGCTGCCCCCATTGCCGTTGTTTCCACACACACCGGTCTTTTTACAGGAACCTGTATCATATCTGCCTGTGCCTGCATAAGGAAATTATTGGCGCTGGCGCCTCCGTCTACCTTCAGGAAATTCAATTCCATACCGGAGTCCGCCCTCATGGCCTCAATCACATCATGAACCTGATATGCCAACGACTCCAGAGAGGCTCGGATAATATGACATTTGTTCACACCTCTTGTAAGTCCTACAATGGTGCCTCTGGCATATTGGTCCCAATATGGCGCTCCCAGCCCCGTAAAAGCCGGCACAACATAACATCCGTTGGTATCCTTTACCTTCCTTGCCATATATTCTGAGTCTTCTGCCGAGTCAATCAGGCGCAGCTCATCTCTTAACCATTGAATAATCGCTCCTGCCACAAACACAGAGCCCTCTAACGCATAATTAACCTTTCCGTCCAGTCCCCATGCAATGGTGGTAACAAGACCATTTTGCGAAAAGACCGGCTTTTCTCCTGTATTCATCAGCAAGAAGCAGCCTGTTCCATAGGTATTCTTCGCATCTCCCTTTTCAAAGCAGGTCTGTCCGAAAAGCGCCGACTGTTGGTCTCCTGCTGCACCTGCAATGGGAATTTCTCCTCCGAAAAAGCTACTGTCCGCCATTCCGTAAACGCAGCTGGAGGGTTTTACTTTCGGAAGCATACATTCCGGAATATCCAATTCTTCTAAGATTTCCTTATCCCACTCTAATGTATTGATATTATAAAGAAGTGTTCTTGATGCGTTGGAATAGTCCGTCACATGAACAGCTCCCTTTGTCATCTTCCAAATCAACCATGTTTCCACTGTTCCAAAAAGCAGTTCTCCCTTTTTCGCACGCTCTCTGGCGCCTTCTACATGGTCTAAAATCCATTTTACCTTTGTGCCTGAAAAATAGGCGTCAATAATCAAACCTGTTTTCTTTCGAAAAACCTCCGTAAGCCCCTTGGCTTTCAACTGGTCGCAATACTCGGATGTTCTTCTGCATTGCCAGACAATGGCATGATAAATAGGCTCTCCTGTATTTTTATCCCAGACAATAGCCGTTTCTCGCTGATTGGTAATACCGATTGCCGCAATATCTTCTGCCTCAGCCCCTGCTTTTTGCATGGCTTCCACAGCAACGCCTAACTGATTGGACCAGATTTCATTTGCATCATGCTCCACCCAGCCCGGTTTTGGAAAATATTGAGTAAACTCCTTCTGCGCCGAACTGATAATCTCTCCTTTTTTGTTAAATAAAATACATCTGTTGCTGGTTGTCCCTGCATCCAATGCCATTACATATTTTGCCATATCGTTTCCTCCCGTATTTACAAAGTAGTTTCCCATTACACGAAAAAAACTGTCCGGAAAAGAATTCCTTTTCCTACGACAGCCTTACTCCCTTTTTCCCTGCCTTCTTATATTTCACACGTTTCTTATGCTCCTATTTTAGCTCTAATCCAAAAAAATTTCAACTATATCTTCACCTTTTCTTTTCTTCCGCATATACTAAAGCAACGAAAAATCCGAGGTATTTTTATGAATACAGCCTCTTTAAAATCCATGCAGACAGACCACCCGGATGAAGGAACTTTGCAGCTTTATGTTCTTTCTTCCATTCGCAGCCAGCCCGTAGAGGATGCTTCTGTTCAAATTTCTTATACCGGAGACCCTGACTCTGTGATTGAAGAAGTGAAAACAGATGCCAACGGCATGATACCGGAAATTCAGCTTCCTGCTCCGCCACTGGAATATAGTATGGCGCCTTCTGAATATCAGCCCTATGCAGAATATACTTTCCGCATTTCAAAAGAAGGCTTTGATGATTTGGATATTTCCGGAGCAGAAATTTTACCGGATGCTACTGCTATTCAAAGAGCTGTCTTATCTCCTCAAGCCGCTCCCGGAGCTTTTGAAGATATTGTCATTCCTGCTCATACCCTCTATGGAGAATATCCTGAAAAAATTCCCGAAGACGAAATCAAGCCTATGGATACGTCAGGGGAAATCGTTCTGAGCCGTGTGGTTATTCCGGAATATGTGGTTGTGCATGATGGTTCTCCAAATGACTCCACCGCAAGGGATTATTATGTCCGTTATCGAGATTATATCAAAAATGTAGCCAGCAGCGAAATTTATGCCACTTGGCCGGATAATACCATTCGTGCAAATGTATTGGCAATTATGTCCTTTACTTTAAATCGTGTGTATACCGAATGGTACAGGAACAAGGGATACGACTTTACCATCACTTCATCTACTGCTTTCGACCACAAATGGATGCACGGGCGAAATATTTTTGAAAGCATCTCCCGTATTGTAGATGAGCTCTTTGACAATTATCTTTCAAGACCAGGGGTGCGGCAGCCGATTTTAACTCAGTATTGTGACGGACAAAGGGTACAGTGCCCGAACTGGATGACACAATGGGGTTCAAAATATCTGGGAGATCAAGGCTATTCTGCCATTGAAATCTTACGAAACTTCTACGGCAGTAACATGTACATCAACACTGCTGAGGAAATTTCCGGCATCCCTGCCTCGTGGCCCGGTCAGCCCCTAGACATCGGTTCATCCGGAAGTAAGGTCCGACAGATACAGGAACAGCTTAATGCCATTGCCAACGCCTATCCTGCTCTTCCGAAAATTTCCGTAGACGGCGTCTTTGGAGAAAACACGCAAAACGCAGTCAAAAAATTCCAGCAGATTTTCGGACTTCCTGCCACAGGAATTATTGATTACTCCACATGGTACGAAATTCAGGAAATTTACGTAGGCGTCACCAGAATTGCAGAATTAGTATAAAAAGCTTGTGCAGCAGCACAAGCTTTGCGCGCGAGCAGTTCACAAAGTGATAATTTCATTTCCGCAAGCTGCGCATCTTTGCGGAGCATTTTTTATTTCATAAGACGCAATTTCCTATGAAATAAAAAAGCTGCCACATAAAGTAAATATCGAGAATATCTATACATTTTCGCCAAAACTGCATAGATATTCTTGATTATTCTTTCATGTGACAGTTCCATTATAATCTTCGAAAATCATTAAACATTACAAATACCATTAAAAGCATCAATAAAACAAATCCCGCAAAATGGACCATGCCTTCGACATTTGGGTCTAATTTCTTCTTTCGTACTGCTTCAACTGCGAGAAAGACAAGTCTTCCTCCGTCTAAAGCCGGAATAGGAAGTAAATTCATGACACCTAAATTGGCAGAAAGCAGAATTGCCCAGTACAGCATTTGAAGCCATACCATAACCGTGCCTTCCTCTTTGGCTTCTTCGTAGGAGTCGCCAATAACATCAATAATCCCCACTGGACCGGATAAGTCATTTACGCTAAACTGCCCTTTTATCAGCATCATAAGACTTTCTATGGTATTGGAAATCCAGTATCGCACTTCAGAAGCGCTGTATCTTAGTACCCCTAAAAAGTTGGTTTTTTCCCGATACAGATTATACACAAAACCGGTATCTATCTGCTTTGTCATCTGAGGTTTTAAGGAAAGCGTCTGTACCTCTCCGTCTCTCTCAATTCCCAAACTGATTTCTGAACCGTCCAGCGGATTTTTTTCCCAGTATTCCTGTATTTCCTGACTGGTTTCAATAGCTTCTCCATTGATTTCACGGATAATATCTCCTGCCTGTACTCCGGCTTCCATCATAGCGCCATTTAGGACAACCTGCGTAATCTCAGGCTCACTATCCGGTGTAGGCACATAGGAAAATCCCAGCATATATTTTTCTTCGCTGTATGCTTCAAAGGAAACTTCCTTTTCTTTACCATCTCGTTTATAGGTCAGGGTAATGTCTTCATCTTCCAGTCCGTGAAGCATCATGTAGGAGTCCAAATCTCTCCCTAGAACAATGTTTCTTCCCTGAAATTCTGTAATAATATCCCCTTCCTGAAGCCCCGCCTTTGCCGCAGGAGAATTTTCTTCCACCTGTAACACTCTGGCAGGATCATAGCCTGCTACACTGGTAATAATCATGGCAAATACAAAAGCCAGAATAAAGTTAAAAATCGGTCCTGCCGCAACAACAGATATTCTCGCCCACACAGATGCCTTATTAAAAGAACCCTCGCTGTCATCGTCATCATCTTCGCCAACCATCATACAGGACCCGCCTATGGGAAATAATTTTAAAGAATAACGGGTTTCTCCTTTTTGTGTTGATAACAGTCTCGGTCCCATCCCCAGAGAAAATTCCGTAACCTTAATTCCATTTCTTTTCGCCAAAAGGAAATGCCCCAGCTCATGGAAAATAATAATGACGGAGAATATCAAAATTGCTATTAAAATTTTCAATTTACCACCTGCCTTCAATCCTCTTATACACGTCTTGTTCAATATTTATAATTTCTTCAACGGTAGGATTTAAAATTAATTCATGCTCATTCATTGCTTTTTCAATTATTTCATAAATGTCTAAAAATCCGATTTTTCGGTTTAAAAACAGCGCCACTGCTTTTTCATTTGCGGCATTAAAAACGGTGGGCATAGAACCGCCCGTCTTAGACGCCTGCATTGCCAGAGGCAGTCCTTTAAAGGTTTCCATATCTGGATTTTCAAAGGTAATGGATGCCAGCTTCGCAAAATCCAGCCTTTCCCCGTCTAAGTATTTTCGCTCACCTTCATACAGTGCGTATTGAATAGGCAGACGCATATCCGGCGTGCCAAGCTGCGCCATAATACTGCCATCTTTAAACTCAATCATAGAATGAATAACGCTCTGAGGCTGTACTACCACCTGTATTCTGTCCAAATCCACGTCAAATAACCATTTTGCCTCCATAACCTCCAGCCCTTTATTTACTAAAGTCGCAGAGTCAATGGTAATCTTCTGTCCCATAGCCCAGTTCGGGTGCTTTAACGCATCTTCCACACGTATATTTTTCAATTCTTCTGTTTTCTTACCACGGAAAGGGCCGCCGGAAGCAGTAATCAGCAGTTTTTCAATGGTTTTTGGATTTTCTCCGTTTAATGCCTGAAAAATTGCACTGTGCTCGCTGTCAACCGGTAAAATTTTTACATTGTGCTCTTTTGCAAGAGGCATAATAATATGCCCTGCTGTTACAAGGGTTTCTTTGTTTGCAAGAGCAATATGCTTTCCTGCACAAATAGCGGCAACCGTAGGACGTATTCCAATCATCCCCACAATGGCGGTCACCAGAATTTCCATTTCCTCCATAACCGCCAACTCAATTAAACCATCCATTCCACCTACTACTTTGCAGTCAGTGTCCTGTACACGAAGTTTTAATTCCTGCGCTTTCTTTTCATCTCCAACCGCTGCCAGTCTGGGAGAAAACTGACGGATTTGTTTTTCCAGTAAATCAATATTTCTTCCCGCAGCAATTCCTACCACCTGCAAATCATCATTTTTACTGACAATATCAAGGGTTTGTGTTCCTATGGAACCTGTTGAACCTAAAATTGCAATTTTCTTCATACGCTTTCCTCTTTATATTAAAACACTGGCAAGGAAATAAATAAACGGAGCTGTAAAAATAACACTGTCAAAACGGTCTAAAATACCGCCGTGCCCCGGAATAAGTTTTCCGTAATCTTTTATTTCCTTATTTCTCTTAATGGCAGATGCCGCCAAATCTCCTACCATGGAAATCAACGCACCTACTGCACAAATCACCGCATACATCAATGGAGTATGACCGTCTGCCTGATTGACACCGGAAATCAAAAGTGCATAGAGCGCTCCCAAAAGCGCTGCGCCTAACACACCGCCTACACCGCCTTCAATGGATTTTTTGGGACTTAATACCGGCGCCATTTTATGCTTTCCGATTAACATTCCCACACAGTAGGCACAGGTATCGCTCCCCCAGGAGCTTAAGAAAATCAAGCCTACCAGCCATGCGCCGCCCTCTAAGGTTCTCGTTTTATAAATATAGGACAGCATAACCGCAACATAGAAAATGCCGAATAAAGCTGCCATTATCTGTTCTGCTCTGTATTTTGGATACGTAAACACATAGACACACATAATGAGTACAAGGGCAAACAGTAAAATCATCATGGAAAATTCATCTGTCTTTACCCAAAGCAGTGAAAGGTAATACAAAACCGTTCCTACATACCCTGCGATTTCCAATGCCCCAAAGCCTTTCTGGTGCACCTCCATGGCACGATACAGCTCTCCTACTCCAATCAGTGAAATTGCCAGAAGCACAGCAAATAATACAGGACCTCCTGCGGCAACAGAAGCGATTGCAATCGCCACAAGAACAATTCCACTTAAAAGTCTTGTCTTAAACATCTTACTCCTCCTTTACGCCACCGTATCTGCGGTCTCTGTGATTGAATTTATCAATGGCTTTTTCAAATTCTTTTTTATCAAAATCCGGCCATGCCACATCGGTAAAGTAAAACTCTGTATAAGCAAGCTGCCACATTAAAAAGTTTGAAAGCCTTTCTTCGCCGCTTGTTCGAATTAGCAAATCAGGGTCGGGAAGTGCCCTTGTGTCCAAGTAATCAGAAATCACATCCTCCGTAATCTGCTGAGGGAGAAGAACTCCTTTTTCCACATCCTCCGCCATCCTTACCATGGCTCTTTTGATTTCATCTCTGCTTCCGTAATTTAAAGCAATTTGAAAATGCAGCTCGTCAAACTGGCTGGAATATTCCTCCAGCTCTTTGATTTTTTGCTGTAAATCTGCATCAAACATACTTGGGTCACCAATGACACGTACACACATTTTATTATCTCTTGAAATCTGAATACAGCGTTTCATATAGTTCCGAAACAGCTTCATAAGACCATCCACTTCTTCTTTTGAACGCTTCCAGTTCTCAGTTGAAAAAGCATATACTGTCAAATATTTTACGCCTAAATCCTTGGCAATACTGCAAATTTTCTCCAGATTTTCGCATCCCTTAATATGTCCGTAGGTTCTGGGCATTCCTTTTGCTTTCGCCCATCTTCCGTTTCCGTCTAAAATAATTGCCACATGTCTGGGAATTGTCATAATTATTTTCCACCTTTCTGCGAAAGGCACCGATGGGGTCATGAAACCCGTC
>UQAX01000047.1 GCA_900539145.1 uncultured Blautia sp.
GAAGAGGAAGCAGTATCAATTTAATATAGCAATTATTTAATATTCGTTATACTAGAAACAAGCTGGCACAGTTTCACATTTCCACAGCAGGTAAATATGCTGTTCAAATGAAGAAATCAGATTATGAAAAATACGACTATCTGATTGGTATGGATGATTGGAATATAAAAAATATAAACAGGATAATCGGACAAGATACTGAAAATAAAGTATATAAGCTTTTAGACTTTACAGATAATCCAAGAGCTATTGCAGATCCTTGGTACACAGGTGACTTTGATAAAACTTACGAAGACGTAAAAGAAGGCTGTGAAGCATTTTTAGAATACTTAAAACAACAAGGTGAAATTTTTTAGAGACAGGTAGGGATAAAAATGAATGAAACAATAGAAAACGTATTAAAGCAGCAAGAGTTTTGGGGCAAGCTTACAGAAGAACAGCAAAAAACGGTTCTTAAAGAGTCCAGAGTTGTTAGCTATGAAGCAGGTGAGATTGTTTATTCTGGGGCAAGAGAATGTCTGGGAGGACTTTTAGTTTTAAAGGGAAGTCTCAGAACATATCTATTGTCGGATGAAGGAAAGGAAGTCACGATTTATCGTTTGCGGGAAGGAGATATTTGTTTTTTAGCAGCCTCCTGTATTCTTTCCGCAATTACCTTTGATGTGGAAATAGAGGCTCAAGGCAGTACAGAGGTACTTCTTATTCCTGCCAGAATTCTTTCTATGTTGACGAAAGAAAATATCTATCTGGAAAATTTTATGTATAAAGAAACTGCCAGACGTTTTTCCGATGTAGTAGAAGCTTTGCAGCAGTTGATATTTTTAAGTCTTACACAGCGAATTGTTTCCTTTTTATTAGACGAGGCAGCGAAAAATAAGACGTCCAGTATCACCATGACACACGAAGAAATTGCAAAAATTATCGGGAGCGCCAGAGAAGCAGTCAGCCGTATTTTGAAACAGCTTGCAAAACAGGGTTACATATCTTTAAACAGAGGCGAAATAAAAATTGAAAAACGAGAAGAGCTTTATAAACTTTTATAAGAAGTTCCAAATGATAATAAAAAGCTAATAGAAAATGAGAGCTGCGAAAGGAATAAACCTTACATCGCAGCTCTCGCTTTAGCAAAGCCATCAAACAGCAAATCAAATCATTTCAGCAAAGCTTCCAGTTGTTTTTTCGGAACAGCGCCCACAGATTTATCAGCGACCTGACCGTTTTTAAATACCAGTACAGTAGGAATATTCATAATACCGTACTGTGCCGCAAGGGAAGGTTCATCATCTACATTGATTTTTCCTACCTTATAACGTCCGTTTGCTTCTTCTGCCAGTTCTTCAATAACCGGAGCCAGCATCTTGCAGGGCATACACCAGGTTGCCCAAAAATCAACCAGTACCGGTAGGTCAGATTGCAGCACTTCTTTTGCAAAATTTTTAGATGTAAATTCCATAGCCATAAGAATAGCCTCCTTTAAATATATATAATTTTTATTTTATTGACTTTAAATAATTGACGGCACATGTGCCTGCAAGTGCGCCTTCATATACCGCTTTTGCGATTTGCAGCATACCTCCGGTGCAATCTCCGGCTGCAAAGAGACCGGGGAGAGGAGTGCTGGTATCTGCTTCAATTAAAATATGATTATCCTCCATAAAAAGTCCCAGTTTTCTGGCAATGTCTGTGCTGTCGGCTGTCCCCAATGCAACAAACAGACCGTCAAGAGGAAAGTGCGTATGGTCCTCCAGCTCCAGCGAGGAAAGAGAATTTTCTCCCTTTGCAGAGATGATTTTCCTTTTTTCTAAATGAACAGAGCCCAGCTCATCCAAAGAAAAATCAGGTTCTTTTCCGTTAGTTAATATAGTTACTTTTGCTGCCAGAGGCTCTAAAACCTTTGCCTCATGAAGGGCATAAGAGCCATTGCCAAGTACACCGACTTCCTTTTGACGATAGAAAAAACCATCGCATACGGCACAGTAGCTGATACCGTTTCCTTCGTATTTTTTCAATTCTTTTAAAGAAAGCGTGTTTCTTTTTGTGCCTGTTGCCAGAATAAGCGCTTTGGTATGATAGGTGTTTTCAGAGGTCTGTATGGTGTATTCTCCATCGTATGTAATTGAAAGCAGCTCATCCTTAAAAACAGGAACATTGAGGGCTTTTAATTGAGAAAGTCCATTTTCATACAGTCCTTTTCCAGAAACAGGAGCCGGAAGTCCGTAGTAATTTTCTATCTTTTCTGCCTTTTCTAAAGCACCGTATCCGTTGTGAATAACCAGTGGGGGAAAACCCATGCGTACTGCATATAAAGCGGCAGATACTCCTGCCGGACCGGCGCCGGCTATGACAAGTTGTTGCATTTCCACTATCAGATACCTCCTTTTCTGTTTTATTATAGCAAGCTGTGCCTGATATAGGCAATCCTCATAAGTATATGCACATGTATTTTATCATATTTTACAAAAATAAGAGAGTGTAGCTCAAGAAAATTTGTGCAATTTTCAAGTGGTAGAACCAGTATATACCGAATGGTATAAAAAACCATGGAAATTCTTACAAAAACAAAGAAAAACATCAAAAATCTACAAGAAAAATTGACGAAAACTTTCTCTTTTTTATGAAAAAACCAAAGATTGACAAATGAAATGATTAGCAGTAATGTGTTAAAAGCAATTTAATAAGAAGACACAAAAACACGTGCCGATTTCTGTTTTATTGCTCACAGCGACAATAGAAAAGAGAAAGGGAGGAATGTCTTACGAACAATATTGCGGAAAGAATTACGGAAGAACTTCAATGCGAAACCGTGTTCAATATTCCGATTTTTGGTGGAATTCCGGTAGGTGAGTCCGTGGTAGTTACATGGATTATTATGGCAGCATTAACCATCCTGTCGATTATACTTGTTCGGAATTTGAAAGTGGAAAATCCGGGAAGAAAGCAGTTGGCATTAGAAGCATCTATTGGTTTTCTGAACGACTTTTTCACAGACATTCTGGGGGAGGAAGGAAAGCGGTACATACCGTATCTGATTTCTACGGCGCTCTATATCGGGGTAGCCAATTTAATCGGACTTTTAGGCTTTAAACCTCCGACCAAGGATTTGAATGTGACAGCAGCATTGGCGCTTATGAGCGTATTTCTCATCTACTATTCCGGCTTCCATAAGAAGGGTGGAAAGGGATTTTTGAAAAGCTTTGCAGAGCCTATGCCTTTAGTAGCTCCAATCAACATCATGGAAATTGCAATCCGTCCTGTTTCATTATGTATGCGTTTATTCGGTAATGTAATTGGTTCGTTTGTAATTATGGAGCTGTTAAAAACGGTTATGCCGGTACTTTTACCCATTCCGTTTAGTTTGTACTTTGATGTGTTTGATGGTTTAATTCAGACATACGTATTTGTGTTTTTAACATCGCTCTTTGTAAAAGAGCAAATAGAAGATTAAATTTTATTTGAAAAGGAGAAATGAATTATGACAGCAGCAATTGGTGCAAGTATTGCAGTATTAACAGGTATCGGAGCAGGTTTAGGAATTGGTCATGCAACAGCAAAAGCAGTAGAAGCAATCGCAAGACAGCCGGAAGCAGAAAGCAAAATCAGCAAAGCATTACTTCTTGGTTGTGCGCTTGCAGAGGCAACAGCTATTTACGGTTTCGTTATCGGATTGTTAATCTTATTCTTATAATCAGCAGGGAAAGGCAGGTGCATGAAAGATGATGAGTCTTGGCTGGAACCTTGTCTGGACGATTATAAATCTGATTGTGCTTTATCTCTTAATGAAAAAATTCCTTATCGGTCCGGTACTGGGTATCATGGAAAAGAGAAAAGCGTGTATAGCAAAAGAGATGGAAGAAGCTCGTGTAAGCCGTGAAAAAGCCGAAGAACTGAAAGTACAGTATGAAAAATCTCTGGCAATGGCAAAAGAAGAGTCTTCTCAGATTTTGGAAAATGCAAAAACAGATGCAAGACAGGCAAGAGAAAGTATTGTAAAAAATGCCAACGATGAAGCGGCGAAGATTATCGAAGCTGCTCAAAATACTGCCCGTCAGGAACAGGAAAATGCCATGCAGGGAGCGAAAAAAGAGATTGCACAGCTCGCTATGCAGGCAGCAAAAAAATTACTTTTGGAAAAAAGTAATGAGAACAGCAATGATATGCTCTACGATAAATTTTTAGCAAAAGCAGGTGATGCAGATGACACAGACAGCTATTAATTATGGTAAGGTGCTTTATCAGTTAAATGTTCCAAAAGAAAGTATTTTGGAAACACAAAGGCTTTTAAAAGAAGTGCCTGAGCTTTCAAAAGCATTGGAAAATCCAACGATATCCTTTGAACAAAAACAGAGAGTTATCAGTAGAGTTTTTCCAAAGGAACTTCACAATTTCCTGTGTGTAGTTTGTAAATACAAGCATGCAGAGCTTTTAAACGAAATTTTTCAGGCATATCAGGAACATTACAATGAACAAAAGAACATATTATCTGCCACATTGTATTATGTAACGCCTCCAAAGGCAGAACAGTTGGAAGGAATTAAAAAATTCCTGAAAAAACAGTATCATACACAGGCAGTTGCTCTTAAACTGAAAGAGGATAAAAGCCTTGTAGGTGGATTTATTATTCGGACAAAAGACCACGAATATGATAACAGCTTAAAGGGCAGTATTCATGAATTACAACAAAAATTAATCTGGAGGTGAACGGTTTGAGTTCAATCAACTCAGAAGAAATTATTTCAATTTTGAAGGAAGAAATTGATAATTTCCACAGCACAGAAGGCGCAAAAGAAGTTGGAAACGTCATCTGGGTGGGGGATGGAATTGCAACTGTTTACGGAATAGACCATGCCATGTACGGCGAAATCGTAACCTTTGAAAATGGTGTAAAAGGAATGGTACAGGATATCAAGCGAAATGAAATCGGTGTCATTATCTTTGGCAAAGATACAGGGATTAAAGAAGGTACAAAGGTTGCACGTACAAAGAAAAGAGCAGGTGTTCCCGTAGGCGGAAATTTCATCGGAAGAATTGTGGATGCCTTAGGTGCGCCCATTGACGGAAAAGGCGAAATTCAAGCAGACGATTATCGCCCAATCGAGCAGGAAGCGCCGGGAATTATTGACAGAAAATCAGTATCCGTACCAATGGAAACAGGTATTCTGGCAATCGACTCCATGTTCCCAATCGGACGTGGACAGCGAGAATTGATTATCGGTGATCGTCAGACAGGTAAAACTTCCATTGCCATTGATACCATCTTGAACCAGAAGGGAAAAGATGTAATGTGTATCTATGTGGCAATCGGACAGAAAGCCTCTACGGTAGCAAAATTAGTAGGAACACTGGAAAAATACGGAGCAATGGAATATACTACGGTATTTTCCGCAACAGCAAGTGATTGTGCGCCTTTGCAGTACATTGTGCCATATTCCGGAACAGCGCTTGCAGAGTATTTTATGTATAAAGGAAAAGACGTACTGATTGTTTACGATGATTTATCAAAACACGCAGTTGCATATCGTGCCTTATCTCTGCTGTTAGAACGTTCACCGGGACGTGAGGCATATCCGGGTGACGTATTCTATCTTCATTCCAGACTGCTGGAGCGTTCCAGCCGTTTAAGTGAAGAAGCGGGAGGCGGTTCTATCACAGCCCTTCCGATTATTGAAACACAGGCAGGTGACGTATCTGCATACATCCCGACAAACGTTATTTCCATTACAGACGGACAGATTTTCCTTGAAAGTGATTTGTTCTTTGAAGGTGTTCGTCCGGCGGTAAATGTCGGTCTTTCTGTATCCCGTGTAGGTGGTGCGGCGCAGACAAAAGCTATGAAAAAAGCTTCCGGAAGTATGCGAATTGATTTAGCACAGTATCGAGAAATGCAGGTGTTCACACAGTTTTCTTCCGATTTAGATGAGACAACAAAGGCACAGTTGGACTATGGAAAATGTCTGATGGAGCTGTTAAAGCAGCCGTTATGCAGACCACTGGCTTCCCATGAACAGGTCATTACTCTGTGGGTAGCTACACATAAGCTTTTGACAGACATTCCGGTAAAAGAATTAAAGACATTCCAGATGGATATGCTGGAATATTTTGAGCAGAAGCATCCGGAAATCAAAGCAGAAATTCTGGAAACAAAGGTTCTTTCTGATGAACTGGGAGAAAAGATTTTAGAGGCAGCAAAGGAATTTAAGAACAGGAACAGGTGATAAAATGGCAAGTGCAAAAGAAATACAAAGTCGTATGAAAAGCATCCGGGATACCATGAAAATTACCAATGCCATGTATATGATTTCTTCTTCAAAGCTGAAAAGAGCAAAGAAGGTTCTTACTGATACAGAGCCGTATTTTTACTCTTTACAGGCTGCCATCGGACGTATTTTAAGACATACATCGGAGATTGAACACCGGTATTTTGACGAACGTACAGAGATTTTGCCGGAGGACAAGAAAATCGGTTATATCGTAGTAAGTGCGGACAAAGGACTGGCAGGTGCGTATAACCATAATGTCTTTAAACTGGCAGAAGAGGGTATGGAGAAGAAACAGCATACACAACTGTTTGTGCTGGGAGAGGTAGGAAGACAGTATTTTTATAAAAAAGACGTGTCTGTGGATACAAATTTCCGCTTTACAGTTCAGAAGCCTACCATGCACAGAGCCAGAGTCATCTCTGAAAAGATGATAGATATGTATTTAAAGGGCGAGCTCGACGAGGTACATATTATCTATACCCGTATGGCGAATGCAGCCTCAATGGTAGCGGAAAAGCAGCAGCTTTTACCGTTAAAGAAGGCTACCTTCGGTGCATCTGCACAGTTTTTGGTAGACACTCATCAGGAAGAAATTGAGATGGTTCCGTCAGCAGAAGAACTGCTGAATACCATTGTTCCAAACTATTTAAGCGGTATGATTTACGGCTGTCTGGTAGAGTCTTATGCCAGTGAGCATAATTCCCGTATGCAGGCAATGGATGCGGCAACCACCAGTGCCAAAGAGATGTTAAAAGATTTATCCATTAAATATAATCGTGTCAGACAGGCTGCCATTACACAGGAAATTACTGAGGTAATCAGCGGTGCAAAGGCACAGAAAAAGAAACAATAAAGGAAGGAGGTTTTTATACAATGAATAAAGGAAAAATTGTACAGGTTATGGGCCCCGTTGTAGACGTGGAATTCCAGGAGCAGGACCTTCCAAGCATTAAAGATGCGCTTACCGTAGAGCTGAACGGAAAAAAAGTGGTTATGGAGGTTGCACAGCATATAGGAAATCATACAGTACGTTGTATTATGCTGGCATCCAGTGACGGACTTTGCAAGGATATGGAAGTTACAGCAACAGGACAGGGGATTTCCGTACCGGTAGGAAAAGAAACACTGGGACGTTTATTCAATGTTTTAGGAGAAACCATTGATAAAGGAGAACAGCTTGATGATGCAGAGCACTGGGTTATTCACAGAGACCCTCCTGCATTTGATGAACAGAGTCCTGTTGTGGAAATTCTGGAAACAGGTATTAAAGTTATCGACTTATTGGCTCCTTATGCAAAGGGAGGTAAAATCGGTCTTTTCGGCGGCGCCGGAGTAGGTAAAACAGTTCTTATTCAGGAGCTTATCAGCAACATTGCAACAGAGCACGGCGGTTACTCCATCTTTACAGGAGTAGGAGAGCGTTCCAGAGAGGGAAATGACCTTTGGAGCGAAATGAAGGAGTCCGGTGTTCTGGAGAAAACAGCGCTGGTATTCGGACAGATGAATGAGCCGCCGGGAGCTCGTATGCGTGTTGCGGAGACAGGGCTTACCATGGCAGAATATTTCCGTGACAAAGAGCATCAGAACGTGCTTTTATTTATTGATAATATTTTCCGTTTTACACAGGCAGGTTCTGAGGTATCCGCTCTTTTAGGGCGTATGCCTTCTGCTGTTGGATACCAGCCTACGCTGGCTACGGAAATGGGCGAATTACAGGAGCGAATTGCTTCCACAAAGAATGGTTCTGTTACATCTGTACAGGCTGTTTATGTGCCTGCGGATGACTTAACTGACCCGGCTCCTGCTACAACCTTTGCCCATTTGGATGCGACAACTGTATTGTCCAGAAAGATTGTAGAACAGGGTATTTATCCTGCGGTTGACCCGTTGGAGTCCAGTTCTCGTATTCTGGAGGCAGATGTGGTTGGACAGGAACATTATGAAGTTGCCAGAAAGGTACAGGAGTATCTTCAGAAATATAAAGAATTGCAGGATATTATTGCTATTCTGGGTATGGAAGAGCTTTCTGATGAAGATAAGAAAGTCGTTGCCAGAGCCAGAAAATTGCAGAAATTCCTTTCCCAGCCATTCCATGTGGCAGAAGTATTCACCGGTATTCCGGGAAAATACGTACCGTTAAAAGAAACCATTCGTGGATTTAAGATGATTGTGGAAGGTGAAATGGATGATTATCCGGAAAACGCTTTCTTCAATGTAGGTACTATTGATGAAGTAATTGAAAAAGCAAAGCAGAATGCCTAGTCCAAAGGAGTGAGGAAAAATGGGAACATTTGGTTTAAATGTAATTGCCAGCGATAAAGATTTTTATCATGGCAGAGGTACAAGTATTTCACTCCCGGCAAAGGACGGAAGCATTACCATTTTAGCCCACCACGCAGATATGATGATAGCGATTGTTCCCGGAGAAATGCGTATTCGGACAGAAGACGGCACAGAGCATATTGCTATTGTGGGAGGCGGTTTTGCCCAGATTATCAATAACCGTGTGACGGTTTTGGCAGACAGTATAGAAAAGCCGGAGGATATTGACGTAAAACGTGCAAAAGAAGCGAAGGAAAGAGCGGAAGAGCAGCTTCGCCAGCAGCAGAGTATGCAGGAATACTATGTTTCCAAGGCATCTCTGGCAAGAGCGATGGCACGTATGAAAGCGGCAAGAGACAGAAGAATTTAAAAGATGAGGCTGTTGCATTAAGTGATATCGAGAATATTTATACATTATGTGGACAATAAATTTGCTAAAATGTATAAATATTCTGATTTTTGCTTAATGTGATAGCCTCATCTTTTTTCATTTCATAGGAAATTGCGTCCTAACATCATTATTTAGAGTTATGTATTACATTCTAATTAGTTATAGCGTTCAGATTGCATTGACAAAGCTTTTGATAGTTGGTAGAATGACAGAAAAGTTAGCCAAAAGGCAGAGGAGAAGATGCTGTATGAACAAGAGAATATTGTCTATTCTGGTTGAAAATACAGCCGGCGTACTGAGTAGAGTTTCGGGATTGTTCAGCCGCCGGGGTTATAACATTGACAGCTTATCGGCAGGAATTACCACAGATCCCAATTATACCCGTATGACAGTCGTATGTAAGGGTGATGAGTTAATTCTGGAGCAGATAACACGACAGGTAGAGAAACTGGAAGACGTTCTTTCTGTAAAAGTATTAAAAGACGATCAAAGTGTTACCAGAGAGCTGATGCTGGTAAAAGTCAGAGTTTCACCGGAGCAGCGGGCGGGGATTACAGCGATTGTAGATATTTTCAGAGCCAATATCATAGATGTAGGAAAAGAGTCCATGATTGTAGAGCTCACCGGAAATAAATCAAAGCTGGAAGCTTTTATAGACTTGCTTGACGGTTATGAAATTCTGGAAATAGCCAGAACCGGTATTGCCGGACTTTCAAGAGGTTCTGATGACATTTTCTATCTTTCAGAGGATGAGGAAGAGTTTTAATTTTATTACATAAATAGGAGGAATATACAAATGGCAGTAAAAATTTATTATCAGGAAGATTGTAATTTAGCTCTTTTAGAGGGAAAAACCATTGCGATTATCGGATACGGCAGTCAGGGACATGCTCACGCATTGAACTTAAAGGAGTCCGGCTGTAATGTAATCGTAGGCTTATATGAAGGCTCTAAATCTTGGGACAAGGCAGTAAAACAGGGATTTGAAGTTTATACAGCGGCAGAAGCAGCAAAAAAAGCCGATATTATCATGATTTTAATCAATGATGAAAAACAGGCAAAATTATATAAAGAAGACATCGAGCCAAATCTGGAAGAAGGCAATATGCTGATGTTTGCTCATGGCTTTGCAATTCATTTCGGACAGATTAAGCCGCCGGCTTACGTGGACGTAACTATGATTGCACCAAAAGCGCCGGGACACACAGTAAGAAGCGAATATCAGATCGGCAGAGGAACTCCATGTCTGGTAGCTGTTCAGCAGGACTACACAGGAAAGGCAAAAGAAAAAGCATTGGCTTACGCAGCAGCGCTTGGTGGTGCAAGAGCCGGAGTTTTGGAAACAACCTTTAAAGTAGAGACAGAAACAGACCTTTTCGGAGAGCAGGCAGTGCTTTGTGGCGGTGTTACAGCTCTTATGAAAGCAGGATTTGAAACTTTAGTAGAAGCAGGATATGCACCGGAAAACGCATATTTTGAATGTATTCACGAAATGAAGCTGATTGTAGATTTGATTTACGAAAGCGGATTTAAAGGAATGCGTTATTCTATTTCTAATACAGCAGAATTTGGTGATTATATTACAGGACCAAAGATTGTTACAGACGAGACAAAAAAAGCAATGAAACAGATTTTAGCAGATATTCAGGACGGAACATTTGCAAAGAACTGGATTTTGGAAAATCAGTCCGGATGTATGCACTTTGGCGCAATGAGAAGAAGAGAAGCAGAACACCAGTTAGAAGAAGTCGGTGCAGAGCTTCGTAAGCTGTATAGCTGGAACGGAAAAGAAAAATTGATTGATAACTAATAAAAGGAGCACTTCTGAGCTTAATCAGAAGTGCTTTTTCTGTAAAAATGTATAAATTCTTTTACTGCTTTGTTTTGGCTGATATTTTCAGGTAATGCAAAACCAATTTCTCGTTTGTTTATGGATATAGGAAGGGGAACTTCTATCAGAGAACCTTCTGCCAATTCTTTTTCTACAAATTGTCGTATGACACAGGCAATCCCCATGCCTATTTTGGCAAATTCAATGAGTAAGTCCATGGTGGAAACTTCCAAAAGATTATCCGCTTCCATACGGCAGGAGGCAAGATAGTCGTCAATATACTGTCGTGTCATATTTCCTTTATTTAATAGCATTAAGGTAGCAGACTGAAAAGGATTTTCTGAGTAATCGCTGCGTTTGGAAAGATGCTCCATATAGGATTTTGTGCATACGAAAATGTCTTCGATTTCTCCCAATGAGTCAAAATGCGTATGGTAGAGACGCTCCGGTTTTCCAATAAGCCCTAAGTCAACTTTGTTTTCTTTTAAAAGCTGCAAGGTATGATTAGTGGACTGACACTCAATGGAAATACGAATATGGGGATGGGTTTCAATAAATTCCTTTAAGTACGGCAAAAGAACGTATTTGCACAATGTGGTGGATACGCCGATATGTATATGTCCGATGCCAAGCTCGTGAATTTTTTTGATTTGTGTTTCACCTTTTTCCAGAGAATAAAAAGCGTTTTGAACGTAATGATAGAGAAGTTCGCCTTCTTCTGTTAGCTGAACGCCTCTGGAATTACGGGAAAAAAGAGAAACTTCTAAATTTTCCTCCAATTTACGAATGGATTTGCTGATTGCAGGCTGGCTGATGTAAAGTCTGGCAGCGGCTTTTGAAATATTTCCTGTATTTGCCACTGTATAAAATACCCGATATAGGGAAAGGTTTTGATCCATATTTTTTGCTCCTTTGAAACTCATAAGTTTAAGTTATAGCTCTTATAGTCAATATGTATTTCTAGTATAACAAAGCCCATGCTAAAATGGCAATAGCAGAAATAAATCGGAGGTGGATTTTGTGGGAATGACAATGACACAAAAAATATTAGCAGCCCATGCAGGGCTTGAAAAAGTAGAGGCAGGACAGTTGATTGAGGCAGAATTGGATTTAGTGCTGGGCAATGATATCACTTCTCCTGTGGCAATTCATGAAATGGAAAAGATGAAAGCAGAAGGTGTTTTTCATAAAGATAAAATTGCATTGGTTATGGACCATTTTATTCCAAATAAAGATATTAAATCAGCGGAAAACTGCAAATGCGTAAGAGAATTTGCAGCCCGTCATGAAATTACCAATTATTTTGACGTAGGAGAAATGGGAATTGAGCATGCTCTTTTACCGGAAAGCGGTTTGACGGTGGCAGGAGATGCCATTATCGGGGCAGACTCCCATACCTGTACTTACGGAGCTTTGGGAGCATTTTCTACCGGTGTTGGAAGCACAGATATGGCGGCGGCAATGGTAACGGGAAAAGCATGGTTTAAAGTTCCCTCTGCCATTCGCATCAACTTAATCGGAAAACCTTCTAAATGGGTAAGCGGCAAAGATGTAATCCTGCATCTCATCGGAAAAATCGGTGTTGACGGAGCGTTATATAAATCTCTGGAATTTACAGGGGAGGGTGTGAAAAATCTTTCTATGGATGACCGTTTTACTATTGCAAATATGGCGATTGAAGCGGGGGCAAAAAACGGTATTTTCCCGGTAGATGAAAAGACTGAGGAATATATGAAGGAACATTCCAAACGACCATATAAACGTTATGAGCCTGACGAGGATGCAGTTTATGATGAGGAATATACCATTGATTTAAGCAAGTTAAGACCTACGGTGGCATTTCCGCATTTACCTTCCAATACAAAGACCATAGATGAAATACAGGATGATGTTATCATCCAGCAATCGGTTATCGGTTCTTGTACCAACGGAAGAATTGACGATTTAAGATGCGCTGCTCAGATATTAAAAAATCGTAAGGTAAAAAAAGGTGTGCGCTGCATTATTATTCCTGCAACACAGAAAATCTATCTTCAGGCATTGGAAGAAGGATTGCTGAAAATCTTTATTGAAGCCGGCGCTGTGGTAAGTACGCCAACCTGCGGTCCGTGCTTGGGCGGTTATATGGGCATTTTGGCAGAGGGAGAACGCTGCATTTCTACAACAAACAGAAACTTTGTAGGAAGAATGGGGCATGTAAAATCAGAAGTTTATCTTGCAAGTCCGGCAGTGGCAGCAGCCAGCGCCATAACAGGAAAAATTTCAAGTCCGGAAGAATTGGGGGAATAGAAAATGAAAGTAAAAGGAAATGCTTTTAAATATGGAGACAACGTAGACACTGACGTAATTATTCCTGCCAGATACTTAAATTCATCAAAGGCAGAAGAATTGGCAGCTCATTGTATGGAAGATATTGATAAAAATTTTGTGAATGAGGTAAAAAAAGGCGATATTTTGGCGGCAAACAAAAATTTTGGCTGCGGTTCTTCAAGGGAACATGCGCCTATGGCAATTAAAGCCGCCGGCATCAGTTGCGTAATTGCGGAAACCTTTGCCCGTATTTTTTACAGAAATGCCATCAATATCGGACTTCCTATTGTAGAATGTCCGGAGGCTGCCAGAGATATGGAAAAAGGCGATGAGGTGGAAGTGGATTTTGACAATGGTATTATCCGTAATCTTTCTAAAGAGAAGGAATATCCCATTCAGCCGTTCCCTGAATTTATGCAGAGAATTATTGAGGCAGAAGGTTTAGTAAATTATATTATAAAGAATAAATGAAAAATCTTATATTTTTATAATGTGTGTTCCTGTTCTTGATTTCCCAGCATAAAGTAATTATACTTACCCTTTGAAGTGAAACACGGGGAATATTCAGATAGGAGTGAGTATAATGAAACACATAGGAAAAATTGTTGCAGTGTTTCTGGTTGCTTATGTAGGGGCTTTGACACTGCCCTATGTTGGGCATAAGAAGGTTTCCGGCAACATTAAGAAGGAATTTCAGGCAGAGGACTGTTACGGAGATACAAAGGGACAGGAACGAGTTGCTTACATAAACGACAATGTAGAAGCATTAAAATATCGTTTGAAAATGATAAGCGAAGCAAAAGAAGAGGTGATTTTATCCACCTTTGATTTTAATGCGGACAGCAGCGGAAAAGATGTGATGTGCGCCCTTTTAGAAGCGGCAGAGCGTGGTGTAAAGGTGAGAGTCATTGTGGACGGAGGAAACGGCTTTTTGGACATGAAAGTGAAATCCGCAGAGTGGTTTCAGGCTTTGGCATCTCATGAAAATATAGACATACAGATTTACAATCCCGTAAATTTATTGAAGCCGTGGAAGCTTCAGGCAAGACTGCATGATAAGTATGTCATTGTAGATGATAAAATGTATCTTCTGGGCGGAAGAAATACCACAAATCTTTTTTTGGGAGATTACTCTGACAGCAAAAATATAGACAGAGAACTATTTGTATATAAAGAAGATGAAAGCTCTAAAGGTTCTATTCATCAGTTGAAAGCCTACTTTGAAAGCGTATGGAATTTAAAAGACAGCAAGGAGTATGAATGTAAAAAAGAAACAGAAGAGGTAAAACAGTGCCTTTCTGATTTGAAAAATCGTACTGAAAAAGTGAAAAAGCTGTATCCGGAGGCTTATGAGGAATGGAACTGGCAGGAATTGACAGTAGACACCAATAAAGTAACACTTTTACAAAATCCCATAGAGGCAGAAAACAAAGAGCCGGTGATGTGGTACACCATTACAGAGCTGATGAAATCCGGTGATGATGTAACCGTTTACACACCGTATATTATTTGTGGAAAAGAAATGTACGAGGATTTGACACAGGTCTGTAAAAAAACGGAAAATGTAGAAATTATCACAAATGACGTTTCCAGCGGTGCCAATCCATGGGGTTGTACCGATTATCTCAATCAAAAGGAAAAAATCTGGGCAACCGGCGTACAGGTGTATGAATTTATGGGAAAACACTCCAGCCATACAAAGGCAGTTCTGATTGATGAGAGAATGAGTCTGGTTGGCTCGTATAATATGGATATGCGCAGCACTTATCAGGATACGGAGTTGATGCTGGCGGTAGACTCCGTTGCTTTGAACGAGCAGATTAGACAAGAGGCAGAGCAGGATAAGCTTGCCAGCCGTACCATGACAGAAAGCGGAGAATATGAGTATGGACCGGAGTATCAGGAAAAAGAAATGAGTACGGGAAAGAAAATTTTCTATGGTGTGCTGAGAGTGATTACGGTTCCGATAAGGAGATTTTTGTAATAAGATTGATAAAAAAATAGTAAAGTTAAAATCGCTTGGATTATAGGTCTGAGCGATTTTTTGCGTAGACGAAAAAGAAACGACAGAAATATTAAAATTACAGTAGGCAAGAATTGTAAAATGCTGTAAAATTAAGATAAAATAAAAAGTGCTGTATAAAGAGGTTAAATAAAGAATAAAAATGAGAATAAAAAAAGTAAATGTAACAGAGCAAGTCGTAGAATATTTAAAAGAAAATATAGAAGCAGGAAACTGGAAAGTAGGTGAGAAAATACCATCGGAAAATCAGATGACATCTACTTTGGGTGTCAGCCGCTCCAGTGTCAGAGCAGCTCTTCAATATATGATTGGCATCGGCGTATTAGAAAGTGTGCATGGAAAGGGAACATATCTTATCAACAGCCAAGTAGAAAATTGGGAGGAAGCAGACAATAAAATTACTTCTGAAGACTGTAAGGATATTGAAAAAGTATTGGAATTTCGCAGGATTTTAGAGCCGGATGCGTGCAGATTGGCAGTAGAGAGGGGAGACAGTCAGGTTGTATCAGAATTAGAGAAGTATTTAAAGCAAATGAAAAAATATGAGGGGGAAAGGGATGCTTTTGTAAATGCGGATTTGAAATTTCATGAAGTTATTTGTAAAGCATCAGGAAATCAACTTTTGGAGAAGTCTCTTCACAAGGTTTTTTTAGAGACAAGAAAAAATCACAACCAGATGAATGCTCTTTTTGGCTTCCAATCGGGAATTGATTGCCATACGGAAATCTTAGAAGCATTTAAGGAGAAGAATTCACAAAAAGCTTATCGTGCAATGTGGAACCACATGAACCAAGCAATGAAGAAAATATAGGAGATTATATAAAAAGCGGACACATAAAAGTGCCTGCTTTTTTCGTTTATAAGAAACTGCACTGTTGCACAATATTTTTTGATTTTAATTCTATTGATTGAAAAAATTAACAAAAAAGAACAACAAGAATTAGTAAATAAGCTGAAAAATAACGTATATTAAAAGAAAATATTATTATATATTGACATGTATGACAAGTTAAAATATAATCAACTTATCACTCGTCATACAAGTATAAAAGGAGGGAAATATGGGAGTAAAAATTAAAGACATTAGAACGATTTGCACAGCTCCGGAAGGGATTAATTTAGTAACAGTAAAAGTAGAAACTAACCAGCCGGGACTTTATGGACTTGGATGTGCAACTTTTGCATATCGTCATCTTACCGTTCAGCACTTGATTGAAAATTATTTAAAACCACTTTTGGTTGGTCGTGATGCAGAGAATATTAGCGAGTTATGGCAATTAATGCACCAAAACGGATATTGGCGAAACGGTCCGATTGAAAATAATGCTATATCAGGTATTGATATGGCTCTGTGGGATATTAAAGGAAAGCTGTCCGGAATGCCGTTATATCAACTTTTTGGCGGAAAAGTCAGGGAGGGTATTCCTGTTTATCGTCATGTAGATGGAAAAGACATTGAGGAAATTTGCGAAAACATTCAAAGATTTCAAGAAATGGGAATAACACATCTGCGTTGTCAATGTGGAGGATATGGAGGCGAGACATATGGATGTACTCCTAAGTCAGCTCCTATGGGTGCGCATCCGGGTGTTTATTTAGACTCTAGGAAATATATGAGAGATACGGTAAAACTATTTGAGCAGATAAGAAATAGAATTGGGTATGATATGGAACTGGTACACGATGTACATGAGAGGATTGCACCCATAGAAGCGGTAAAATTGGCAAAAGAATTAGAAGCGTTTGATTTATTTTTTTTAGAAGATCCGGTACCGCTGGAACAAATTGAATGGTTAAAGGTTTTGAGAGAGCAGACCAGTATTCCAATTGCGCAGGGAGAGCTATTTAATAATGCCTGCGAATGGAAAACTTTAATTACGGAGAGATATATTGATTACATTCGGGTACATTTAAGCCAAATCGGAGGTATTACCCCGGCGAGAAAGCTGCAGATATTTGCGGAACAATTTGGTGTTCGTACAGCATGGCACGGTCCCGGAGATATGTCACCGGTAGCTCATGCGGCAAACATACATATTGATTTAGCAGCTCAAAATTTTGGTGTACAGGAATGGTCCGGAATAGAGCCGCCCAATTTTGTAATTCAGGATTTAAAAGGACCGAAAGGGGCACTTTTAGATGTATTTCCGGGATTGCCGGAGTTTAAGAATGGATATGTATATGCAAACGATAAACCGGGGTTGGGTGTAGATATTGATGAAGACGAAGCAAAAAAATATCCCTGCGAAAATACCGTGACTACATGGACACAAACCAGACTCAGGGATGGGGCTTTGCAGACACCTTAAGGAGGAAAGTATGGGGAAAAAGTTGAAAATAATGATGACAATGGTAGCGACGGTTACGTTTTTATCCTTGTCAGGGTGTGGAAAAAAAGGGACAATATACGAAGAAGACGGAACCGTTCATTTGCGCATGGCGCAAGCATCAGCAGCAGATGGGGCAATAGGAATTTCTATGGAGGACTTTGCGAAAAGCGTTTATGAGAAGTCAAACGGAGAAATCAATATTTCTGTGTTTCATAACGGACAATTAGGATCCGAGAGAGATAATATAGAAGCCTGTGAGTTGGGAAATCTTGATATTGCAGTTGTAAATCAAAGCGTGTTGGCGAACTTTATTCCGGACATAGCTGCTTTTGATTTGCCATATGTAATAGAGAGTACAGAACATGCAGATAAAGTATTTTTAGGTGAAATAGGACAGGATTTTCTAAACAGACTTTCTGAGGTGGAATTAAAGGGCTTGGGAATTTGGGAGTCAGGATTTAGAAATTTGACAAATTCTAAAAAAGATGTAAATTCCGCAGAAGATATTAAAGGATTGAGAATTCGAGTTATGGAAAATGAAATTCATCAAAAATTATGGAAAGCATTGGGTGCGGATCCGGTTCCGATGGCTTGGAGCGAGGCATATACAGGAATGCAACAGGGCGCTATTGACGGACAGGAAAATCCATCTACGGTAATTGATAAAAACAATGTTGTAGAAGTAAACAAAAAAATGGCTATTACAGAACACGTATATTCTACGGTTTTTCTTGTTATGGCGCCTAAAACATGGAATGCTTTAAGCGAAGAACATCAAGCAATTATTACAGAATGTATGGGAGAAGAAAATATAAAAGAGCGTGAATTAAGCCGTACCATGGATGAAGAAGCGTTAGATACGCTTGAAAATAAAGGAATGGTTATAACACATCCGGATAAGGAGGAGCTCATTTCATTAACACAGGATGTTCGTGATACCTATGGCGCAGATTATAAGGAAACCCTTGAAAGAATTGCAAAAGCAAAATAGAAAGGAAGGAGGAAAAGTTTGAAACAAAGAGATAGTGGTTAGAGGAAAATAAAATTGTATGGCAAACAA
>UQAX01000048.1 GCA_900539145.1 uncultured Blautia sp.
GACGGGTTTCATGACCCCATCGGTGCCTTTCGCAGAAAGGTGGAAAATAATTATGAAAACCATTGCACAGGCAGAGCCCATCGGACCCAAAAACCTTCTCGACCTTTTGATTATCATGCCTTGCACGGGAAATACCATTGCAAAGCTGGCAAACGGCATTACCGATACCCCGGTGCTGATGGCGGCGAAGGCACATCTGAGAAATGAAAAACCGCTGCTGTTATCCATTTCCACCAATGATGCACTGGGAATGAATATGAAAAATATCGGGCTTTTAATGAATGCAAAAAATATCTATTTTGTACCTTTTGGGCAGGACAACGCAGAGAAAAAGCCCAATTCTATGATTGCTCATACCAATCTTTTAATTCCGGCGGCAAAGGCTGCCTTGGAAGGAAAACAATATCAGCCTATTATTCAGTAAAGGAGCAAGGACATGAGAGGATTTTTTGATTTTACATTAGAAACCTCAGAAGATAAGCTTGTTTTTGACGGAGGAATATACAATTTCGAGGAATTAAAAAGAGAATTAACCGGCAGAGGCATTCCCATTGTAAAGAGAGATGTGCCGGAACTATGTTTAAAAGGATACCGAGAATACGGAGAAGACTTCTTTAAAAAAATAAACGGCACATTTGCTCTGGCGCTTTGGGATGGAAAAGAAAGAAAGGCTATACTTTGCAGAGATAAAATAGGAGTAAAACCGCTGTATTATACCCTATTTAAAAATAAGATTTTCTTTGGCTCGACAATTCAAGACGTGCTGGAAAATTCGGGAATAGAGGCTGTTGTAACAACGGAGGGACTGTGTGAAATTTTTGCACTGGGGCCTGCGAAAAGCCGCACTGCCGATATTTTTCAGGGAATTTCAGAGGTGATTCCGGCACAATATGTAGTTTTTCAAGAGGGAAAACTGCAAAAGCGCATATATTGGAAATTAGAAAGCTTTAAGCATAAAGACTCTTTTCCTGAAACTGTGGAAAAAACAGCATGGTTGCTCAAAGATGCTGTAAAACGTCAGATGCAGGCGAATACCCCTGTGAGTACCTTTTTGTCAGGAGGGATAGACAGCAGTCTGGTAACGGCAATCTGTGCAAAGGAACTGAAAAGAAAGGGGCAGCAGCTGGATACCTTTTCTTTTGACTTTGAAGGAAACCGGAAATATTTTAAGGCAAATGCGTTTCAGCCCAGTCAGGACAGACCATGGGTAGAAAAAATGGTACAGTATGCAGACACAAAGCATCGATATCTGGAATGTGACAATGATGATTTGGTGGCTTATCTGTATAAAGCCGTGGATGCGGCAGATTTGCCTTGTATGGCAGATGTGGAAGGCTCAATGCTGTACTTTTGCGAACAGACGGCAAAGGAAAGAAAAGTGGTTTTAACAGGGGAAGGGGCAGACGAGATTTTCGGAGGCTATCCTTGGTTTTATAAGGAAGAGAGCTTTGCTATGAGAGCTTTCCCATGGTCTTTTGATATGAAGCCACGTCAGACACTTTTGGCAGATACATGGATAGAGCGTCTTCCTATGGAAGAGTATGCAAGAGAAGCTTATGAAAAAACCATAGAGGATACACCGGCGCTGGAAGGCGAAACAGGCAGAGAAAAAAGGCGAAGAGAGATTTCTTATTTAAATCTGAAATGGTTTATGGCAACACTTTTAGACAGAATGGACAGAACCAGCCGAGCTTGTGGCTTGGATGCAAGAGTGCCATTTGCAGATGAGAGAATTGTGCAGTATTTGTGGAATGTTCCATGGGATATGAAATATAGAAATCATACGGTAAAAGGGCTGCTGCGCTTTGCGGGCGAGGGATTGTTGCCGAAGGACGTTTTATGGAGAAAGAAAAGTCCTTATCCAAAAACCTATAATCCTTTCTATGAAAAGCTGCTGGGAGAAGAATTAAAAGGTGTTCTGGCAAGACCGGATGCCCCTGTAAAACAGTTTTTGGATGAAAAGAAGGTAAAGCGGTTTTTAAGCAGTCCTTCCGATTACGGAAAACCATGGTATGGCCAGCTTATGGCAGGACCGCAGATGCTGGCATATATGCTGCAAGTGAATTACTGGCTGGAAAAATATAAAATAAAAATAAAAGAATAATGGTTTTATTAAAAATCTGCAAGGCATGGGAGAGGGGCTTGCCCCTTCTCCTGTTTTTGTGTTATTCTAAAGAGAAAGATAAATTCTACACCCGATTATGAAAGGGGAATATGAAAATATGAAAAAATTAGCAGATTTACTGGAGAAGCTGGAATATCAGTGTCTTCAGGGTACAATGGATAAAGAAATTACAAATATTACATTTGACTCCAGAAAAGCAGAAAAAGGCTGTCTGTTTTTCTGTATAAAAGGTGCGGTTTCAGACGGACACGCTTATGCCAAAGATGTGGCAGAAAAAGGCGCAGCTGTTTTAATTGTGCAGGATAAGGTGGAAGTGCCGGAAGAAGTAACCGTTATTCAGGTGGAAAACAGCCGTTATGCCATGGCATGTATCTCCGCCGCATGGTTCGGACATCCGGCAGAGAAATTAAAGACCATAGGAATTACGGGAACAAAAGGAAAAACAACCACAACCTATCTTGTAAAGTCCATTTTGGAAAATGCCGGTCATAAAACAGGACTTATCGGAACCATTGAAACCATTATCGGCGAGAAGAAAATTCCTTCTGCCAATACCACACCGGAGTCTTATCTGGTTCAGAAATACTTTGCAGAAATGGTAGAGGCAGGCTGCGACAGCGTGGTTATGGAGGTTTCTTCTCAGGGTTTGATGCTTCACAGAACAGCAGGTTTTCAGTTTGATATTGGTATTTTTACCAATATCGAGCCGGACCATATCGGTCCAAATGAGCACAAGGATTTTGCAGATTATCTTCGCTGTAAGGCGCTTCTGTTTAAGCAGTGCAAAGTTGGAATTTTTAATGCAGATGCAGACCATTTGGACGAAATTTTAGAGGGACATACCTGTCAGGTGGAAACCTTTGGATTTTCCGAAAAGGCGGATTTAAGAGCAGAAAATACAAAGCTGGTAACAGGAAAAGGAACACTGGGAATTGCCTATGATGTAAAAGGGTTGATGAATTTCCCTGTGGAAATTGATTTGCCGGGAGCATTCAGTGTATACAATTCTCTGACTGCCATTGCCGTGTGCAGACATTTCGGCGTAACGCCGGAGAATATTCAAAAGGCATTAAAGCAGGCAAAGGTAAAAGGCAGAATTGAAATGGTAAAGGTTTCTGACGAATTTACCTTGATGATTGATTACGCACACAATGCCATGAGTTTGGAAAGTCTTTTGACAACTTTAAAGGAATATAAACCAAACCGTCTGATATGTCTGTTTGGCTGCGGTGGAAACCGCTCCAAGCTTCGCCGTTATGAAATGGGAGAAGTATCCGGAAAACTGGCAGATTTAACCATTATTACTTCGGATAATCCTCGTGATGAAGAACCGCAGGAGATTATTGATGATATTAAAATCGGCATTGGAAAGACAAACGGAAAATATGTGGAAATCATTGACAGAAAAGAAGCCATTGCCTATGCCATTCATCACGGACAGCCGGGAGATATTGTAGTTTTGGCAGGAAAAGGACACGAGGACTATCAGGAAATCAAGGGCAAAAAATATCCTATGGACGAGCGTGTGCTTATTCAGGAAATCTTAGAAGAAGATAAACAGAATAAATGAGTAAGGTTTATGCAGATATTATTGTAGATATTTCCCAGGAAAAGCTGGATAAAAGTTTCCAGTATGAAATTCCGGAGAATTTGCAAAATCAGGTGGAAATCGGAAAAAAAGTGCTGGTTTCCTTTGGAAACGGAAACAGAAAAATAAGCGGTTATGTCATTGGGATTTCAGATACACCGAAGCTTTCACCGGAGAAAATTAAGCCTGTTTTAGAGGTTGTCACACAGGGGATTGAAATTGAGTCTCATTTGATTGCCCTTGCAGGCTGGATTGCCAAAAACTATGGCTCTACCGTCAATCAGGCATTAAAAACCGTGCTTTTGGTAAAGGAAAAAGCTTCTGCAAAAGAAAAAAAATATATACGGCTTCTGATTTCAAAGGAAGAAGGGCAGACTTATCTGGAAGAATTTACAAGGAAGCATTATCTGGCAAAAGCCCGCCTTATAGAAGCACTTTTAGAAAATCAGGTGCTGGAATATAAGGAAGCAATGGACACTTTGAAGCTTTCCTCATCAGTGATTAAAGGAATGGAAGAAAAGAAGCTGATTGCTGTTGAAAGAGAACGCTTATATCGTACCCCTGTGCCAAAAGATGCACAAAGGGGATATGAGTACCAGCTTTCTAAGGAACAGAAAGAAGTTGTGAGCGAGATTTTCAAAGAATGGCAGCAGGAGCAGCCTCGTCCCTGCCTCATAAAAGGAGTGACGGGAAGCGGCAAAACACAGGTCTATATGGAGCTTATAGAGGCTGTGTTAAAGCAGGGGAAGCAGGTTATTGTACTTATTCCGGAGATTGCCTTGACTTATCAAAATGTAGTGCGGTTTTACAGCCGTTTCGGCTCCTGTGTGTCTGTTATCAATTCCCGTTTATCTCTGGGAGAACGTTTTGACCAGTTTGAAAGGGCAAAAAAGGGAGAAATTTCCGTTGTCATTGGTCCACGCTCTGCCTTGTTTACACCTTTTCCAAATCTGGGACTGATTATTATTGATGAGGAGCATGAGGACTCCTATAAAAGTGAGAAGACACCTTGCTACCATGCAAGAGAAACCGCTGTCCAGAGAGGGAAAATGGAAAATGCAAGGGTAGTTATGGGTTCTGCTTCTCCCAGTGTAGACAGCTATTACAGAGGAAAAGCAGGTGAATATCAGCTTTTATATCTAAATGAGAGATATGGAGGAAAAGAGCTTCCAAAGGTAAAAATTGTAGACTTGAAAGAAGAATTAAAGGCCGGAAACCGTTCGATTTTCAGCCATGTACTGACAGAGAAGCTTGAAGACCGATTACAAAAAAAAGAGCAAAGTATTTTATTTCTCAACAGGAGAGGATATACAGGCTTTGTCAGTTGCAGGTCTTGCGGTTATGTAGTGAAATGTCCCCATTGTGATGTTTCTCTTACCGCTCACAGAAACGGAAAGATGATTTGTCATTACTGCGGCTATGAGATACCACAGGTAAAAACCTGTCCGTCCTGCGGTTCTCCTTATATCGGAGGATTTAAGGCAGGAACGCAGCAGATAGAAACGCTGCTGAAGAAAAACTTTCCCAATGCAAAAATTCTCCGCATGGATGCAGATACCACAAAAAACAAAGGCGGACATGAAAAGGTGCTGTCTGCTTTTGCGGCAGGGGAGGCAGATATTCTCATTGGCACGCAGATGATTGTAAAGGGACATGATTTTCCGAATGTGACTTTTGTAGGTGTTTTGGCGGCTGATTTATCCTTATACAGCGAAGATTATCGGGCATCTGAAAAGACCTTTCAGCTTCTTTTACAGGCAGTAGGAAGGGCAGGAAGAGGACGAAAAAAGGGTGAGGCGGTTATTCAGACCTATCATCCGGAGCATTACAGTATTTTGGCGGCGGCAGCGCAGGATTATGAAGCCTTTTATCAGGCAGAGATTGGCTATCGCCTTTTGATGGATTACCCGCCGGCTGCTTTTATGACAGCAGTGAGAGGCTCTTGTAAAAACGAAGAATTATTAAAACAGGCAATGGAATACTGCCGAAAATATATAGAAAAAATATATAAAAAAGAAGATTTGATTTTAGTAGGACCTGCTCCCGAAACAGTTGCAAAGGTGCAGGACTATTATAAAATGGTTTTATATATGCGCCATGAAAACAGAAAAATTCTGGTCAGGCTAAAAGATGCACTGGAAAAATATATTGCAGTAAATAAAGGTTTTCAGGACATTTATATACAATTTGATTTTAACGTTTAGAAAAGGAGAGAAAAAATGGCATTAAGACAAATAAGAACACAGGGTGACGATATACTTACAAAAGAGTGCAGAAAGGTAGAGAAAATGACTCCGAAAATCAGAGAGCTCATTGACGACATGTTTGATACTATGTATGAAGCTTACGGAGTAGGACTGGCAGCACCTCAGGTGGGAATTTTAAAACAGATTGTGGTTATTGACACTACGGGAGAAGACCCCATTGTACTGATTAACCCTGAAATTATAGAAACCTCCGGCTCTCAGACAGGAGAAGAAGGATGCTTGAGCGTTCCGGGAATGTCAGGAGTGGTAACACGCCCGAATTACGTAAAAGTAAGAGCCTTTGATGAAGATATGCAGGAATTTATTTTAGAAGGTGAAGAGCTTTTGGCAAGAGCAATCTGCCATGAAACGGACCACCTTCACGGAAGATTATATACAGAATTAGTGGAAGGCGAGCTTCATCAAACAAGCTATGAGGAGGATGAAGAATGAGAGTAGTTTTCATGGGAACACCCGATTTTGCAACGGGAACCTTAGAAGAAATTGTAAAAAGCGGTTATGAGGTAGTTGGCGTAGTAACACAGCCGGATAAGCCAAAGGGAAGAGGAAAAAACCTCATGCCAACACCGGTAAAGGAAGTGGCTTTGAAATATGATTTGCCGGTATATCAGCCCCAAAGAGCAAAAGAACCGGAATTTATCGAAACTTTAAGAAGCTTAAAGCCGGATGTAATTGTGGTAGCTGCTTTTGGTCAAATTATCACAAAGGAAATTCTGGAAATGCCTCGTTTCGGATGTGTGAACGTCCATGCTTCTTTACTTCCGGCATACAGAGGAGCAGCGCCTATTCAGTGGGCTGTTATTAATGGAGACAAAGAGTCTGGCGTTACCATTATGCAGATGGATGAAGGAATTGACACCGGAGATATGATGGATAAAGTGGTTGTTCCTATTGCAGAAGACGAGACAGGAGGAAGCCTGTTTGATAAGTTAAGCGAAGCGGGAGCAAAGCTTTGCGTAAAGGTTTTAAAGGATTTGGAAGAAGGCAAAGCAATGAGAGAAAAACAGCCAAAAGAAAGTACAACTGCTTATGCTTCCATGATTAGCAAAGGTATGGGAGAAATTAAATGGGACTGCAAAGCAAAAGAAATCGAGCAGTTAATCCGTGGTTTAAATCCATGGCCAAGCGCTTATACAAAAGTTCATGGGAAAATGTTAAAGCTTTGGAAAGCAGAGGTTTTAGAGGATACTGCCCACAGACAGACGGGTGAAATCGTAAAAATCGAAAAAGACGGTATTTGCGTACAGACAGGGGAAGGACTGCTGAAAATTCGTGAGCTTCAGTTAGAAGGAAAGAAACGCATGGATGCGGCAGCTTTCTTAAGAGGCTACTCCGTTTCGGAAGGGGAAATCCTTGGATAGAAGAATTAGAGGATTAGATAGAGTATGGTAAATAAGGTGAATTTAAGAGAATTGGTACTGGGGATTTTGCTGGAAATCAATAAAGAGGGACAACATAGCCATCTGGTTATCCGCAGTACATTGGAGAAATATCAATATCTGGAAAAGCAGGAAAGAGCTTTTCTTACCAGAGTCTGCGAGGGAACATTGGAATATAAGCTGCGTCTGGACTATATCTTAGACCAGTATTCTTCCGTCCCTGTGGAAAAAATGAAGCCGGTAATCCGTGAGATTTTAAGAAGCAGCGTATATCAGCTTTTGTATATGGATAATGTGCCGGACAGCGCAGTCTGTGATGAAGCGGTGAAGCTGGCAAGAAAAAAGGGATTTTATAATCTTACGGGCTTTGTCAACGGTGTTTTAAGAAAAGTGGCAAGGGATTACAGCAGTATTCACTTTCCGGAAAAAAATCAGCCTGTGGAATATCTTTCTGTTTTATATTCCATGCCAAAATGGCTGGTAGAAAAATTTTTGGCAGAGTACGGATTTGAAAAAACAGAAAAGATGCTGGAAGCGTTTTTAAAGGAAAAACCTACCACCATTCGTATTCGTCAGCATCTGGTAGATAAAGAAGCTGTTTTGGAAAGTCTGAAAAGACAGAATGTAACAGTGGAGCCTGCACCGTATGCAGAAAATGCCTATTATATAAAAAATTACGATTATCTTCCTGCATTGGAAGCCTTTCGTATGGGAAACATTCAGGTACAGGATGTCAGCTCCATGCTGGTAGGAGAGGTGGCAGCGCCGAAGGAAGGTGACTACGTCATTGATTTGTGTGCAGCGCCGGGAGGAAAAACACTGTGCATTGCGGATAAATTAAAGGGAACAGGACGGATAGACGCCAGAGATATCAGCAGAACAAAAACAGACCTGATAAGGGAAAATGCCATTCGCCAGAACTTTTTAAATGTAGTGGTAACAGAAAAGGATGCCACGCAGTTAGACTCAGAGTCCTTTGAAAAGGCGGATATTCTCATTGCGGATGTGCCTTGCTCCGGTCTGGGAGTAATCGGAAAGAAAACAGATATTAAATACAATATCACACAGAACGGAATTGCAGAGCTTGTGAATTTGCAGAGGAAAATTCTGGAACAGGCGTCTACTTATGTAAAACCGGGCGGTACCTTGATTTACAGTACCTGTACTATTAACAAAGAAGAAAACATTGAAAATGTCCGCTGGTTTGTGGAAAATTATCCTTATGAATTAGAAAGCATCGATGATTATCTATGTGAAGAATTAAGATGTGATACTACAAAGGAAGGATATTTACAGCTCCTTCCCGGAGTACATGATTGTGATGGATTTTTCATTGCCAGATTAAAGAGGAAAACAGAATGGAACAAATAGAAATAAAATCTCTCAGTCTGGCGCAGTTAAAAAATATTGTAACAGAAATGGGAGAAAAAGCTTTTCGTGCAAAGCAAATTTATGAGTGGCTGCATCAAAAGCAGGCAGAGAGCTTTGACGAAATGAGCAATTTATCTGCAGCTTTTCGGGAAAAGCTAAAAGAGCGCTGTGTACTTACTACCTTGAAAATGCTGGAGGTGCAGACTTCAAAAATAGACGGAACACAGAAATATCTTTTTGCACTTCCCGATGGAAATGTAGTGGAAAGTGTACTGATGAAATATAAGCACGGAAACAGCGTTTGTATTTCTTCTCAGGTAGGCTGTAAAATGGGATGCCGATTTTGTGCATCTACCATTGGCGGCTGGACAAGAAATCTGCTTCCATCAGAAATGCTGGAACAGATATATCGTATTCAAAAGCTGTCGGGAGAGCGTGTTTCCAATGTAGTTGTGATGGGAACGGGAGAACCTCTTGACAATTACGAGAATTTATTGCAGTTTATCCGACTGCTGACAGATGAAAACGGTCTGCATATCAGCCAGCGAAATCTCACCGTATCTACCTGTGGCATTGTACCGAAAATGTATGCGCTGGCAGAGGAAAATCTGCAGATTACGCTGGCGATTTCCCTTCATGCTTCCAATCAGGAGAAGCGTGCAGAGCTGATGCCCATAGCCAATAAGTATTCTATTGAAGAAGTGTTGGAGGCATGCAGGAATTATTTTGAGAAAACAGGCAGAAGACTTACCTTTGAATATAGTCTTGTAGGCGGAAAAAATGATACAAAAGAGGATGCAGAGGAGCTGGCGCAGTTAATCAAAGGGCTGAACTGTCATGTGAATTTAATTCCTGTAAATCCTATTAAAGAGCGGGATTACGTGCAGTCAGACAAAAAAGTTATAGAGAATTTCAAAAATAAACTTGAAAAATACCAAATAAATGTTACTATTAGAAGGGAAATGGGCCGGGATATTGACGGGGCCTGTGGACAGCTAAGGAAAAGTTATATCGATAAGAAAGAGGACTCGTAAGATGAAATCATATTCTGTAACTGATGTGGGACAGAAACGTCAGGTAAATCAGGACTTTGTGTTTGCATCTGAGGAGCCGGTAGGAAATTTGCCAAATCTTTTTATTGTTGCAGATGGAATGGGAGGGCATAACGCAGGAGATTTTGCTTCCAGCTTTGCCGTACAGACATTTCTTCACTCTGTTTTGGAGGATGAAAATCAAAATCCCATTAAAATTATCCGTAGTGCAATAGAAGAAGCAAATCTCAAGGTTCTTGAGAAAGCCAGAACACATGCAGATATGTCAGGAATGGGCACGACTATGGTGCTTGTCACAGTGGTAGATGACTATGCTTATGTAGCCAATGTAGGTGACAGCAGGCTGTATCTCATAGAGAATGGGATTACGCAGATTACAAAGGACCATTCTCTCGTACAGGAATTAGTAAGACGAGGATTGCTGACAAAAGAAGAAGCGCAGAACCATCCGGATAAGAACAAGATTACAAGGGTAATCGGTATCGGTCCGGAGATTGAGGTGGATTTTTTTGACATACATTTAAAAGAAAACAGTACCTTACTATTATGTTCAGACGGATTGTCGAATATGGTTTCTGATGAGGAAATCTGGAGAATTGCAAATACAAGCAGAGATTTAAGGGAAATGGGAATGCGTCTTGTTTCTCTGGCAAATGAAAACGGCGGTAAAGACAATATAGCAGTAGTGCTGGTTCAGCCAGACACAAAAGAGGTGGAAATATGTTAAATATGGGAATAATTATAGGTGAACGGTATGAGGTTGTGGGCTGTATAGGCTCCGGCGGTATGGCGGATGTTTATAAAGCAAAAGACCATAAGCTGAACCGTTTTGTGGCGATGAAGGTGCTGAAGCCGGAATTCAGCGCAGATACAAATTTTATACGAAAATTTCAAAGGGAAGCACAGGCAGCAGCAGGTCTGGCACATCCCAATGTGGTAAATGTCTTTGATGTTGGGGAGGACAAGGGCATTAACTATATTGTAATGGAATTGGTAGAGGGTATTACCTTAAAAGACTATATTTCAAAAAAAGGGAAGCTTACAGTAAAGGAAGCCACCAGTATAGCTATTCAGGTTTCTATGGGGTTAGAAGCAGCACACAATAGAAATATTGTACATCGTGATATTAAACCGCAGAATATTATTATTTCTACGGACGGAAAAGTAAAGGTGACAGACTTTGGTATTGCCAGAGTGGCATCATCCAATACCATCAGTACCAATGCAATGGGTTCTGTTCATTATAGCTCTCCTGAGCAGGTACGCGGCGGATACAGTGACTTTAAGAGTGATATTTACTCACTGGGTATCACCATGTATGAAATGGTGACAGGCAGAGTGCCTTTTGACGGAGATACAACCGTTGCTATTGCTATTAAGCATTTACAGGACGAAATGGTTCCACCGTCTCAGTATGTGGCAGAGCTGCCTCACAGTCTGGAAGAGATTATCTTAAAATGTACACAGAAAAGTCCTGACAGACGATACAGTACATTGGCAGAGTTGATTAACGATTTAAAACATTCTTTGATTGATCCAAACGGAAACTTCGTAAATCTGACTCCGTTAAGCAATCATGCACAGACCATTATGATTACACCGGATGAAATGAAAGAAATTCAGAACAGCGCTTATACACAGCCGTCCTCTATCTATAATGATGAGGAAGACGAAGAAGATGATGAGGACGAAGAAATCTTTGAAAAACCATCCAAAAAACGTCGCCGCAGACATGAAGAGGACGATGAGGATGAGGAAGACGAAGATGATGACGATGAAGAACGTGGTGGAATTAATACAAAGCTGGAAAAGGCAATGACCATCGGCGGTCTGATTATCGGCGGTATTATTATCTGCATCCTTATCTATATGATTGCATCCGCAGCAGGCTTGATTAAAGGCGGAAGCGGAAAGACAGAGAAGCCAAAGGTAGAGCAGACACAGGAAAAAGAGGATGAAAAACTGGAAGTTCCTGATATTGTAGGAAAATCTGAAGATGATGCGTTAAAAGAGTTAAATGCAAAGCATCTGGGACTGAAAAAAGGCGGAGAAGAAGCATCTGATACAGTGCCGGAAGGTATGATTGCCCGTCAGGATCCGGAAGCAGGAACAAAAGTAGATAAAAATACAAAGGTTACTTATTACGTCAGCACAGGAAAGTCTGAAGAAAAGGAAGAAGTTACAATTCCGACAGGACTTGCCGGACAAGCTTTAAGTGATGTTCAGGCTGAATTACAGCAGTTGGGACTTAGCAAAGTAAAGATTGAAAAGACAAAAAGTGAAGATGTAGCAGTAGGTAAAGTTATTTCTGTAAATCCAAAAGAAGGTACTTCTGTTTCCAAAGACACAGAAGTGACAATTACAGTCAGCATCGGTTCCGGCGATGAAATGGTATCCATACCAAATGTTCGTGGAGTAAAAGCAGCAGATGCACAGGCAACTTTAGAGAAGAAAGGACTGATTGTAACAGTGGAAGAAGCTTATGACGAAAATGCCGGTGTCGGAGAAGGTGAAGTATATGCACAGACTCCAAAGGCAGGAAATCGTGTAGAGGCAGGAACTTCTGTAACAATTAAGGTTCTGAATAAAAATGCTGCTTCCAATGGAAGCGGAGAAACACAGAACGGCGAAAGTGTAGAAGCTGGACAGTGGGCTACACCGGAAGACGTCAATATTGAAAAACCAAGCAACTATCAGGGCGGTCAGGTACGCCTTCGTCTGGTACAGGACGGAGACGGCAGCCAGAGCAGCGGAGGAAAAGTTATTCTTTCCGATAAAGTACTGGAATTCAGTGAAAAAGGCGGCTACAATGTAGGCAGAATTGTAGGAAAAGAAGGAGTTTCCGAAGGAACATTGTATTTCGATGAAATGCAGGCTGACGGAAATTATAAAGTTTTATATCAATATCAGTTAGAATTTAAACAAGAATAAGAAAATTTATGCCGATAGTTGGGACAGGATTTTTAATCCTGTCCCATTTTGCATGTCAGGATAAATTTCTTGACAAATATGTTGGATACGACATACAATAAAACTAGATAAATGAAAGGAAATAATAATGGAGAAGTTTAATATTGAATTCTATACAAAAGAAAATGGTGAGAAACCTGCAAAAGACTTTCTCCTTAGCTTAGATAAAAAGATGCGAGCCAAGCTATCAGGAATACTTGTTATTATGGAAGAATATGGAAGTGAACTTAGAGAACCATATAGTAAGTATTTAGAAGATGGAATTTTTGAATTGCGAGGAAAAGTTGGAAATAATATATCAAGAGTGATGTATTTCTTTTATGTAGGTAATAGAATTATATTAACAAACGGATTTATTAAAAAAACACAAAAGACACCGAGAAAAGAACTTGAATTGGCAAAACAATACAAAAAAGATTTTCTTGAAAGGATTGGTGAAAATAATGAGTGAATTTCGTGATTTTTTAGACGAACAGCTTGAGGATAAAGAGTTTAGAGAAGAATATGAAAATATGTCTCCGGAATTTGATATTATTCGAGCAATGGTAGCAGCGAGAAAAGAGCGAAATATGACACAAAAGGAATTAGCAGAAAAGACAGGGATAACGCAGGCAGATATTAGTCGTATTGAAAACGGTACACGTAACCCTAGCCTTGATATGATTAAAAGATTAGCAAAAGGAATGGGAATGAGGCTAAAATTAGAATTTATTTCAGAGCCAACAAAACGATAATGGAAATTAAAGAGTATATAATATTTACAGTATACAGAAAGTGTGATATAACTAAAAAAGCTATAAAGAAATACGGGTAGGTTCAATGCAGGGAAGAATTATAAAAGGAATTGCCGGCTTTTACTATGTAACAGCAGAGTCGGTATTATATGAATGTAAAGCAAAAGGAATTTTCAGAAAAGAAAAAATGAAGCCGCTGGTAGGCGACTTTGTAGAAATAGAAATTTTAGATGAGGAAAAGAAACTGGGAAATATTGTAGATATTTTACCCAGAAAGAATTCTCTTATCCGTCCGGCTGTGGCGAATATTGAGCAGGCATTGGTTATTTTTGCCGCAAAAGAGCCAAATCCAAATTTGTCCTTACTGGACCGATTTTTAGTGACTATGGAGCGACAGGAAATTCCGGTTCTGATTTGTATCAATAAAGAGGATTTGGCGCTGCCGGAAGAAATAGAGGAAATCAAGACAATTTATCAAAGCTGCGGTTATCCTGTCATTTTTACCAGTGCAAGCAAAGAAAAAGGAATTGATGAGCTTCGTGCTGTTTTAAACGGTAAGACCACAGCGGTGGCAGGCCCTTCCGGTGTAGGAAAATCCTCACTGACAAATCTGCTTGCTCCCGGTATTGACATGGAAACGGGAGAAATCAGTAAAAAGCTTGGGCGAGGACGTCATACCACAAGACATTCCCAGCTTATTGAGCTGTGGCAGGAAACATATCTTATGGACACGCCGGGATTTACTTCTTTTTATGTGGAAAACATGGAAAAAGAGGAGCTTCGTTATTATTTTCCTGAATTTCAGGATTATGAGGGAAGCTGCCGATTTCAGGGCTGTACCCATACCCATGAGCCGGGCTGCATGGTAAAAGAAGCCTTAGAGCATGGTAAAATCAGTCAAAAAAGATACGAAAATTATTTAGAAATGTATAAAGAACTTGAGGAAAAGAGGAGGTATTAGAAATGGAATATCAGTTATCCCCGTCTATTTTAGCGGCAGATTTTTCAGAGCTGGGTGAAGAAATCAAAAAGGTAGAAAATGCCGGTGTACACTGGCTTCATATTGATATTATGGATGGACAGTTTGTGCCATCTATTTCTATGGGAATTCCGGTGATTTCATCTATCAGAAAAAGAACAGATTTGTTCTTTGATGTTCATATTATGGCGCTGGACCCAACTGCTTTAATTGAAGACTTTGCAAAGGCAGGAGCAGATTTAATTACCGTTCATGCAGAAGCATGTCCAAACCTGGACAGAACACTGCGTCTTATCAGAGAAAAAGGCTGTAAGGTGGGTGTTGCCATCAATCCGGCTACTTCCGTGCACGTATTGGAGAATGTACTGGAAATCGTGGATATGGTGTTGATTATGACAGTAAATCCGGGATTTGGAGGACAGGCATATATTCCTTATTGTGCAAATAAGGTACGTCAGATAAGAGAAATGGCAAAGGAAAGAAATCTGGATTTAGATATTGAAGTTGACGGCGGAATTAACAAAAATACCATTCAGGAGGTAGTAGATGCCGGAGCAAATATTATTGTAGCCGGTTCTGCTGTTTTTCAGGGTGATGTTGACGCAAATGTCAAAGAACTGAAAGGAATTATGGAAAGATAATGGATACCGTACTGATATGCGGCGGATTTTTAGAAGAAGAAACTGCAAAAAAAGCATTGGAAAAAATCAATCCCGACTGTATTATCGGTATTGATAAAGGCTTGGAATTTTGTTACAGAAATCAGATTTATCCTCAGTATATTCTGGGGGATTTTGACAGCATTGATAAAAAGGTACTGGATTTCTATGAAAACCAGAAGAAAATTCCGGTGCAGCGATATAAGCCGGAGAAAGATGCCACAGATGCAAGAATAGGTCTGGAACTGGCGTTAAAGCTGGGGAGCAAGAGGATTTTCCTGTTAGGGGCAACAGGAGGAAGATTAGACCATTATATGGGAAATTTGCAGTCTTTACAAGTGCCTTTAAAATATGGAGCAAAAGCGTGGATTATTGATAGTCAGAATGTCATTACTGTGTGGGACAGTTCCTTTTCTGTAAAAAAACAGGACAGCTTTGGGAAATATATTTCTTTTCTGGCAATGAGTGAAAAGGTGGAAGGAATTACATTAAAAGGCTTTAAATACCCTCTTTTGAAATATACCATGACAAATGATGATGGTATAGGTATTAGTAATGAAATACAGGAAGATACAGCGTATGTGGAGTTTGAAAGTGGTATTCTTTTGATGATTATGTCGAGAGATAAAAAATGAGATTTTGGTTCTCATGAATTCTGTTTGATGGGAGAGGATGTTTTGTCAGAGGTTTTGAAAAAAGATGGGATATCTTTAGAAATGTTGGAAAAACTTTCTTTTTGCTCAAAATTAGGGATTAATCTAAAAAGAAATCTTCATTATTTTGAAAAGGAGAGTTTATTTGAAGAACTGGGATATGTTAATGCGTGGTATGATATGAGCGAGTGTTTACATGATATTACAATTGATTATCGCATTAAGAGTTTACAGTCTGCACGATTAAAATACGAGAGATATTATCCGGACCATCAAATGGGTAAGGTGTTTAATGATATGCTTGGTTTTCGTACTTTGTGTGACGATTATGAAGAAGTATTAGCACTGAATTCTTCGAAATATATACGTATAGCAGATATGTCTAAAGGGAAATCCCATGATGATGGTTATCATGGTGTTCATGTTTATTTTCAGCTGAGTAATTTTCATTACCCAATTGAGATACAATATAATACCTATTATGACAGACAGTTGAACAATTGGTTGCATAAGTATGTATATAAGAAAAATTATGCTGATAGCGTTGGATGCTCTTTGAGGAACGCATATGAAGCTGGTATAATAAAATCAGAAAAAGAGTTTAAGGAGGTGTTGAACCATGTGTTATTTAATTGCAAAAAGATTTGATAGTACAGGGAGTCTAGCATTGCAGACTACTCATGGTCAGCATTTAGCAGATTTTAAAAGAAAGCTGATTGAAAAAATAGGATATGAGGATATTCAGCTTGTAACAATTAGCAGACCATCTGCTTATGGAGAATATGAACCATATTGTTTTGTAGAGTCAGAGGAAGAATTTGAGAAACAAGTTGTAAATATGTAGTATAAGCAATAGTAGAACTTAAAAACGGGTTATTTTACTAACATAGAACATTTAGGAGTAATGTGGAAATTTTCTATTTTGACTTGCATATTAAATAATAAGACCATGGAATTTAACAGACATCGCCTGTTGAATTTCCGTGGTCTTATTGCAGTTAATGGTTAAAAAGTTTCTTCTAATGATGAAATCCATTCTTCGATTGTATTAACTAAAACCATTTGTTGCTTTAAAACAGCTATTCCTGTTTTGGGTATTTCCGGTATATTTTCTTTTTCTTGCAGATTTTGTGCTAAGTACATTTTAAGAATACCTATATTTTCTTTAATTTTGTTGATACATTCTTTTTGCATTTTGGGAGATAGACTGTCTAAATTTACAATTACAGCATTAAAGTCCAAAAAAAGATGTATGGGCTTCCCTGCAATCTCTAACATCAACTTTTCAAACTCTTTTTCTCCCGTTTCCGTTAAAGTATACACTGATTTCTCGGGCATTTTTCCCTCTTTTACGACTTCTCCTTTAATAAGTCCCTTTTTTTCCAGTTGAATAACTTTTTTATAAATAGACGGGGTACTGATTTTTACCCATTTCGATATATTTCGATATTCTACTAACTTTTGGATATCGTATGCCCCCATAGGTTCTTTTTTTAATATTCCTAAAACTATCAAATCAATCGTTGCCATCATATTTTACCTCTCCATATTTTACAGACTACAAATAAAATAAATCAAAAGCATATACTGTAATTTATAGTATTTTATCCCTATTGTCAAGACTATTGTGAGGCTTCTATTGACAACTGCTATAAATTATAGTAGTATTTTACGATGAAATTATAATTTATACTACTATAATTTATATTTAATTGAAAGGAGCTTTTACTACAATGAATGAACGTAATAGCAAAATGGAACTTTTAGGAAGCGCACCTATCCCCAAAGCGTTAATGGCATTAGGTGTCCCAATTATGATTGGTATGCTGATAAATGCGCTTTACAATTTAGTGGACGCTTATTTTGTCGGTGGATTGGGAGAAAGTCCTATGGGAGCAATATCTATTGTTTTTCCATTAGGGCAGGTTGTAGTTGGACTTGGCTTAATGTTTGGTAACGGAGCAGCGTCCTATCTTTCAAGATTATTAGGAAAAGGCGATAAAAGCACCGCTAATAAGGTTGCAAGTACAGCCCTATATGGAAGTGTTTTTGTAGGAGCTATTTTAATTGTTCTTGCAATTATCTTTTTGGAGCCGATTTTGTCACTTTTAGGAGCAACGGACACTATTATGCCTTATGCTCTGACGTATGCAAGAATTTATGTAATTTCCTGCATTTTTAATGTATTCAATGTCACTATGAACAATATTTTTGCAAGCGAGGGTGCAGCAAAAACAACTATGTGCGCTTTGCTTTTAGGTGCAGTAATCAATATCGTTTTAGACCCTATTTTTATTTATACGCTTAATATGGGTGTAGCGGGGGCTGCTATTGCGACAGCGATTTCACAAATAGTTTCTACCATTGTTTACTTGTCTTATGTTCTTAGAAAGAAAAGTGCTTTTTCATTCAGCCTTAAAGAATTTGCACCCAAAAAAGAAATTATGGTAGAAATATTAAAAATTGGTGTTCCTACATTAACTTTTCAGCTTCTTACTAGTTTGTCTATTGCATTGATTAACAGAGCTGCAAATAGATATGGCGACGCAGTAATCGCCGGAATGGGAGCAGTAACAAGGTAAGCGCAAAATATTGCTACGCTGCCCATGAATCACGCTTGCACCAAAATGATAGATGCAAGCGTTTTACTCTATGTTTAGTTTTGACAGTTCGCTT